>JANMVQ010000028.1:0-20588 GCA_031392845.1 Chloroflexota bacterium
CTCGCAATCAAAACTTCTTTACTTCTTTACCGATTACCTTAGCTTTTTGCTATTTTCCGCGAATCACGCGAATCTGCGCTAATAAATTCGCGAGAATTAGCGTGATTCGCGGAAAAACCTAAGGTATTCAGACTTCTTTACTATCGATCCCGAGGTGAAATAGTCAACTCGTCGTAAGTAGTCTCAGGATCCATCGGTCGCTCAAACACCACATCCGTGAGTTCGCCAATCACTATCTCGGCGGTGGTGTAGATTAGGTTGTCATCTTGCACGTGTCCCCCAATGGTCTTGCCAGCGCCGTCGGCCAATGCAATATGCAGGTGCGGACCATCAATTGACGTATGTTCGCATATCAGCCCCCCATTAACCGTCCAATCGCTGCATCAATTCGTGCCAAACTGACCTCTCGGCCCAGTACAGCCATGCTGCCGAACAACGGTGGAGTCACCGTCTTGCCGCTCACCGCGTTACGGATGATCGTGAATAGCTGGGTCGGCTTCAGCTTCAGCTCGTCACCTAGCGCCCGTAACGCTTGCTCCATCCCTTTATCGTCATTAAAGTCGAGCAACCCAGCCAGCACGTTGCGCGCCTCGCGTAGCGCATGCAATGACAAATGCAGCTCCATCTTCGGCCCAATCAACATTTCGACTGGCGGCACGGGAATATCCCTAAAGAAGAAGTCGATATAGTCATGCGCATCGGTTAATTTTTTAGCGCGCTCTTTGATCAGTGGCACCAGTTGCACCAGCTTAGCAAAACGTTCTGGGGTGTCGATTGCGGTGCCTGCCTGCTCTAAGAACGGCCGTAGCCGGTTGGCCAAGTCCTCCGGCTCTAGCCGACGAATGTGCATGTCGTTCAGCCAGTCTAGCTTGGCGTATTCAAAAACGGCGGGTGAGCTCCCTACCCGATCCAGCGAGAACTTTTGAATCAGCTCGTCAATCGAAAAGACATTCTGCTCATCACCTTGCCCTGGTGCCCAACCCAGCAGCGCCAGAAAGTTAATGAGCGCCTCGGGGAGATAGCCCGCATCGCGAAATTCAAACACGCTTTGTGCGCCATGGCGTTTGCTCAGTTTTTTGCCGTCAGCCCCGAGCACATTGGGCACATGCGCAAATTGGGGTAGCTCCCAGCCAAACGCCTTGTAAATCTGAATGTGCTTGGGTGTGCTCGACAGCCACTCATCGGCGCGTACCACATGCGTTACGCCCATTAGATGGTCATCAACCATAGCCGCCAGATGATAAGTGGCAAAGCCATCAGTTTTGAGCAATACCGGATCATCGAGGTTGGCGTTCTCAAAGGTCATATCGCCTTTGACTATATCTTTATAGCGGGTCTGCCCAGTGCGCGGCATGCGTAGCCGCACGACATGTGGCTCATCTGGCTTGATGTCTGTGCGTAAGCGCATCTCCTCTTTGAAGCGAAAATCCATCTTCTTTGCTTCGGCTTGCTGACGCAATTGGGTTAGTTCCTCACTGCTCTCGTTGGCACGATAGGCGTGACCCAGCTCAATCAATTTCTCGGCATGCTCCTTGTAAATATGCAGCCGATGCGATTGCACAAAGGGCCCGGCGATACCGTTCACTTTGCCCCTTTCCAGCGCGCCGGGATAATCCTCATTGCTTTTCATCGTCTGCAACTCGGCATGATCTGGCCCGCCATCCAGCTTGATGCCTAGCCAATCAAAGGTCTGCAAGATTTGTTTGCCAGCCCCTTCCACATAGCGATCCTGATCCGTATCTTCCAAGCGAATGAAAAACTTTCCGCCCTGGTTCTTGGCGCACAACCAGGAAAACAACGCCGTCCGCACTGCACCGATGTGCAACATACCTGTGGGCGAGGGGGCAAATCGTGTAATAACCATATCTACTTTCAACTTTTTCTACTTTCAATTTGCTAATTACTTCTTATACAACAAAAAACGCGGCTCCAATTCTTGATCGAAGCCGCGTGTCTGACCAATCTCTGTGATCTGAGTCACAGCAGCTTCTTTCGTGCTATGAGATTTTCTTGCTGGTCGAACAGCGCTCGAATGGGAATCTCAAATTCCGGCACTGTAACGCTTTGGACGATGCCATCCGGTGCTTTAATCCGAAGTACATACTTTGAGTTTGTCAGCACATACTGTTCCAGCAATTCACTTTCAGGATCAATGATCCAATATTCCCGCACGCCGTTGGCTTCATAATCAGCAAACTTTGTTTGGCGATCCGTCATATAAGTGCTTGGCGAAAGCACCTCAACAGCAAAATCTGGTGCGGGGAAGCGGGTCTGGTCTTCAGTGAACTGACTTGCTATATCCACGTTGAAGAAGCAGATATCAGGCTCATAATCGTTGCGTTGCAGCGAGATCATGACTTTCTCGTAACCGACATAGCCCAACTCATGCAACTCGACAAATTCACGCAACAGTCGCAATAGCCGCCAGACGATATCGTAGTGTATCTTCTTTACCGGCATTTCATCCTCAACGATTTCTCCATAAACAAACTCCACCTTGCGCCCCTCATACTGTGCCAACAACTCGTGAAACTGTCGGCGCTTCTCCTGCTCCTGGCGCAGCAAATCATCCAGCATGCGCTGGTACTGAAACGCGTGCGGCGACCGTGCAATCATTTGCGACAGTTGCTCAGGTGGAGGGAGTTCGATCGTGAAGCCGGTCATGCCAATTTCGCTTCAAACCGAGCCGGTTTCTAAGACCGGCTCAGTTTATGTGCCGTATTACTCACTTAACCAAATATCTGCCGGACGTGAATAGTTAATCAACTCTTCCGGCTTGAAATACAGCTTTAGTTCACGCTCGGCGTCGGTGGCGTCGGCGCTGCCATGCACCAAATTGCGGCTGATGTCTACCCCGAAGTCGGCGCGGATGCTACCTGGGGCCGCCTCGCCAGGCTTGGTCGCGCCAATAGTTTGGCGTGCAATTGCAATTGCGCTTGGGCCTTCCAGCGCGATGACTACCGTCGGCTGGCTGCTCATATAGGCCACGGTCGGGGCAAAGAAGCCCTTGCCGCGGTGTGCCTCATAGTGGGTCTCAGCCAGTTCTTTGCTGATGTGTATCAGCTTCATGCCTGCGATTTTCAAACCGCGTCGCTCGAAGCGGCAGATAATCTCGCCGACCAGATTGCGCTGTACGCCGTCCGGCTTAATGATAATGAGGGTGCGTTCAATTGCCATAGTCCCCCAATGATACGCGAATGATTGTGGCTTTGGCTCACCGTTCGCTCTGTCGCCAAATGCGCTGTTCAGGTTGGGGCAAGGGTGGCGCAGGAGGTGGCACCATCATTGCGTTAGCCGCTCGGCCTACCAAGACGCGTGCGCCCATCGGCGCAATGATTGTGATTTCTTCAGTCGCGGATAGCTCCGTCGGCAAGCTGATCGTTGTTGTCTCCGGCATCGCTGGCGCTACTCGCGCAAGTGACTCAGTCGGATTGTCCAACGATTCAACTGACTCATTCAAGCTACTTGGCGAGGTTGGTGGCATCGCCATCTCCGTTCGGGACAGCGTTTCACTCTCGAGCTCCGACTCTTCATCCGCTTTATTATCCGCTTCATTATCCGCTTCAATCTCGCCTTTGGCCGACGTAATTGCCTGACTTGGTTGTGGTTTGGCTGGATAAACGCCCTCTGGTATGGGCGGCCCGGCACTCTCCAACTTATTCAACCACCACGGCTTGGCTGGGTTCTCATCGTCAATTAAAGCATCGCGTTCCCAAGTTAATGGGGCCACATTAGCCAGCACTTCTCCGGTGTCGTTATCAAAGTCGTCATTATTATCGAGACTATCTGGTGCGATGGGGCCAGCATTGGCGATCAGATCATTCAAATAATCTTCGTGTTCGGCTTGGTTTGCGGCACTGCTTGCGTTGCGATCGTCGTCCGTTTCAAATCGGTTGACCACGCTATCTGGCTTGGCCGGAACATGGATTGTTGTCACAGGCGACAACTCCCCCAGCCATTCGCGCGTTTCACGGTGATCAGGATCCAATTGATCCAAAGTGCGTAGGTGGCTCTCGCTGATGCGTAGTGCGCCTGCTTTTTTCCAGATCAACACCAATAGTGCATGTGCGGGCAAGCAATCAGGTAGCTCGTCCAAAATCGCTTGGCACAATTCGGCAGCTGAAATGCGCGCCCCGCTGCGCCACAATAACTCGGCCAGCACTACGCGTGCATCAATCCGATGTGGGCGTTCAGCAGCGAACTTGCGCAACGATTCCAACGCTTTGTCAATGCGCCCAAAATCAAATTGTTGGCGCATGAGCAACACTCGCCCAGGAACAGGTGACTTTAGTGCATTGGGATCACCATCTTCGACATTCTGCGCCAATGCCAACGCATCCTCACTGTTGGGTATGTAGTCCAACGCCTGGCGTGCAATCAGTTGTGCTTCGCCGGTGCGACCCAGCGCATGCATGGATTTAGCCAAGCTCACTATTGAGTTGCCATCGGTCGGCACGGTGTCCAGTACCCGCGTATAGTCTTCACTAGCGTGTTGCCAATCCTGCATGCCGTCATAGGCCTGCGCCCGCACCCGTAACACCCGCACCGCATACGGATAAGCGGTAAGCAACTCGTTGCACATGCTCACGGCTTGTTCTGGATAATTTGCGCGGATGGCATCCAGTGCCTCAAATAGCGCAGCCTGTAGCGTGCCTTCGGTGCTCATATTGGGTGGCGTCCCTCAAGCGCCCGACTGAGCGTAACCTCGTCTGCATATTCCAAATCGCCACCCGAAGGCAACCCGCGTGCCAAACGAGTTATTCGCAATTGCATCGGCACAGTCATCGCCGCAAGCTTCTTTTGGATAAAGTTGACGGTCATATCGCCCTCCATGGTCGGATTCAATGCCAGGATGACTTCCTGAACCGGTGGATCAGACTTGCCCAAACGGTTGAGCAACTCTGCCAGTTTCAGATCCTCCGGCATTACCCCGCTGACTGGCGAGATGACGCCATGCAGTACGTGATACAGACCCTTGAAGCTGCGCGCCCGTTCAATTGCAATTAAATCCAGTGGCTCTTCTACTACACAGATGATGCGCCGATCGCGCATGCTATCCGCGCAAATACCACATGGGTCACTCTCTGTAATGTTGAAGCAAGTCGAGCATAGCCGGGTGCTGGCTTTCAAATCCCGCAACGCTTCCGATAGTCCCATCGACACATCCAGCGGTGCACGCAATAAGAAATACGCCAGCCGTGAGGCACTTTTTGGCCCAATGCCCGGCAGTTGGGTCAATGCATCCACCAGTTTTGTTACAGATGCGGGGAGAGCCTGATTTGAAGTAGCCAAAACAAATCAAGAAGTATGAAGTATGAAAACTCTTGTTTCATACCTCATACCTCATATCTCTTACCTCACACTTCCTTACATCAACCCCGGAATATTAATTCCACCGGTGACCGATTCCAGCCGGGTGGCCGAGTGTTCCTGCGATTTAACGATAGCCTCGTTCACCGCTGCAACCAGCGTGTCTTCCAACATGCCGACATCGGTGGGATCTACCAGCGAAGGGTCAAGCTTGATGCTTTGCACCCGCTGATGTCCGGTAATCGCAATCGTTATTGCGCCGCCAGCAGCAGTTACATTGATGATCTCACTTTCAAGCGCCGCTTGGGTCAGCTGCATCTCGTCTTGCATTTTCTTGATGCGTGCCGCCAAATCAGGCTGCACACCGCCGCCACCACCGCTGTTAGGCTGTGCCCGCGGCACAAAATCTGTTCGTCGTCCTTTTGCCATTCTTTTAGTCCTTAGTTTTACTTAGTGCTTAGTGCTTAGTAAACTTCTGCTGTTCACTAAGCACTCAAGCCTAAGCACTCGTATTACTCTCTTATCGTACCACCAAGTCGTTTTGCTGCTTTTAACACCGGATCGTCGTTGGGATCGATGGGTGGCTGCCCTACGAAAATGGTCATGCCGTAATCGTCGTCGCCGCCCAGCATTTTCTTCAACACGCCTAGCACTGCGGCATTGTTCTTTGGGTCTTCCAGCCGTTGCTTGATCAAATCATGATCTGCCCGCAATTGAATTGCATTGCCCACGATATCGAATGCCTGACACGAGCGCAGCAATGCCGCCGCCGCCTTGTTCACCAGATTCACATCCGCAATGATCTGCTTCCAGTTCGTCCGCAGTATTTCAATCGCATTCGACCGTGGTCGCGACGGCATTTGCACATTCACTGTTGCTGGCTGGTTGGCGGCCGCTGGTGGCTGATGACTGGTGACTGGTGACGGGTGACTGGTCGTCGAGGGTCGGTTGCCCGTCGTCTCTCTGCTGGCCGCTGACCACTGACCGCTGACCGCTTCCTCCACCACACAATCCAAATAGGCCATTTCCAGCGGCAACTGCGCATCAGTGCTGCCGCGCATCTCATTGATGGCACTGCTAAAAGCTTTGGTGGCGCGTGCTAAAAGCGCCATAGTGATGTGCTCGGAATGACCGCTCATTTCCAGCTTTTCGGCCTCGGTCATATCACCGCTAGCTCCGCTTTTGCTGACCTTCACTTGCATGAGCGCGCGCAAATACTCCACAGTCTGCCGAGCAATTTGGCGGGCATCAGCCCCTTGATCGATGGCGTTTTGAATAGCGTCAAACCCAGCCGAGGGATCACGTGCAATCAGCCCATCGACTAGCGCTTTCACCGTGCTGGCGTCGGTTGCACCCAGTGCCTCGCGCACATCCGCTGGTGTAATGCGTAGCGAATTTGACGACGCCAATTGATCGAGCAAGCTTTCCGCATCGCGCAAGGCCCCAGTCGCATGACGCGCAATCAAACGCAGCGCATGGTCGTCCGCATCGATGCCCTCACCTTCGCACAGCTTACGCAAACGTGTGACGATCTTATCGACCGGCACGCGCTTAAAGTTAAATCGCTGGCAGCGTGAGAGCACCGTGGCGGGGATCTTCTGCGGGTCGGTCGTCGCCAAGATAAATACGACGTGCGGTGGGGGCTCTTCTAACGTCTTCAAGAGCGCGTTAAATGCCGCCGTACTAAGCATGTGCACTTCGTCAATGATGTACACCTTGTATTTCAGCTCGCTCGGCTGAAATGCCACTCTGTCGCGGATCTCACGAATATCGTCCACGCCGGTGTGCGAGGCGGCGTCGATCTCAATCAAATCCAGACTGCGCCCTTCGGCAATGGCAGTAGCAATTTGTTGTGTGCGTGGGTTCTTGGGGTCTAGCTGCGCAATATTGATCTCTTTGGCAAAAATACGTGCGCTCGTTGTCTTGCCACAACCGCGTGACCCAACGAACAAATAGGCGTGACCAATCCGACCCGTTGAAATTTGATTTTTGAGCGTTGTCGTAACATGCTCTTGCCCCACCACATCATCAAAAGACTGGGGCCGCCATTTGCGATACAGTGCTTGTGCCACAACTTGATTTTATCAGGCAAAAGACGGGTTAAACTCCACTTGCCATGGTAATAAACGATATTTTGGTGATTGGTGCCGGCTACACCGGTGCAATGATCGCAGCGCAACTGGCCGCATTGGGCGCACATGTTGCCGTAGTGGACGCTCAGGCCGTAGCTACAGGCGCAACACGCCGGTCAGTAGGGCTCGCTACACCCAGCTTGGCGTTGGAACAATTTGCGGAAACGGCGCGTGGCCTGAATGCGTTGACACAGATCGCCGATCAACATGGGGTGATTCCAGTCATTTGTAGCGCGTTGCATGTCGTCAGTCGGCCCCTTTGGAACGACCAACTGCGTCAACGCTGTCAGCAATTGCAACGCATAGACAACACGCGGTTTGGTTGGGAGACCCACCCGGACGCCGTTCCGAATGGTTATGGTGCAGGTATCGCCGTGGCACACAGCATGCAGATCAATCTAGAGCTACTGACCGTAAAGCTGCTACAGCACGAGAATATTAGTGTCCATCCCGGTATCGAGATCAACGAATTGCGTCATGAAAAGGGCGTCATGCACGCGCTGGCCGACAAATATACGCTGCGCGCCGAGAGTGTGGTGTTGGCGACGAATGCATATTGTGGAAGCTTGTCGCCTTATCTGTCCGATTCGATACACTTTGCGCGGGGCACAACATGGACCTCGGTGCCACTCGATGGAGCGATCTACGATGCCGGATTGTTTGCTATGCCTGTGATTGTGGATGATGGGCAACTTATGGTGGCGCGTGGCAATGATTCTCGGTTACGCATTACTGCATGGAACTTGCAGGAATCAAACATTGCTAGTGAACACGATCCAGCGCAGACTATTCGCCAATTTATCGAGCAACAAGCCCCCGACCTTATCCGCGAGACTGAGCGCTGGCAATCGGGGGTTACCACCTATAGCCTCGATGGCTCGCCAATAGTGGATCAGCTGCCGGTAGAAGGCCGGGTCTACTATGCCCTCGCAGCAGGCCAATACGGGCTGGCGTGGGGGCCGATCATCGCCGAACGCGTGACGCAGTTGGTGAAGCCCGCCTGAAAAATCCTATCATCCAGCCTGTAGGAACAGACAGATGCGGATTTACCGGATGACAGGATTTTTAGGATCTACTGCACATTCCCCGCTGTAGTCACCACGACATCTTTGAAGTCACCCGATTTATATTCGAAGACATCGACCAGCGCGGTGTATTTACCGTTGCCCGTGGCACGGAACAAGAAAGCATTGGTCTCAATCCGTAGCACATTCGGCTGGGTTGGCTCTGGGATGATCGCTTTGGTGGTCGGCTCATCGTTGGCTGGTGTGAAGATGGGCCGTTGTCCAGCTTTGAAGTTGATAGACGCCCGATTGCTCTGCACAAAGCGCGCTGCGAAGCTACCATCACTTTCTTGGGTGATGCGTACAAAGCCATCCTTCCAGCGCACATACATGTTACTCAGTGCGATCTGGCTACCGGCGGGATGCCATACATATTGACCCTGCCAGGCTGAACCGTCCGGGTTAGTGGCTTTTTGAATCACCACGCAGTCGCCTTCTTTTAAAAGTGAGAATTCATTCAGCTTGGCTTTGCGTTCTATAAGTGTTTCAATCTGAAAAACAGGACATGCACCCAATACATTGCCAGCAGGCGGCTGCCATTTGCAAGTGCGCCACGCACCGCGTTTGGCGGTTGCTGCCTGGCGCTCATATTCATTGAGTAGGGCTTGGTTCTTGATATTCGGCTGCGCTGTGATGGCACGAGCGGCTCCGCTTTTGGCCAGCTCTTCCTGGGCCATACGCCCATCCAACAGATAGACATAACGCAGCAACCGGCCACTGTTATCGATATTGGTAACGTCTTGCTCCAGTACCACCCGTTTGCCATTGACCAGATTTAGGTTAGCACTGCTGGCCTGCCCGGCATAGCATTCTTTGCCGTTGGGGGCGTCAATGCCCAGATACCTCACCGTGAAGGGCGCACCGTTGATGGTGACCTCGATAGTTTCACCGTCGATGACTTTGGTGACTTTGGCGTCTTCACCGGCTGGCACATCTGAGGGCCGTCGGTTTTGGGCTTGTACCACGTTGGCCTGGCTGACTACAAGCAAAAACCCCAAAATCAACCCAAATGTCGACGCTAATACTGACTTGCGCATCTTTCGATTTCCTCCGAAAACGCTACTATTTATGCTTTTCATGCTCTTCATGCTTTGGACCTTAGGAGTAGCAATATAAAACTTTGATAACAAATACCTGCTATTCATACGCTTCGTACATTACTTTGCGTAGATGAGTATTTGTTGAATACTAAAGCACGGAGAGAATTCGGATGAGTGTGTAGCGTCACATTTGGGTATGACGGCTGTCACGTACCCAGATACCGTGTTTCGAGCGACTGTTCGCCTGCTGCATCCCCCGCCCGGCGTAGTTTATAAGCCCGAGCGTTGGGTCGCGAACTGACGACACGGATCAACTCGCCATCGATAAAGTGTGCAGCGGCGCCATCGTCCAGCGCAATGCCATCAACAATTTGCCCAGTCTTGATGAGGCGCAGGTAGGTCGGTCGGCGCAGGGGTTCGCCATCGTAGTGCGGGCAGCAGCTTCCTTTCACGATGCCCAGACAGGGCAATGCGCTCAGCTCTGGTGTAGCCGAATCGGTCACACATTGTTCGAACCAGCAATTGGCGCCAGCGCTGATTCCGGCCAGCAAAATTCCTTTTTGATAGGCTTCACGCAGAATTTCATCCAAGCCCCATGCTTGCCATAACGCCAACATGCTCTTGGTGTTACCGCCACCTACATATATTGCGTCTTGTTCCAAAATAAACGACTCCATGCTGCTGTGGCTCATGGGTGGGGTTTGGAACATCGAAAGCGTCGAGGGTTGACAATCAAATTGTGTAAATACCTTGAAAAAGTTAAACGAATAGCGCACTGCATCGTCGGTAGCATGCGCAAAAAAACAGATTTTAGGCCGGGGTTTGCCGATTTGCTTCAGGATGTAAAGGTCGAGCAAGGGATTCTCTGGCTCCATCGAAAACCCGCCGCCGCCCATCGCGATGATTTGTTGCATTTTAGAGTGTTGAAGATTGAGTGCTTAGTTCCAAGTGCTTAGTCCTTAGCTTACGATACTCAGTGATTCGCTGAGGACTAAGCACTCAAGACTAAGAACTTAGAATTGAAGAGCGTCCTTGATCCGCGCTACCCCTTCTTGGATTTTGTCCAAGCTTAAAGCATAACTTAGGCGGGCGCAGCCGGGCGCACCAAAAGCTTCGCCGTGCACAATGCCGACCTTAACTGTGTCCAACAGATAAGTCGAGAGCTCTTCCCCGCTGTTGCACACGCGGCCATATTTGAGCTTCTTGCCCAGCACAAATCTAAAATCGGGGAAGGCGTAGAACGCGCCATCCGGCATGATGCAGCTCACACCGGGGATGTCATTCAGCGCAGCCACAATCCAGTCACGGCGCTTCTTGAACTCTGCGACCATTTTGTTGATTTCGCCGCTCAGGTCAGTCGTATAAGCCTTTAGCGCAGCCGCTTGGGTAATGGAGGTTGGGTGGCTGTTGCTGTGCCCCTGAATCTTGAGCATGCCCTTAATGATCCACTCTGGCCCAGCCGCATAGCCCAGTCGCCAACCCGTCATCGCGTAAGCCTTGGACAAGCCATTGACGATAATTGTGCGCTCAACCAACTCGGGAGCAACTTTTAGCCAGCGTGCGTAATTTTCGATATATACCACCCGGTCATACAGCTCATCGGTATAGAACAGTGCCTCGTTGGTCTTGGCCCAATCGGCAATGCTACGCAGCTCCTCGGCGGTGTATACCATGCCGGTTGGGTTGCTGGGCGAGTTTAGCACCACCAGACGGGTCTTGGGTGTGGTGTAGCGAGCAAGCAATTCCCCCGTTACTTTAAAATTATCTTCGGCGGTGGTGGGCACAATAATGGGGGTGGCATCGGCTAGCCGCACCTGCTCTACGTAACTCACCCAATACGGCGCGGGGATCAGCACTTCGTCACCTTTGTCGCACAAGGCCTGGAATGCCAAATACAACGATTCCTTGCCGCCGGTGTGCACAGCCACTTGTGACCCTTTATAAGTAATACCGGTCTGTTTGCTTTCATGCGCCGCAATCGCGTCTTTGAGCGCCGGGGTGCCGCCCGTTTCGGTGTATTTAGTGAAGTTGCTGTGAATCGCGTCGATGGCTGCCTGCTTAATTACATCCGGGGTAGGGAAGTCCGGCTCGCCCGCGCCAAAACCAATCACGTTTTCGCCGGCTGCGCGCATTTGCTTGACCCGGCCTTCCACAGCCATAGTGGCCGAAGGCTGCACTGCCATGGTGCGCGCACTCAGCCGGTTGGCTGTCTTCGCTGCTGTTATTCCGTTTGTGCTCATGTGTGTTTATTCCGTCCTAATTATTCTCGATAGCCTGATTCTATTCACATTCCATGCCAATAAGAAAAGCCTTCCTGGTTTCAGGAAGGCTTTTTTTAATCTGGTTAAACTAAACTTACGTTCTGCTAATCTGCCATCCTCACCGCGCATGAAACCGCGACCGAATGAGTATCGGTCGTTACATTCGCGTCAGTGCGGTTAGTCAGGATTGCAACCATTTGCATGAATAGCTTGATTATAACGCGACTTGGCTACAATCATCTTCCCCAAAAACTCTGTGCGTGGCAACGCCAATGGCGGTTGCAAAGCGGCTGCCACGCGGGCAATCTCAAGGTTCAGGAACGCAATCTCGGTGGGTCGGCCCTGTTTAATATCTTGTAACGTGGAGATCAGCTGGCCAGAAGACCCCTGACTGATTCGCAACAGCTGTTCCATCAATTCGTTTTCACTCAACCCAAGACCAAGTCCAAGCCCAAGATTAAGCCGATCAGTGAGCGTGACGCACTCACGAACGACTTCCAGCGCAAGATCCTTGGCCGCTGCATCGCGCACAAAGACGCCATTGTCGATGTCGAGCAAAGGACAGATAGAGTTGAACACCGCATAGTTTGGCCCACCACGCGCCGCCGCAACACGTCTCGGACGACCTCAAGTTCAGGGAGTTCAGGCATGTTGGATCAATTGCTCGATCACCGGCTGAACATCCATGAGCAGCGGTACACAAAAATCGGCATCTTCCGTTGGTGGGTGATCAACCAAAATAGTGGTCATACCCATGGCTTTGGCAGGCTTGGTGTTAATCGGCGTATCTTCTATGAAGATCACTTCGTTAGGCTGCACGCCATACAGGGCCAAGGTGCGTTCATAAGCGGTTACATCGGGTTTGCCCAGGAAATTCAGCGCCCGAATATCGACCACTTGTTCAAAACAATCCTCGATTTGCAGATGCTTCAAGATGCGGTCAGCATGCTCGATGTTGGAGTTAGTCAAAATGCCGCGCCTTAGGTTAAAGCCCATCAGCATGGCGCGCACTTGTGGATCGGGTATCAGCGTTCCATCCAACGCCACATCATGCACGTAGCTCAGATAGTGTTCGAGATCCACCGAGTAGCCCTCTTCCATCAGCCCACGCAGTGCGGTGCCATACGTTCCGCGAAAATGTTTACGGGTGGCCTGCGCCTGGGCTTCTGGCACGCCCATGTGCTCAGTCAAATACTGCGTGATACGGTCCGAAATGCGATACATCACTCCAGAACTGCGCGGATAGAGTGTGTCGTCGAGGTCGAAGAGCAGGAGTTTGTAGTGAGACATACTTCCTTCAAGAGAGGCTGGCTCGGTCCGACAATTCGTTGAGCAGGGCTAGAAACTCATTGGGTGGTGTGAAGTTGAGCGATTGGCTTTCCAACTCATAGGGCAGCAATTCAAACTCTTGATCGTGATACCAATAAAGATTTGGCGTGATGGACCCTGGACCGTCGCGGTGCATACCAATAATAACTTGCAACATTGCCCCGATAGCTTCTACTGCGCCTACATTTTGGATGTAGTGCACCAACATCACATCGCGTTTGGGGATGCCGACCAGCGCTCCATATTTGTGCATCCGTGCGGTATCCTGTAACAAATAGTCCTCAAAAATCAACACATGGCTGGCCGCATAAAAATTGTCGCCGGAGTACAAGTGCAGCTTGGTGCCTTGCTCTAGTGGCACCATCGTCGATTTCAACAGGCCACTGTTGCGCAGGTTGCGGCGACCAATGTCCAACAGCTCCTCTTCATCGTACTTCCATTGGGCCGCCTCCATTTTGGATATGGTCCGCACGGTGGTGGGCAAATCAAGAGCGAGCACTTCTAGTGTGCCTTCCGGCCCGGAACGATGCACAATTTCGCTGGTGTGGTTTGCAATCTCAACCGGATACAAACGCGAGCGCAACTGGGATTGAATTTTGCCAAAATTACTCAAGTCGATGTGCAATGCACTGTCTTCTTGTTTCACGGCAAAAATAGAATCGAAATGCGTCGAGATCAATTGATCCCATTGTTCGAGAGTAGCTTGGTGGCAAACTTGTGCAATGTTCTGCAAACCGAACACACTGCTCTGGGCGATTGCGCTCAAATCAGGTTTGACCACACCTTCATCGGCATCCACAACGATTCGGATATTGCGTACGGTGAAGTAGCGTTCGATGAGGTTGATAAAAGTGCGGAAACCATTTGCGCCCAGCATACTGGCCCATGCTGGCACATGCGATGGCGAGTCATATCTGGTCATTTAGTAGCTATTTTACGCCAAGCAAGTCGCAAAATGGTCAGGTCTATACCCCCATGTATCGATGTAGTGCCCACTCATCAGGTTTTCACTGCGTAATCTCCCCGTTGGTTGTAAACGGCACAGGCGTAATCGTTGCTAGTACGCCATCCGTCGCCGTAGGGGATGGGCTGGATGTAGGCGTGATACTTGTTGCGGTAGCGGTCAGAATGGCAGTAGCGGTAGCTGTGGATGTGACCGAAGGAGTTGCAGTAAACGTACGGGCGGTGGCGGAGGGTGTGGATGTGGTTGTATTTTGGGCGGTGGCGGTAGGTGCAGCCACAACAGCAGTCGGTGGTGGAATTGTGGGTTGCGTGGTTGTGCGTGGCCCAAGGGTCGTCTCCGGAGTGGGCGGGAAGTTGTCGTCAAAGGGCAAGCTTAGCACATCGCCGCTGACCCGTTGCACTGATCCGCTAAACACCCAACCCCGATCGCCATCATTCAGTAGCACCCGATACCAGGCCAACCCATCTCCGGTTGAACTTGCAGCCCGTGCAACGACCTGTATCCGCGTCCCTGCTGTGATGCCTCGGATAAATCGGTAGTTTATGCCCGGCCCAGCGCGCAAACTGATCTCAGGAATATCCGAGCGGTCTTCAATTGCTTTCATGATCACGATTACGCGTGTCGCGGGGACATCGCTAACGGTTGCAGGGGCTACTTGTTCAGTCGGCTCTGGCGTGGCCGTAATCTCAGCCTGCGGTTCGGCTGTCATGGCGATGAAGGCTGGGCTGGTGGGTAACGGGCGCGTGGTGGTTGAAGGTGCAATTTGTATTTTCGGGCGAAAAGTAGGTGTAACGGTTGCTGCTCGTATCCGGGCAATGCTGGCTGATACGCCCAGCGCTACTAACCCGACGGTGACGACCAACCCAATCAACAAGGGCATCGCGGTCATTAGTTGGTGCCGCCCAGGCATAGCAGGCAGCGAAGTGCCCTTGCGCGCAGATTCATTTGAGATCACCACATCTATCTTTTGTGGCAATTCAAACTCTTCAGTATCTATCAATAGCACTGCCCCGTTTGGATCTGGCGGTGTCGATCGCATGTTCGGCACACCTACTGATTCCAATGGGTACTTCTGGACGATCCGATTCAGGGCAATGGCCATATCCCCTGCTGTTTCGTAGCGCAGGTCTGGGTTTTTGGCCATTGCGGTGGAGATAATATCTTCCACTTCCTCAGGCAAATCTGGGCGGGTAGGTTTGACTGTGGGCACTGGCTCCACCACATGTTTCATGGCGATGCTCATAGGCGTTGGGCCAAGATACGGAGGCATGCCAGTCAGAACTTCGTAAAGCACTGCACCCAGTGCATAAATATCAGTGCGTCGGTCAAGCTCTTTGCCCATGGCTTGTTCTGGGCTCATGTAGGCTGGTGTGCCCAACACCAGCGAATTGCTGATGGCCGCAGCAGCACTACCTTCCGGCATTTTGACGATACCGAAGTCCGAGAGAAACGCCTCGCCATGCGAATCGAACAAAATATTGCCAGGTTTAAGGTCGCGATGGACGACGCCACGTCCGTGGGCTTCATCTAGGGCCGATGCCACGCGTGTCACTATGCCGGCTGCCTCGCGCAGACCAAGACGCTGGTGTAACCGGTCGGCCAGCGATCCGCCGGTCATATAACGCATCACCAAATATGGCTGGCGATCGTCTTCACCAAAGTCATATACCGGCACGATCGAGGGATGTTCCAAGCCGGCAATGACCTTGGCCTCTCGTTCAAAACGTTTGCGCACAGTGGGCTGATCACGCACTTCACGGGGTAACATTTTGATGGCGACATCGCGCTCGAAACGCGGATCCCGCGCGAGATACACCACGGCCATGCCACCGCGATCTAACTCGGCTTTTACTTGATACCGACCAATGTGCTTGGGGGCCATGATGTGTGGATGCTTGCGTTCGATCCAAAAGCTCGTGCAGATTGAATGTTTAGGACAACGTCGTGGGTTTCAGATTTACAGAAAACGACGATATCTTTTGTTTTGACACGAGGAGCACGTCAGATTTTACGCCTTGAAAGCAAACCTCCATATCAAATGAATCAGGGTATGTAGAGTGGTACTGATGGCAATGTTGCGCGATGACAAATAAGCCCGTGCAAAGAAAACACCGCACACTGTTACAAGTAACGCAAACCAGATCGCACTATTGGGCGTGCCCATGTCAAGGTCAGGTTGCCAGTAAGCCACACCAAACAACATCGCAGACAGCGCGATTGGCAGAGCAGATTTAAACGCAGATCCTCTAAAGATTTCTTGAAAATAAGGCAACAATGCGCCACGAAAGAGCAATTCGCGCGGCAGGGCAATTAGTGTATAGGTCAGCAAGGCCTGTGTTAGCAGTTCGCGTGGGTCGGCCAAGCTGGCCTGCACGGTGCTGAGTGCTGTCTGAAGAGACAACACTCCAGTCGCGATGCCAACTCCGCCTGCAAAGATAAAAATCAACACCAAGTTGATTAAGATATGCAATACACCGCTTAATGAGGGCTGAAACGATAGCCCGATGCGCCCGTTTTCATTGAACCAGCCAGAAAGCCCCAACGCATATAACAACAACACGGCGGCTGCTAGATCAAAATACAGCACGGCTTCGGTGCCATCCAGGCTGATCGGCAGTAGGTCATACGCAGGCAATGCACCAAATTGCACACCATACCAGAGCGAGAGCACGCTACAGATTAGCAAAAAGTTCAACCGCAGCTTTTGAGCGCGGGTTGACAAAAGCAGCAAAAGTAGCGGTAGGGCAATGGCACCCACCCGCAGCCAAAGATTGGTCAGTTCGCGCGATTGCACCAGCGGGGCAATGAGCGGTACCAACACCGTGATCAGGCCTAGTGAAATATCTCCTCGTTGCAGTTCTGGGACATTGAGTATGGCGCAAGACACGGGCAGAAAAAGGAGCATGCCCGTGATCAAAATCGTGGATGGGTCAAACTCTGGATTGCTCCGCGCCACAATTACATAGGGCACGATCAATAGCAAGGGTAGCGCAGCCATCAACAAAGGCTGATTTTGGCGGGATTGCTGCAAACTATAGGCCATGCTTGGCACGCTGGCTAGCAGTAATGCTGCACTCAGACCCAAGAATAGCGCCAGCGGTAGCAGATAATCTAATGGGGACACTGTGCCGCCCTGGCTCAGTCGTTGTACAGCAATATAGAGCAACGCGCCCCAAGCCAGCAGACGCAATGAGCCATCGACCCGCTGAATTGCTTCAGGCGTTGTCGACAATGTCGTATTGGTTGTTCCCCTTGTCCCCTCCATACCCTCCATAACGGTTATTGTAGCATTTTGGAGGTTCACTTTGTAAGTAGTTTCTAAGCAGGTTACCTACGAAAGAGCAACGAATTCACATCTATTTTGCGACATACTTGCGCCAATTTGTCATAACTTGCGTTTTGGTTTCACTTATGTTGACTGAAGTGTCGATAATGACGTTTGCTTTGGCCAGTTTGGCACTTTGTGGGTTTTGCGCCGCGATGCGACTGCGCGCTTCATCTTCGCTCAAGTGGCGCTGCTGGATTAAGCGCTGAATTTGCACATCGGTTGAACAAGTGGTCACCCACACGCTGTCACATTGGGAATGCCAGCCACCCTCAATCAGTCGAATCGCTTCTAACACGCCGACACTATTCGCTGGGAGTGCATCAATTGCTTGCTGTAAGGCCTGCCGAATACCAGGCTGCATCACGTTTTCAAGTTGACATAACTGGTCGGGATTGTTAAATACGATTGCGCCCAATGCTTTGCGGTTGAGTGTGCCATCTGGCTGTAGGACACCTGGGCCAAATGCGTCCACAACTGCATCTAGCGTGGGCTGGCCAGGTTGCACCACAGTGCGCGCAATCTGATCGGCATCGATCACGACGGCCCCGAGCTCACGCAACATATGCGCGACGGTGCTTTTGCCGGTGGCAATGTTGCCTGTCAATCCAATAAGCATTGTAAAAACCTCGTTATTATCCATCCATCCATCCATCTATCCACCCATGCATGCCCTGGAGCGAACTCTCGAGAAAAGATGCGCCAGCAAGAGTTAGGGTTCGTACTGACCTGCACTGTTAAACTTGCTGCCTATGTCCGTTCAGAAAACACCAGATCGGCCCGGATTAGGGCGGGGCGTCAATGATGACGAGATTCGCTGGGAAGAAGATTTGCGCCCATTTGCGCGGTTGCCGCGTCCAGAGACTACCCGCCCAAAACAGCGTTTCCCAACTTGGCTGCCAGGGCTTATCAGTGTAGCGATTATCGCTACTGCTTGCGGCTTGTCGATCAGTGCCTTTAATCGAAATCGACCTGCGATAAACCAAGTCCTGACTGCGTCCACCCCGACTGTTGCGCCCCTGATACCTACACCTACGGACGATATTCCACCCACGGCCACGCCCTTTTTGGCGGCTACCGATACACCCATTCCGCAGCCGACAGTCGATCCGTCGCTAACGGGCGGCATCGGGGTAGGCAGTAAGGTTCGTATTTTTGATACTGGGCCAACTGGGCTGAACTTTCGTAAATCGCCATCACGAGGTGGAGAAAAGATTCGTAGCTTGCCCGAAGGCAACAGCTATGAAGTGGTCGGTGGGCCTACTCAGGCGGATGGTTTTATTTGGTGGCAACTGAAAGATTCTGTCGATGGCACAGTCGGTTGGGGGGTGCAGAACTATTTGCAGCCTTCGCAATAAAGTGTATGGGTGTTTTAACGGCAGGAGCTTGACTATTTGGGCGAAAAAGTAGGTCTCAAATACGTGCGGTGGATTCGCGGATAATCAACTCGACCGGCAGAGTCACATGCTCATAGTGACTTTTCCCTTGGATCATTTGAACCAACATATCGGCGGCGCGACGTCCCTTCTCCACAATCGACTGATGAACAGTGGTCAGCGCCGGACACATGAGCGCACTCGTCTCAAGATCGTCGAAGCCGACAACTGATAGATCATCTGGGACACGCATCCCTGATGCGTGGGCGGCTTCTAGCACGCCATAGGCGATGATGTCGCTGAGCGCAAAAATAGCGGTGGGTAAGGGTGATTGGGCCTGAATACGTTTGAAGGCTTCTACGCCACCTGTGATGCTGCACGCGCATTCCATGATCATCACCCCGGGGCTGTTTAGCGATAAGCCATACGAGGCCAATGCCGAGCTGATTCCTTCAAAACGGTACTTCAAGGTGCCCGCATAGTCCGTGAACTTACCGGTGGGAGATTCGAAGGACAGAATTGCAATGCGGCGGTGCCCCAATGCCAGCAAGTGCTCCATAGCCAAACGTGCCCCATAGTTGTCATTGATAGTGATTGAGGCAATATTCTCCACGCCGTTTACGTCGATCATGACAAAGGGCAAGTTGCGCTGCGCTAATGCGCCAACCACAGGGTCGTTTGGCTGTAGTCCGTTCACAATACAACCATCAATCAACGCAGCATAAGTGGCATTGACCACTGAACCTCGCATGGGTGGCACCAGCATCAATGACAGACCCTCGGCTTTGCAAACCTGCCCGATTCCACGCATCAACAAGGCATAAAACGGGTTACTCAGCACATCGGGTATATCCTGCGGCACAATCAACCCCAGCGCATTGGTTTGGTGGGTGTTCAAGCTGCGTGCAATAGGGTTTGGCGTGTAGCCTAGCTCACGAGCAATACTGAGGATGCGTTGGGTTGTGTCATCCGACAGTCTCCCCGGCATGTTAAACGCAAACGAAACCGCAGTTTTTGACACCCCGGCTTGTTGCGCAATCTCTCTGATGGTGACACGCCGATGGACAGGCTTACTGAGCATAGAATTTAACCGTTTGATCGTTTAACCAGTTTACCATCAAGGATATTTGCAAGAAAACGATATTTTAGGGAGGAGTCATGGGGATTGCCACTTCGGTAGGAGTGGCAGTTATTTCGGGCAATGGCGTATCGGAAGGCACAGGCGTATCGGGTGGTAATGGTGTATCCGATGGCACCACAATTGGCGTTAATACCCCCAGTATCGTTGGCGTAGGCTGTGGCGGATTGGTGGGCAGCGACACCAATGTAGGAGGGACGGTCACCATAATAGTAGATGGGCGTGGCATTGGCAGTGGGCGTACCGGAGTCCACGCGATTAAGGGGGGCGCGTTTGCCCTGGGGGATGGAAGAACAGGCGCCACAGTGGCGCTGGCCTGCACAATCACCACTCCAGCCGGTGCAGATGTGCTGGTCGCAACTGCTCTTTCTGTTCTGCGTGGACTAGGTGTGACCGATATAGCTTTACTGATCGACTGCACATTTTCATTCATCATCAACGCAACGAGAATGATGACTAGAATCACAACGATTCCACCCAACAGCCAAGGTGTCCATTGCCGTGAGGGCTCGGTGGATCTGGGTGAATTGACATTCGATCGAGTTGATGCGGTTTGGGCTGTCGCAGGCTTGCTGGGGTGATCCGGCGGCATTTGCATCTGCATCTGCGCAGTCCGACTGGACGCCGTTGGCACGGTGGCCGACATTCC
>JANMVQ010000039.1:0-24221 GCA_031392845.1 Chloroflexota bacterium
TATTAACTTTCGTGCTTTCAGTTGGCATTCTTGCCAGTTGTGCGGTGCAACCCAGAGCGGCTGCACCATCCGCACAATTGCCGACATCCACGCCCGCACCAACCGCTGCACCAGATCAAGTGCAGATAGGGGGAACACTTACGGTAGGTTTTACCGAGGAGCCAGAAACGCTCAACCCCTATATTAGCCAATTGGTCACATCGTCGAATGTAAACTCGGCCATCCTCGAAAGCCTACTGGCTTATAGCGACAAGGGCGAGATTGGGCCAAAGCTGGCTGAGTCCTATAGCATCTCAGAAGATGGGTTGACCTATACCTTTAAGCTGCGCAAAGGTGTGAAATGGCACGACGGTCAGCCTTTTACTGCTGCCGACGTGGTTGCCTCGTGGAAGATTATTATGGATGAGAAGTTCGCAGCATTTCAAACACTAGGCTGGGACAAGATCACCAAGATCGACACCCCCGACGACTTCACCGTGGTCATGCAGACCAAAGAAAAGTTTGCCCCATTTCTGACCTATGTCGGCGCGGGCACGATCACCCCCAAGCACCTGATCGACAAAGGCGCTGACACCTTCAAGCAAGAGTATGGCCGCAATCCCATCGGCACCGGCCCGTATAAATTCATAAAGTGGGAGAGCGCCCAATACATCGACCTTGAGAAGAATGCCGATTACTGGGGTGGTGCACCCAAGCTCGACAAAATCCGCATTAAGCTAATCCCCGACGACAACACCCTGATGGTGCAGTTGGGCACTGGTGAGGTGCAGATGGCGAGTGTTGCGCCTGTCCACTATGTCGAGGCACAGAAGCTGCCCAACAGCAATGTAATTCTTAATAACAGCAACTCATGGAACCACCTCGATCTGAAAATGATCGACCATCTGCTCGATCCAAAGGTTCGTCAAGCCTTGGATTTCGCCACGCCCCGCCAGCAAATTGTGGACAAAATCCTAAATGGCCTGGGTGTGGTTGCCGTGGCCGACCAGTTGCCCGAAACCCCCTACTTCAACCCGAACCTCACCGCCCGCCCATACGACCTAGACAAAGCCGCCGCATTGCTCGACGAAGCCGGTTTCAAGAAAAACGCCGCTGGCATCCTGGAGAAAGACGGTAAGCCATTGGCCATCGAAATCTGGATCATCAGCGGTGGTCAACAGGACAAGCAAAAGCAGCAGGTGATCGCCGCCAGTTGGCGCAAACTGGGGATAAAGGTCGATGAACGTGAGGAAGATATCAAGAGCATCTTTGGCCCAAACGGTTATCAGTTCACCCAAAAAATGACCGCCGGAATGTATTCCTGGTTCAACGGCAACGACCCCGATGACATGTTTTATTGGCATAGCAGCCAAATCCCCAAAGACCCCACCGGCAGTGGCGGCAATGTACAGGCTTACTTCAACAAGTTTAATTTTCAAGACGAGATCGATAAACTGACTGAAGCTGGGGCCAAGGAAGTCGACCCCATCAAACGCAAAGAAATCTACATCAAAACACAGGAAGTCCTACAGCGTGAAGTGCCCGTCCTTTTTTTGTATTGGGACAAATCCATCAACGTCGCCCCCAAAAACATTGTCAACTTCAAGCCCAACCCTTTTACCTACACATTCTGGAATGTCACGGAATGGGCTTTTCAAAAGTGAAAATTAAAAAGGCAAAATTAAAAAAGAGCTGCGATACATTACCGCGTCTTTTTTAATTTTGCCTTTTGTCTTTTTAATTTTCTGTGCGTAACTACCTTACCCGCCGCCTGATCGAAGCCGTGCCTTTGCTCATCGGCATTGCGATCGTGTCGTTTCTGTTCATGCAGGCCATGCCCGGTGGACCGGACGCTATGCTGGCTCGCAACAGCCGCATGCCGCCGGAGCAATTGGCCGTGGTGCGCCGCAACATGGGCCTCGATCAGCCTGTCTACGTCCAACTGGGCAAATGGTTGTTCAATTTGGCGCGCGGTGAGTTGGGCCTTTCATTCACCCAGTTCCGCCCCGTCAGCGTAGTCATTGCCGAACGAGTCGGCTCGACGTTGCGCCTAGTGGGGGTCGCCATCGTCATCTCCCTCATTTTGGCCGTTTTGGTGGGCGTGTTGTCCGCGCTATTTCGCTACACATTCTTCGATTATGTGATGACCACGCTCTCGTATGCCGGGTTGGCGCTGCCCATATTCTGGGTGGCCCTAATGCTGCAACTGCTGTTCTCGCTCCAGCTGGGCGTTCTGCCCAGCGCCGATATGCAAAGCGAGCGCTTCTCGCCGCTATTACATCTTATCTTGCCTGCCACCACTCTGGCTATCGGCACCGTCGCCAGTTGGAGCCGCTATATCCGCGCGGCCATGCTCGAGGTCATCGGCCACGATTACGTGCGCACCGCCCGCGCCAAAGGGGTCGACAATTTCAACGTGATCACGCGGCACGTCTTGCGCAATGCGCTCATTCCGTTTGTCACCGTCGTCGCCCTCGATATTCCCTACTATCTAGCCGGCACTGTGTTGACCGAGCGGGTCTTCAGTTGGCCCGGTTTGGGCCGCCTCTTCTTCGAATCGCTCGGCGCACGCGATTACCCGGTGCTGATGGGCCTGCTGGCTTATTCGGCGGTGCTCATCGTTCTGTTCAACCTGATCGCCGATCTACTTTATGCTTGGTTGGACCCACGCATCAAATTCAAATAGAACATCATGCCCCAATCACTCAGCCTGACTCAGATGGTGCTGCGGCGCTTCCTCAAACACAAACTGGCCGTGGTGGGCGTGGTGTTGATCGGGCTGATGTTGTTCGCCGCGCTGTTTGCCTCATTTCTAAGCCCCTATCCGTTTGACGAGCAGGACTTATTCAGCATCGTGCAGCCGCCCTCGCCAGAGCACTTTATGGGCACCGATGATCTGGGTCGCGACCTCTATACCCGCTTGCTATTCGGCTCGCGTGTGTCGCTGATAGTGGGGTTGCTTTCGTCATTTATCGCCACGCTCATCGGCACCGGGGTCGGTGCCCTCGCCGGGTTCTTTGGCGGAAATATCGACAACCTGCTGATGCGTTTTGTCGATCTCATGCTGGCTTTCCCCGCCATTTTCTTGCAGTTAATCTTGTTTTCGGTGGTTGGCCCCTCGCTTTGGACTGTCATTATCTTTCTGGGTGCATTCGGCTGGATGTACCTGGCCCGCGTCGTGCGTGGCGAAATACTTTCACTGCGCGAGAAGAACTTTGTCGAGGCCGCTCGGGCGTTGGGTGTCAGCAACGCCCGGTTGATCCTGCGCCATTTGTTGCCCAACGTATTCGGGGCCATCATCGTTAGCACTACCCTCTCCGTAGCGTTTAATTTGCTGGCCGAAGGCACGCTCAGTTTTCTCGGGTTTGGTGTGCCGGCATCCACCCCCACTTGGGGCAATATCTTGTTTGCTGCGGCCAGCTACATGCGCCAAGTGCCAACCTTTGTCATCTTCCCTGGCCTACTCCTCACCCTGTCCGTCCTCGCAGTCAACTTTATCGGCGATGGCCTGCGCGATGCACTCGATCCACGAGCATAGGCATTCATCTCCAGAATTGAACACCGATGACACAGATTTTACGGATCAACACAGATTCAGAATATTTATAAAATCCGTAGAAATCCGTGTCATCCGCGTTCTAATTGGGAATTACCATTTTAGTCATCAGCTTAACATTCGGCTATCGCTGAAAGCTGACCGCTAAAAGCTGACAGCTATCCTATGCCAATCTTGCTTATTTCCAGCCGCAGCAATCCCGCCATTAAATCGATTCGCGCTTTGCACGACCGCAAAGAGCGTGCCCGCACACAGCTATTTTTCGTTGAGGGCATTCGTCTGGTCGCCGAAGCCGTGCAACTAAACGCCGAGATCCAGACCATTATTACTGCCCCCGACCTGCTCAAAAGTGATTTCGCCCGCGACATTGCCCATCAAGCTCAGACGCAAGGCGCGCAACATATAGACGTCACTACCGAAGTTTTCAATACCTTCTCCGATAAGTCCGGCCCGCAAGGCATTGCCGCCGTCGTCAAACAGCACTGGACCCCGCTCTCAGCCCTCAGCCCTCCGCTTTCAGCTCACAACTCACGCTCCACGTCTCTCGCCCCACGCCCCTCGCTCCATACTCTCTACGTCGCGCTCGAATCCCCCCAAGACCCTGGCAATATCGGCACCATCTTGCGCACCGCCGATGCTGTGGGTGCATCTGGCGTAATTCTGTTAGGCCAGCACGCCGACCCCCACGACCCCGAGGCTGTGCGCGCCAGCATGGGCGCCATCTTTGCCCAACATCTCACCCAAACTACCTTCGCCGAACTTCTCGCCTTCAAAGTGCAACACGGCTTGTCTCTCATCGGGACATCCGACAAAGCTAGCCTCGATTACCGCAGCGCAGATTATCAGCGTCCTCTGATTTTATTGATGGGCAGCGAACGCCAAGGACTCACTCCAGACCAAAGCATTGCCTGCGACCAACGCGTCCGCATTCCCATGCAAGGCCGCAGCGATTCGCTCAATCTCGCCGTCGCAACCAGCGTTTTGCTTTATGAGAGCTATAATCAGTGTCATCCTGTGAAATAACGTCTGCGTTGTTTCTCGAAAATCCCTCAAATCTCAGTAGTTTCCTCATATGTCAGGTATAATGATGAAATCTTACGCCAAGGATAGTCACCCAAGATATGGAAAATAGTAGTGTCCCCAATAATTCTGACGCGCCGTCCGGGGACGAGAGCTTTACCGCTTCGCTGGGCGAATATTTGTCTCGTACCAGCAATTTTGATCCGCCTAAAAAAGACCAATTGATTGCGGGCCGTGTCTCCGCGATTAGTGATCGCCAGATTTTGATCGAATTGGGCGCAAAGTCCGAGGGCATCGTATATGGCAAGGAAATAGAAGCCCTCCCCAAGGACGTTCGCAACAGTTTGAAGATCGGCGACGAGGTCTATGCCTACGTCATCACCCCTGAAGACCGCAACGGTAACGTTGTCCTCTCGCTGGCCAAGGCCATTACCGAGAAGGATTGGCGTGGTGCTGAAGAGCTCTTTCAGAAACAAGAAGCGGTCGAAGCCATGGTCGCCGGTTTCAATAAGGGTGGCGTCATTATTAAGGTGGGTCGCCTGCGCGGGTTTGTGCCTGCTTCGCAACTCAGCCTCGCCCATCAGCGCATGATGGGTGATGAGACCTTGCCCCCGGAGCAGCGTTTCCAAAAGCTAGTAGGTCAGAAGGCCCTCATCAAGGTCATCGAGATCGACCGTGAGCGCAACCGTCTGATCCTGAGCGAACGGGCGGCCAGCAAAGAGGCCCGCGAAGCACTCAAGACCAAGCTGCTCGCTGAAATTGAAATTGGCGCGACCGTCGAAGGTATCGTCAGCAGTGTCAAGGAATTTGGCGCGTTTGTCGATCTGGGCGGCGCCGATGGCATGATCCACCTGTCCGAAATGTCGTACCAGCGGGTCAAGCACCCCAACGAACTGCTCAAGGAAGGTCAAAAGGTCAAAGTCAAGGTCATCGGCCTGGAGCGCGACAACGGTCGGATCGCCCTGAGCCTCAAAGCCTTGCAGGCCGACCCGTGGACCCAGGTCGCCAAGCGCTACAAGCCTGGCCAACTGTTGGAAGCCGAGATCATCAAGCTGCACCCCAAACACGGGGCGTTTGCCCGCCTGAAGGAAGATGAAGCCATCGAAGGGCTCATCCCCCTCAGCGAAATCAGCGACAAGCAAATTTCTAGCCCGCGTGAAGTGCTAAAAGAAGGCCAGATGGTCACCTTGCGTGTGCTGCGGGTCGAGCCCGATCAGCGCCGCATCGCCCTCAGCTTGAAGCGTGTCAACCGGCCTGAATATGCCGATACCGACTGGCAAAGCGAAATCGAAGAACTCGATGACGCGGAGTAAGCGGCACGCTCGTCTGCGATGTAAGAGAATGACACAAAGCTCCATGATAAATGGAGCTTTGTTGCGTTTACGATACATAGACATCCTCAGAAGCAAGTTTTAAACCATGAATTGCATGAGTCTTCACAAAGAATTCGTGGAGTTTCGTTCGATTTAGGGTTTATTGCTGATAATGTCTAATAAGCGAATTTGAACCAGTCCGCAAATCGTTGGTTAAGAAGTTGTAAAAAACAAAGTTCAAGTGTTTTGCTCATGCTATGCTAATAGTGCCAACTTACATTGGCACAATGGTCAACTAATTTACAAAGACCTGTCAGGTCGAAGCAACGCGTAGATGCAACTTGGCAAGCCTTTATAAATGTATCTGACCCAACTGTGAGGTTTAATTGTGGCGAATAAATTAGAGCGGTTTTCACAACGTGCCCGTCGAGTACTCCAACTTGCACAAGAAGAAGCAGAAAGACTATCGCACAACTACATCGGCACAGAGCATCTGTTGCTGGGGATTGTGCGGGAAGAAAATGGTATCGCTGGCCGCGTCTTACGCGAGCTGGGTGCCAAACCCGATCGCGTGGCCGAAATGGTCGAACGCATGACTGGTGCGGGCAAACGTTCCACCAGCGAGCGCAAACTTGACCTTACCCCACGCACCAAACAAGTCATTGAATTTGCCGTGGACGAGGCTCGCAAGCTCGGCCACAGCTACATTGGCACCGAACATCTGCTGCTGGGTCTGATGCGGCAGGGCGATGGCGTGGCCATTGATGTGATGCGCCAGCTTGGACTGACTGCCGAGCGGGTGCGTCGTGAGACTTTGCGTGCTATCCAGCAAGAGCAGCCAGAAGGCAGTGCTCCAGCTGAAAAAGGCAGCCGCACTGCCGCGCCCACGACCAAGAAAGAACGGCCCAAAACCCCGGCGCTCGACCAATTGGCTACTGACCTGACTGCATTGGCCGAACAAGGCAAGCTCGATCCGGTCATTGGTCGTGAAATGGAAATTGAGCGCGTAATTCAGGTGTTGTCGCGCCGCCGCAAGAATAACCCAAGCTTGATCGGTGAACCGGGTGTGGGCAAGACCGCCATCGTCGAAGGTTTGGCCCAGCGGATTGTGGCCGGCCAGACCCCCGAACTGTTGCTCAATAAGCGGGTCATGCAGTTGGATGTAGGCTCGCTCGTGGCTGGCACCATGTATCGTGGCCAGTTCGAAGAGCGCCTCAAGAAGGTTATTGAGGAAGTCAAATCAAGTGACACGATTCTGTTTATCGATGAAGTGCATATGTTGGTAGGGGCAGGTGCGGCTGGCAGCAGTGTAGACGCAGCTAACATCCTCAAGCCTGCATTGGCACGCGGTGAGTTGCAATGTATTGGCGCAACCACGCTGAACGAATACCGCAAGCATATCGAGAGCGATGCTGCGCTGGAGCGACGC
This sequence comes from Chloroflexota bacterium, assembly GCA_031392845.1. Lineage (GTDB taxonomy): Bacteria > Chloroflexota > Anaerolineae > J036 > Brachytrichaceae > JANMVQ01. The sequence continues at coordinate 7,298 of JANMVQ010000039.1, forward strand.
TTCCAACCAGTGTATGTGGAAGAGCCTACCCCAGAGATGGCCGTCCAGATTTTGCGCGGGATCAAGAGCACCTACGAAGAGCATCACAAACTGCGGATTAGCGACGACGCCGTGCAGGCATCGGTGACGCTGGCTGCCCGCTATGTATCTGATCGCTATCTGCCAGATAAGGCGATCGACCTAATCGACGAAACTTCGTCACGTGTGCGCATGTATAAGTCGCCACAGTCGGTCAACTTGCAAAAAGCCTTCAAGACTTTGCGCGAAGTGCAGAAAGAGCGCCAGGAAGCGATGGAGCAAGCCCGCTACGACGACGCGCATGAATTGCGTGAAAAAGAGCGCGAGGCTCAAGAAGAGATCGACAACTTGCGCAACAACTTTGACCATGTGAGCGACGGGCCAGAGGTGGGCCGCGATGACATTGCCGAAGTGATTGCCATGTGGACAGGAATTCCGCTCAAGCGGATTGCCTCAACCGAGAGCGAACGCTTGATGAGCCTGGAAAAGAATCTGCATGATCGCATCATTGGCCAAGATGAGGCGATTGTGGCCGTGTCAAAAGCCATGCGCCGTGCACGGGCCGGGTTGAAGGATCCACGCCGCCCGATGGGGTCGTTCATTTTCTTAGGCCCGACCGGCGTCGGCAAGACCGAGCTGACCAAAGCCCTGGCCGAGCAGCTCTTTGGCAGCGAAGATGCGCTTTTGGTACTCGACATGAGTGAGTTCATGGAGCGCCACAGCGTCAGCCGTCTGGTGGGTGCGCCCCCGGGCTATGTTGGTTACGAAGATGCCGGCCAGCTCACCGAGACGGTGCGCCGCCGCCCCTATACGATTGTCGTGTTCGACGAGATCGAGAAGGCCCATCCTGAAGTCTTCAACATGCTGTTGCAGATCATGGAAGAAGGCCGTCTGAGCGATGCGCGTGGCCGCAAGGTGGACTTCCGCAACTCCTGCATCATTATGACCAGCAACGTGGGCGCAGAGATGATCAAGCGCCAGCAACTGGGCTTTGTGGCCAAGAAAGATGACAAGAAGCTGGCTGCTGACCAATTCTCGGAGACCAAGCAGAAGTTGATGGAACAACTGAAACGCTTGTTCCGCCCGGAGTTCCTGAACCGCGTGGATGGCACAATTGTCTTCCATGCGCTGGATCGCGAGCAAATTGGGCAGATTGTGTCCTTGGAACTCAAAAAAGTTCAGAAGCGTTTGGTCGATCACAATGTCAAGATCGACGTGTCGGATGCGGCCAAGGATTATCTGGCCACCAAGGGCTACGATCCAGACTATGGCGCTCGACCGCTGCGCCGGGTGATTCAGAACGAAGTTGAAGATGCTTTGTCAGATGGCTTGTTGTCTAGCCAGATTCTGGACAACGCGATTGTGTCGATTGACCTGATCGAAGGCAAACTTGACTTCAAAGTCACCGGAATGGCTGAAGGCCCGGTGAATCCAGTCGAGATCAAGCCGGTGCCCTCGATGATGCTTCCGCCGGGCGATGGGCCCTCAGCAGGGGGTGGCGCACGGTTTGAGCCAGCCCTGTCGTAACTGGGCAGTCTCGTAAATTCTGATTTACCACCCCAGAGTTGCATGTTGCAACTCTGGGGTGTTTTTTTGCAACCTTTATAAAGCTTGCTTTACATACGGCGAAGGTTGTAGCTAAAAAACGAAAAAGTTGCAGGCGAAACGACAACAAAAAGAGTATAACGACCTCAGTCATCGGAGTGACGCACATTTTATGGATTCGTGAGAAGCTAGTATTCGCGCAGCGTGCGTAATTTATGGGCACCTGAGTGTTTTGGCCGGCCGTCCCCTGTTTATGCCTCAACAGGAGACGGCTTTATTTTTCAGGGGACTAATTTGTGGAAAATAGCAGCAGTGCATGATTGCAGTTGTGTCAAATTGTTAATAGGTTTCTGAATTGACATACTATGCAAACAATATGACATACTCTGAATAGATTGTGCTGAATCTATATATGCGATGCATGCTGTAGCGACGGACATCTTTTGATGGACGACGTCTAGGGACTTTGGTCTGATGCGACTCAGCCTTGTGTTGTGATAAGACCGAGTGACGTCTGGGCGTCTGAATTGAGAAGTGCTTAGAGAACACCATGGTAGAAATCAGACAGTTATTGCGCGATCTCGAGCGAAATCGTCAGAATCATGAGCTGCATTTGCGTGTAGCTGAAGCGTATTTGGGCAATGCATTGTTTTCGGGATCGGATTTGGTAGTGGATGGCGTGTTGCTGGGACACATCACGGATTGGAGCGCGATCTATAGCGCCATTGAGCATTTGCGGACGAGTCTAAAGCTCAAGTCATCGTTCAAAGGGTCATTATTGTTGTTAACGGCGCTGCTCCGATTATTTCAGTTCCAGATGGCCGAAAGTGTGGCGCTGGAGACGATGAAGCATTTCTCAGGGCAAGAAGCGCTGTGCATTGGTCTGTTGCTAGCGCATGCGCAGATTTGCCGCGGCGCTACTTTGCGGGCTAGTGATACGCTCTATTATCTTGGCCCCAAAGATTTTGTTGAAGCCAAACAGCAGCTGGATCGCTTGCGGGCAGATGAGCGCGCTGGACAAGTGAAATCGATTTTGTCAGAAACATACAACGTGCCGTGGTTACTGAAGGGCCTTTCGCGCGAGGCTTTTCGTGATTTTTGTGCACGTCTGCATTTGCGGCGCGCCCATGAAGAAGAGACAGATGCGTATATTGCGCAGCATTACAACTGGAGCGCTGATTTTTGCTTTGATACAGCGCGACGATTGCATGGTGAGCGCATGTTTCGGCAAGCCACCTATTTTTATGGCATGGCTTCTTTTTTAGAGAGTAAAGACTCGCAGGCACGCACATCGGCTTCAGTGCTACTCTCACTGATGGGTGAGCATGAAACAGCGTTTAAGCGGCTGCGCAAATTGTTGGAGAAGCAGCCACAGGAACACTCACTTTATGTATTGAGCGGGCTGTCAGCCATCAGCAACTTTGACCCGTTGAAGTTAGGGGCGGTGTTGGCCAAGGCCAAAGCCAATGGGATTGGATCCGTCTTCCTAGATCTGCAATGGGCTTTCTATCACGAGCAGCGCAACGAGCCCAGACTGGCACTGCAATACTATCAACAAGCGCTTGCCACAGATGGGCAAATGCAAATCGCACAGCTTGGGATTGACCGTATCGAATCCGTCAATGAGTATCAAGCAGTGAATTAGAGCAGATTCCTGGTTGATATGCGGCAAGCACCCTCGAGCGGAGCGGAAAATCGCAAAGTGAAGTCGAAGGGCAGTCTCGGATACCCATTGGGAATTCGCTCTAGGGTTATGCGAAACAGCATCAGTATTGCAAATTTTAAGGCGAATCTTGTAATACTCGGCGAGAAATACCTTAGGGCAAGTGGTTCAGTCTTTTGATGGATTGATTCACTGCGACTGATGCATTATTAGTATCTACACCTATACATGTGTAGCGGCAGCGTGGGCTCGATGCATGAGTAGATCGTAATCGCAATTCGGCTGAAAGGCAAAACGTAGACGCAATGCAAACGGCAATCGAAAACTTCTACAAAACTCTGCAAGTTGACCCTTCTGCTGACCCAGAAGTGGTTACAGCGGCTTATCACCGTCTTGCACGCAAATACCATCCCGACACAAACAACTCGCCGGATGCCAAGCTCAAGATGCAGGCCATTAACGAGGCGTACGATACGCTGAGCAACCCGGCCAAGCGCACTGAGTATGACCGAAACTTCCGTTCAGATGGGCCCCGTAACGCGCAGGCCAACAATGGCGGAGCAGGCAGTTATGCACTGAATGCGCGCTATCGTTATGAATATTTTCTCAAAATTCGCGAGAAAGAGGAAATGGCGCGACAGCATCAATCGCGTGACCCTAATTTGCGCAACGGGCAGGGTGAACATGGCCGCAATCCCTATAGCAACATGCCAAGCAATGGCAACAGCAGCAGCACGGCCCAAGTCACCCGCACCTGGAATAGCAGCTCGACAAGTGGATCGTACAGCTCAGCGCATTCATCGACACCGGCAGAGGGCACTTGGCGACGGCCACCAGATGTGGACGCCTCAATGCGCCGCTGGGAAGATGCATTAAATCGCCAACGCAAGGTGCAAGAGCAACAGCGTAAAGAAGAAGAAGAAGCACGCGCACGACGTGCCAAAGGTTATGCAGCAGTGGGTATTTTTATTGCGCTGGCTGCCATTATTATTGGACTGGTATGGGCCATAGGTGGCAGTGTTGGGCCACTTACAGTCTTGATCGCAGTTGGGATTGCAGTGGGTATCACTGTGCCGACAACATTCTTGTTGAATAATGCTCTAAATAAGAAGTGACCTGAGAGTTGAAAGTGCAAAGTCGAAAGTGACGCCGGATGTGAATTACATCCGGCTTTTTTATTTTTATTTTTGTGTTAGGTCACATTTTTGTTTCTATTTCCACTGTTTCACGGCGCGGTGGTCGGTGCGAGGGCAGGTTGAACTTGGCGTGAGATGGGCAGGGTGCGGATGGGGGCAGGACAGCGAATACCGCCTGCGATGGACCAGCCCACCAACCCGTTTTTGTTACGACCCAGCAACCAACCGTTGTTGGCGCTACGGGCCAGGGCTAGGTATGGCTCGCCCTTGCTCGCGACCACGATCGATGGGAAGGTACGGGCAGGACCCGTGCGCAGATATACACCGGTTGAGACGCCAACAGTGCATTGCAAACCTAGAGCAGCCGGGGAAACCGTGTTTGTTGCCACACGAGTCGGGGCAATCGGTGTAAGGGTGACGGTGAGTGTGGCCGTTGGCAATAGCTTGGGCAGGGTCGTGGCCGTCGATGTGGCTGGCACAAGGGTTTTAGTGGGTGCGGGTGATGGGGTCGCGGTTTGTTCTAGGCTGGGGGTGGGTGTAATTTGCTGCAAGACAAAGTCGTTCGGCACTACGGCGAGTTGCTCAATATCCGAGGCGCAGCGTACGGATGTAACGATGATCCAGCCAGGGCGACCACCGGGGGCGCGGCCGGCCAGCCAATCACCCTCTGCGTTGCGACCAGAAGCTTCGAAGATTTCATTCTCGGCGAGTTTGATAAAGGCGCGGAACTCAGTGCTGGGGCCAATGCGCACATTGAGACCCTTGGTGATGACGACGGTGCACTGAATTTCAGGCACGACGACAACGGTTGGTGTTGCCGTTGGGCGTTCGGTGGCTGTGGCGGTTGGGGCATTAGTCGCGGTAGCGGGAATGAGAGTAAGTGTGGGTGTCGCGGTGCGCGGCGCAGATGTAGGCATGTCGGTCACAGCAGGTGTCTGGGAAGGTGTACCCGCCACAAGCGCAGTGGCGGTGGCAGCGATGACTGCTGTTGCAGTGACATCCAAAATAGTGCCAGTTTCTTTGGCGACATACAGCTCACGAATGGGCACAGTGCAGCCGGCTGAAGCTACTTGCACCCATCCAGTGATCTGATCTTTGGTTTGGCCGCGAATCCACGTTTCATCTAGGCTGCGCACCGTAACAGTCAGCACCTCACGGTTTTTGAGGGTGCGTAATACCTCGCTGGCGGTATCAGGGCTGGTATATAGCGGCGCACCACGCGTATTCGTCTTAACGAGACATAGCGCGATAAACGGATCGAGCCGTCGCGGCGCTGGCGTCCAAGTGGGGGCAGGCGTAGGAGATTCTTTGGGTGTGGGCGGTGGTGTGCCGGGTGTGAGGCGAATGGCCGCATTGGGCCGACATGCGGCCAGCAGCAAGCTGATCATGATGAGCACCATGCGTAGTCCCATGGTTTTCGATGGTCGCCGCGCGAAGGCAGCCAGTGAGCAAATCTTTTTCAAGTTCAAGAGCAGCATTGTCTACTAGGCAGGGGGATTACGCAACAATTGTTTGAAGCGACCATAGGCGTCTTGCCAGGCTTGTGGATGCTGCGGAGTATAGGTCGTAAGTGGGAAGGAATGACGGCAGGCAGCGCGGGCCTCATCGAGTGAGGCGAATTCTTTTTGCGCGATCATTTGCACTAGGATGTTGCCGATGGCGGTAGCCTCGACTGGACCAGCCAGCACCGGGCGCTCACATGCATCGGCGGTGAACTGGCAGAGCAGGGTGTTTTGCGAACCACCGCCCAAGACATGGATGACTTCAATAGGTTCGCCGATGAGCAATTCCAGTTGATCGAGGGTGTAGCGATACTTGAGAGCCAGACTCTCTAATGCGCAGCGCACGAGGGCAGCGCGGTCCGCTGGCACGGGCTGACCGCTGCGCTGGCAGTAGTCCATAAGTGTGGCGGGCATGTCTTGCGGATGTAGGAAAGCCAAGTCGTCCGGATCAACGAGTGAGCGCAAAGGTGCAGCTGTTTGAGCTAACTCCATGAGACTGCCATATGAGACGTCTGACCCATCGCTGGTCCAACTGCGGCGGCATTCCTGAATGAGCCACAGTCCCATAATATTCTTCAGAACGCGAAAAGAGCCTACGCCGCCCTCGTTGGTCATGTTGAACTCTTGCATCTGGGCGTTGATGATCGGTTCGAGCGATTCGATACCCATAAGCGACCAGGTGCCAGAGCTGATGTAGGCATAACGGTTGTTGCTGGCTGGCACAGCCGCCACGGCAGAGCCGGTATCGTGGGTGGCAGGAGTAATAACTTGAATGTTTTCCAGCCCCGCGACATTGAGGTTGCGCTGAGTTTGTTTGGCAATGGGGCCGAGCACCGTCCCTGGCTGAACGATTGGCGCGAGAAAGTGATGCGGGATGCCAAGTTTATCGAGTAGATCACGTGCCCAGTCGCGGGTGCGTGGGTTGTAGAACTGGGTGGTGGTGGCATCGGTGAACTCGCTAGCTTTAACGCCGGTCAGCCAATAATGGAACAGATCCGGCATCATGAGCAAAGTGCTGGCATGGCGCAGGGTTTGGGCATTGGCGCGTTGCAGGGCCAGCAATTGATAAACCGTGTTGAACTGCAGGAACTGCGCGCCAGTCGCCTCAAAAATATCCGCACGCGGGACTATTTGAAACGCTTCGGCCATCATGGTATCGGTGTGGCTGTCGCGGTAGTGATAAGGATTGCCAATGAGCATGCCACGCTCATCGAGCAGGGCAAAATCGACGCCCCAGGTGTCTACCCCCAGGCTGGCGATGGCATGGTTTTGCACGGCTTTGCGGATACCGGTGTAAATCTCGTCGAAGAGCGAGAGCACATTCCAGTGCAGGTGTGCGCCGATACGCACCGGCTTGTTGGGGAAGCGGTGCACTTCGTTTAGCTTGAGCGTGTTGCCGTCGAATGAGCCGATGACGGCGCGGCCACTTTCGCCACCAAAATCGAATGCGAGGGTATTCTGGGTTGGCATAGCTGATGTCTTGAACGCGGATTAGCAGAAACTGAGGGACGCAGATTTAGCGAATGACAGGGTTTTTAAGATCAGATTATCCTGATTATCCGTAACTATTCAGTCCAAATTTGGTTTTTGTCCGCGAATAACGCGAATTTACACTAATTTTATTTGCGAAGATTAGCGTGATTAGCGGATTTTAATTGTGGCTGAATAGTTACGATTATCCTGATTATCCTGTTGTCCTGAGAATCCACGTTCCAATTGGTTCGATCAAGGTTCTGAGTAGTACCTAAACTTCGAAATCTTTACATTTGTGCAAAGACTTTTCTCTCACAAAGACACCAAGATCGTTTTGAATTCTTTGTGTTTTTGTGTCTTTGTGAGAGGTTTTATTCCGGCTTGTTCAGCTTAGGTCATTCAGCAGAATAAAATGACCGCGTCCTTCGACTTTGCGCATCAGAATGCGCTCCGCTCACGCAGAGCCGTGCTTGGCCATTAATTATTTCGGCGGAATGACCTTAGGTTAAATGCGGACTTCGGCATTTTCTTTTTGGCTGCGGTAGATACCGTCCAAAATGGAAATGACTTGTAGAGATTGCTCGGCGGGCACCGGTGAAGGTCGGCCTTCGGCGACGGCGCGGGCGAACTCGACACACTCGAGGGCGTGTGGCTCCATTTTGTCTGCCGTCGCTTTGAGAGTGGTGTTCATGAACTGGCGTGTTTTGTAGTTAGTGCTGAGGATTTCGTTCTTGGGCCAATGCGCACCGGCCTCGGTGCCATACAGCCAAATTTGCATGTCCTCGCTCAGGTTGTCGTGGTGCAAGAACCACGCTACTTCCAGCATAAGGGTGGCACCGTTGTCGAAGCGCACAAAGGCCGAGGCAAAGTCTTCGACATCGAAGTCAGCACCTTGTGGCACGGGTACATCCTGCCGCCAGTGCGACCAGATGCCTTCGTGTGCACCTATCATTTTCTTGGCCACGCCGGAGACGGCTACAGGCTTGGGATGACCCATCAGCCAGAGGGTGAGATCGAGCACATGCACGCCGATGTCGATGCAAGGCCCGCCGCCGCTGAGAGCCTTTTTGGTAAAGGTGTGCAGCGGGATCATGCCGTTGCGACGCAACATCCAACTGCGAGCGTGATAGATGTCGCCCATGACGCCGGTGTCGATCTCGCGCTTGAGGGCCTGGGTGCTGCCGGCAAAGCGGAAGTGCTGAGCGGTCATAAGCAGCTTGCCGCTCTTGTCGCGGGCGGCGATCATGTCGCGGATGGCTTGGGGCGTGGGGGCGAGAGGTTTCTCGCAGATAACGTGCTTACCCGCATTGAGGGCCGCGATAGCCAGCGGGGCGTGATGCATGTTGGGCACGCACAGATCGACGATGTCGATATCGGGGTCGCTAAAAATGTCTTCGGGCTTAGTGACCAGTTTGCTGACTTTGTGGTCTGCACCCCAGGCGGTTAGCGCTTTTTCGCTAATGTCGGCGCCTGCGACGACTTCTGCATGTTCTGAGGCAGCCCAACCGGGCATGTGAGTCCGGGCGATGCCACCGACGCCGATCATTGCGACTTTGAGAGTTTTTGCCATTTCGTTGTAATGTCCTTTTGGCTCTCCCGACTTTAGTGGAATTGATGTTGTCATGCTGAGCAAGGCGAAGCATCCCAGTGGCGAAACACCTAAGATTAACGCCGCTGGGATTCCTCCCCTTCGCCAAGCTCAGGGTCGGAATGACATCTTTCCCGCCAAAGTCGGGAGAGCCGTTCTTATCCAAGATAGTTAGATTTTGCCGGATTTTACGCGGATGGCAACTCGGGGGGCATGGTATGCTCGAATGATTGTTGATTGCGCAATATTTTGCGTAATCGCGCTGAACTGACCATGAACCCAATCACCCCCGAATCCCTACACGAACTCGTTAGCCTAGCCGATGTGCAACTTTCGCCTGATGGCACACTGGCTGTGTTTGTGCGGCAGACAGTCGATGCCGCGACGAATGGCTACAAACGGACTATTTGGATCAAAGATTTGCAGCGTGATGATCCGGCAGAACCCTTTACCAACGGCAGCAAAGACGGCATGCCACGATTTTCGCCCGATGGGGCGCGTTTGGCGTTTGTGTCGAACCGGGCTGACAAGCCGCAAGTCTATGTGCTGAATCTGCGTGGGGGCGAGGCGCACAGCATTGCATCGCACGCCAACGGAGTGGGCGGGTTTGAGTGGTCGCCCGATGGCAAGCGGATTGCGTATATGGCCAGTCTGCGAGCAGACGAGCGTGCGAAAGAGGATAGGGGAGAGTCGTTGGGCGAGGAACGTGAGGCGAAAGGCGTAGGAAGTGAGGCGAAAGGCAAAGACCCATTTGTGCAAAAACAGGAGAAAGAACGGCGCGAGCATGAAGAGAAGATGCGTTTTGATCCGCGCATTATTAAACGCATGCCGTATCGCACCGGTACCAGCTTCATGGAAGACAAGTGGGCTCATATTTATGTCAGCGCAGTGCCGACGGACTTCTCCGATGAAACGTCTGGAGATATTAAGCCAGTGCGGGTGACTGAGGGCGAAGATAGTTTTGAATTACCCACTTGGTTGCGCGATGGGAGCGCCCTCATTAGCACGTATACCCGCGAGATGGAAGGTCCGCGTTGGTATATGTATAACGACGTGGTGCGGGTGGCGCTGGATAAGACAAGCGACGACAAAGCCGCACGCACTTATGTCCGTCTGACGCAAGCGGGCCATAGCTGTTATTCCCCGCAAGTCTCGCCAGATGGCCAATGGATTGCGTATGAGCGCAGTTTGGAAGATCGGCCCGGTCATCGCATCCAGAGCATTGCATTGTTGCCTATCGCCGGTGGCGAACCTATCGAACTGACCGCCGCGACCGATCGCAATGTAGAAATCGTAAAGTGGCATCCCAAGAGCGATTCGATTTACTTTACGCTATTAAAAGATGGCCATGTGAATTTGTGGCGGGTGATGCTGGCTGACAAGAAAATTGATCAACTCACTGCGCTGACGCATGATATCGCTTCGTTTGATGTGGATGCGACCGGACGAGTAGTCTTTGCGGCCAGCACGCCGCAAGACCCATCGGCACTGTATGTGCGCGAAGTGGATGGGGTTGTGCACACGCTTTACAAGCCCAATCGTAAGTTTCTGGAAGCGCATGAGTTGGGCGAGATTGAGCATATTCAGTATCCGTCTGACGATTACATGATCGATGGCTGGGTGATTAAGCCGCCCAACTTCGAGCCGGGACAAAAATATCCATTGGCGGTCGAGATCCATGGCGGGCCGCATGTGTTGTGGACGCCCAGTACCGGCAGCATGTTTCATGAATGGCAACTGCTGGCGCATAGTGGCTATGTGGTGTTCTTTTGCAACCCCCGTGGGGCCGATGGCTATGGCGAAACATTTATGAGGGCGAACTGGAAGGATTGGGGCCCCGGCCCGAGCCGAGATGTGTTGCGCGGGGTGGATGAGGTGATCGCGCGCGGCTATATTGATCCTGAGCGACTGGCGATCACGGGTGGCAGTTATGGCGGCTATCTGACTGGGTGGATTATTGGGAATGATCAACGCTTTAAGGCGGCGGTGGCGCAACGTGGCGTATATAACCTAATTTCGATGCGTGGCACGACCGACGTCCCGCTCTTCAATGATTTTGAATCGGGCTATACACCGTGGGAGAATATTAGTGCGCTCTGGGAGCAATCCCCGCTGGCTCATGTGCCGAACATGCATACCCCCCTGCTGATCGAACACAGCGAACAAGACTATCGCGTCCCAATGGAACAAGCTGAACAACTTTTTCAGGCGTTGATACTGCTGAAGAAGACTGTGCAACTGATCCGCTGGCCGCGTGAAGGACATGAACTTTCGCGCAGCGGTGAGCCGCGTCATCGCGTTGAGCGCCTAAAACGAATGGTGGAATGGTTTGATCGTTATACGAAGCAAAATACTTAGTTCGTCATGCGTAACTCGTCAAACGTCAAACGTCACGCGTCATTTTGACGTTTGACGTTTGAGGTTTGACATGCTTCGCAGACGTTTGACGCATGACAGTAATGAAAAATACAAAACTCTATGGCGTGGCGCGCCAAAATAAGCCGGAGATCAAGCGTTTTGGTAAGTTTGCAGCCGTCGGATTTAGCGGACTGATTGTTGATGTGATTCTGTTAAATATTCTGGAACGCAATTTTGGCCTTGCCGTGCCGGTGGCGGTGGCTATTGCATTTGTGGCGGCGGCGACGAATAACTTTATCTGGAACCGGTTGTGGGTCTATCCGGAGACGCGCAGCCAGCAAAAACGCAAGCAATTGCCGGTGTTTCTGGCCGTCAATGCGATTGGATTAGGCATCAGTGAGCTGATCTTTGCAGTAGCACAACTGCCTGTCTCTGAAATCATTAAACATGTGCCGATTGTGCTGGTGCAGAAGCACTATCTGGGCCTGGGCCTCAATGTCACTAAAGCGATTGCTGCGATTATCGTGATGATGTGGAACTTTGTGGTGAATCGTGCCGTGACTTTCCGCAGTGTGAAATGGCAAACGCGGGCGGATGAGCCGCTGGAAAGCGCCCTGTAACTGTAGTGGTATCAAGTATCAGGTGTCACGATGTCTTGACGCCTGGCACTTGATACCTGATACCTGATACCCTATGTCCCGTATCACGATTGACTACACCTCCGCTATACACCAGGGTGCGGGCATTGGGCGGCTGACGCGCGAGTTGGTGCGGGCGTTTTTGGCGCTGGATGAGGCGCAACAGCATGAGATTCGTCTGCTGGTGATGGGGCGACCGGGCGCGGAGGTGCCGATTACCAACCTGATGCGCACGGCCAATCTGCCGATGCGGACGCTACGCTGGAACGATCGTTGGCTGTATCGCTTGTGGTTCAAGGCCAACGTGCCGTTGCCGGTGCAACGCTTTTCTGGCCCATGTGATTTGTATCATGCTGCCGATTTTGTATTGCCACCTCTAGATAAAAACACACCTAGCGTGGTGACCGTGCATGATTTGTCGTTTGAGCGCGACCCGAACTCTGCACCGCCGCGCTTGATTCCCTTTCTCAAAAAAGTGGTGCCGCAATCGGCCCAACGCGCCACACATTTGATTGCTGACTCGCACGCGACTGCGCAAGATTTGCAAACGCTGTATGGAATTGACCCAGCCAAGATCACGGTGATTCATAGCGGAGTCGAGTCGCGATTTATGCCCTTTGATGAGGAATCGATCATTGCCCGCCGCAAGCGCAAGTATGTACAACGCCATTACCAGCTGGGTGACGCGCCATTTATTTTGACTGTTGGCACCATGCAACGGCGTAAGAATCATTTGGGGTTGGTGCGGGCGTTTGCCAAGCTGATCAAACGTCCGCGCAGCGTGTCAAACGTCATCTGTCTAGTCATTGCCGGTGGCCAAGGTTGGTTATATGACGATGTGCTGGCCGAGGTTGAGAAACTCAATTTGATGGATCGGGTGAAGTTTATTGGCTTTGTGGAGGATGGCGACTTGCCGCACTTATATACGCTGGCGAGTGCTTTTGCTTTTCCCTCGTTCTATGAAGGCTTTGGCCTGCCGCCGTTGGAGGCGCTGGCGTGTGGTGTGCCGGTGGTGACTTCGAATGTGTCATCGCTACCCGAAGTGGTCGGCGATGCGGCGCTAACGATTGATCCCAACGACACCGATGCGCTGGCCGATGCGCTCGATAAAGCTTTGCACGACGACTCATGGCGGGCTGAGGGGCGTGCACGTGGGCTGGCCCGCGCCCATGAGTTTACGTGGGGACGAGCAGCGCGACAGTTGTTGGGAGTGTATGGGGGGGTCATGAGAGATGTTGGACGTTAGATAATGAATACTGTCGCCTCAATCAAATCCGTGCTGATAGTGCATTTCGGCTGGATAACAGTCGCCGTTTTGGTCGTCATAGCTTGAGTGTATTCCTTCCAGGATTTATGTCGATATCAACACCCGCAACACCCGCGTCAATACCCGCACCCCGCGCTCGAACTCAGCGATTTCGACGTGCTCATGTGGGGTGTGATCGAGGTCGCTGTCGCCGGGACCATATGCGACGATGGGGCAATTCCAAACTGGCCCAGCGATGTTAAAGTCCGCCGTGCCACTCTTGTGCTTGAAGGCTGGGCGCAACTTCTCCTCGCGGATGGCATCCACAAAAGCGCGCGCCAGCACCGTATCGCGGCTGGATTTGAACGCCACCTCTGACCCCCAAAATTCCAATCCACACCCTTCGCCCGCACCTAGCAAATCAAACTGCGCAGTAAAAGCATCTTGCACCTGCTGTGGGCCAAATTCAATCGGCAAACGCAGCCCGATCAGTAGATCGCACCATTCGCGTAACCCATTGCTGCCACTTTTGATATCGCGCAGCGATGGCATGATCTGATCAAACATCTTGGGTTTGTCGGCGTTATAGCTATCGGCAAATTGCTTGGCCCAGTTCCATAAGTTGACGGCTTTCTCGCTGGCGGTGGGCTCTGGGCGCGAGGTATGGACGGTTTCTTGTTCAAAATGCGCCTTCACCAACGTGCGGCCCTTGTAACCCAACGTAATCCCATCACTGCCGCTCGGCTCGCCAATGATGCACAACTCAGGCTGGTACTGGGTGATGGCATGATGTGCGCCTCGGCTGCTGGCGGCTTCCTCTTCGGTTGCGCCGATGAGGACGATTGACCACTGACCATTGACCATTGATGATTTGGCCAATTCTGCCGCCACCACAAACGCGCAAAACGGGCCCTTGGCGTCGACGGTACCGCGGCCATACAGTTTGTTACCTTCGTAGCGCACCGGCACATCGCCGCCGACGGTATCGATGTGGCCCATCAACACGATCTGGCGCGAGCCATTGCCAATGATGCCGACCGCACTGCCGGATTCATCGACGAAGGCACGGTCAAACCCACGCGCCACCATCTCACGCACCAGAAACTCGGCGCAGTTTTGTTCTTGCCCGCTGAGCGACGGGATACGGACGCAGTTTTCGAGGAGTTCGATCATGGGAGTTCAGAAGGTTATGAAGGTTGAGAAGGTTATGAAGGTTATGAAGGTTATGAAGGTTCGAACGTTCCGAACATTACAAACCTTCAGAACTTTCAGAACCTCCTCAATCTTTCCAAACTAAGCCGTTGCCAACACCTTCGCTGTCTTCTCCAACACGACATCGATTTGGGCTTGGGTGATGATGGCGGGCGGCAGGAAGCGAAGCACGGTCAGGCCAGCGGGTAGGGCCAACACGCCCTCGGCCTGCAAGGCGCGCAAAAAGGGGCCGACTTTGACCTTTAGATCGACCCCGATCAACAAGCCTTTGCCGCGCACTTCACGGATGATGGGGGCATTGATCTCTTCGAGCCGCTCTTTGAAATACGCGCCTTTTTTGGCAGCTTGGGTTGGCAGATTGAGCCGCTTCATCTCTTGCAATGAGGCAATACCGGCAGCGCAGGCCAGCGGATTGCCGCCAAAGGTGCTGCCGTGGCTCATCGGGCCAATATTTTTCACAGTGTCGGCAATCGCAATCGCGCCCATCGGTACACCGCCACCGATGGCTTTGCCCATCGTCATCAGATCGGGCGTGACTCCGGCGTGCTGGCAGGCGAACCACTTGCCAGTGCGGGCCAAGCCGGTTTGTACTTCGTCAATAATCAATAATGCGCCGCGTTGGGTGCAGAGCTCGCGCACGCCACGCAGATACTCATCTGTAGCAGGATACACGCCGCCTTCACCTTGGACTGCCTCCAGAATCACGGCAGCGGTTTGTTCGTTGACGGCTTTGTCCATCGCCTCAAGGTTGTTATAGGGCACGTGGGTCAGGCCTTCGATCAGCGGCATAAAAGGCTCGCGATACTTCGGCTCGTAGGTCGCGGTCAGTGCGCCCATGGTGCGCCCGTGGAAGGCGCGCACGGCAGCGATATAGTTCTTGCGCCCAGTGCTGAGGCGGGCGAACTTCATCGCGCCATCCATGCTCTCTGCACCGCTGTTGCTCAGAAAAAAGTGATTCAATCCGTCTGGCACAACGGTCTTTAACTCAGCATAGAACTGGGAACGTTTGTCGTTGTAAAAAATCTCGGGGCAATTAATCAGGGTCATGGCCTGTTCGGCAATTGCTTTGCCCACTGCCTCGTTGCTGTGGCCCAGCGTGCTGACACCTTGGCCGCCTACACAATCAATATATTCGCGCCCCGCCTCGTCCCATACGACGGCATCTTTCCCGCGCACGATTGTGATATCGCGCTTGGGATACACGCCCGACGTATATTGCTGTTCGATCTCTTGAGTGGTCATTTCAAGAGTGATGATAACAAACAAGTGAGGCAGAAGGCACGCGAAGCGGGCAGAAGGCAGAAAACAGAAAAAACTAAAACACAGATTGACATGGTACACAACCAAGCCAATCTGTATTCTGATTGCCAACTACCAACCTATTGCTGCAACTGCGTGCCCAGCTGATCAAATACCATCTGTAGCGATTTAGTGGCGGTGCTGCGATCCAAGCCTGTCTCGCCCATCAGCTCATCCACCATGCCGGTGTTGCGGATGTATCTCTGAGTGGCCTGCCCGTTGACCATTTTGCCGAGCAAATCCTGATCGACGACGTCGGCGAGGCGCGCGCCATGCACGCTGCGCTGGTTCGTCTGATCACCTTTGAGCGCACCGCTCAGAATCTTGGTTGCGGCAAAGCTGACAATTGCCATCGCAATCGTCGGGGAGATACCCAGCTTTTCGGCCAACATGTTGGCAACGGGTCGTAGGATTGGGCTGGCCGCCACGCTGGCCCCAGCGCCCATAATGCCACCGCCCCCTAGCACGCTGCCGATGATGCCACCCAATGAATCCATGACTGGATTGCCGCCGCTTTGCTGTTGGCCACCGCCACCCAATACACCGCCCAAAATACTGCCCAGAATATCACCACTGCCGCCGCTCGATGGCTGCTGACGCGATGTTGGTTGCTGTTGTTGGCTGCCGCCCATCGCGCCGCCGAGGATGCTGCCCAGCACGTCGCCCATCCCGCCACCTTGCTGCTGCTGGCCACCACCGGCCGCGCCGCCAAGAATGCTGCCCAGCACATCACCCATCCCGCCACCTTGTGACTGATCTTGTTGCTGCTGATCTTGACCACCGCTTGCTGCACCGCCAAGAATGCTGCCGAGCACGTCTTCAGCACCACCTTGTTGCTGTGATTGCTGTGGCTTATTGCCGCCGCCCAATACGCTGTTGATCAAGTCATCGACTGATTTCTGACCATCATCCTGATTTTGATTATTGCTCATGGTTAATTCTCCCGTTCTGTTATTCGGATAAGTTAATGTCTGTAGGTGATTCTATAACTAATCGGCTGGCTGTCTGCCTTCGCAGATATGACGACGCTACAAGTGACAAATGACAAAACCTAAGGTAATCAGCGACAGGTACTAAGGCAGCGCGCAAATATAACCTGATTGAAATCGATCTGCGTAAAGCAGCGCCATGTGGGTAACTGTAGCAATGACAGATAGAAAATTCGGCTAATTCCAGACAAGTTCCATGGAGAGTGGAACTATGTAATCAGGCCAAGGCGATCGTAATGGTCAAGTTATTGTTGCGC
>JANMVQ010000042.1:0-4384 GCA_031392845.1 Chloroflexota bacterium
TATGGATTTTGAAAATTTACCGGATGATGAATTGTGGTTGCAGATACAGGACGACCTGTATGACGGGATGAAGGCAGAAGTAGCTGCAGAGACGAATGAGGCATTGCGGCGCGGCTATACGCCTTCTGAAGTGCTGGGCCAAGGTCTGGTGGCGGGCATGGACGTGGTTGGGGTGGACTTTCGCGATGGCGTGCTATTCGTGCCAGAAGTGTTGATGGCGGCTAATGCGATGAAGGCCGGCATGGAGATATTACGCCCCTTGCTGGTCGAGACCGGCGCGCCCAAGATCGGCACGATGGTCATCGGCACGGTCAAAGGGGATATCCACGACATTGGCAAAAACCTCGTCAGCATGATGATGGAGGGTGCGGGCTTCGAGGTCGTTAACCTGGGCGTGAACAACGACGCCGACAAGTTCCTCGCTGCGATCAAAGAGCACGACGCCGACATTATCGGCATGAGCGCGCTGTTGACCACGACCATGCCGTATATGAAAGTCATTATTCAGGCTTTGAAAGACGAAGGCCTGCGCGACAAGATGTTTGTCATGGTCGGCGGTGCACCGGTCAGCGCGGCATTTGCCGAAGAGATCGAGTCCGATGCCTACGGGCGCGACGCGGCGACTGCGGTCGATATCGCCAAGAAGTACATGGCATTTAAGAATAGTAAGGTACAGAAATGAGGACACAGAACTACACGGAAGTACACGGTATATAAAAAGCAAAAATCCGTGTAAATCTGTGTAAATCCGTGTCCAAAACACATGAGCGAGACGAAGCAGCACCGGGTAATCTTTCAGCCATCGGGGCGGCAGGGGGATGTGGCCGCCGGCACATCCTTGCTGGAGGCTGCGCGCGAGTTGGGCGTGGATGTGGATAGCATTTGTGGGGGGCGGCAGACGTGCGGCAAGTGCAAAGTCATTGTCGAAGAAGGTGCGTTTGCCAAGCACGGCATCATCTCATCGGCCCAACACTTGAGCGAAGCCGACGCGACCGAACGCGAGTATTTTGCCCGTCACGCCAAACAATATAGCGAGGGGGCACGGCTGAGTTGCACCGCGCGTGTGACTGGCGATGTGCTGATGACTGTGCCCCCGGAAAGCACTCAGCACAAACAGGTCGTGCGCAAGAGCGCGACCGAGCGCAACATCGAGGTCGATCCCATCCTGCGCCAGGTGTTTGTCGAAGTGGAACCGCACGCACTGGGCGAGCGGCGCGGCGATTGGGAGCGTTTGCAAGAGGCGCTGCAGCGTGAATGGCATCTGACCGATTTGAAGATTGATCTGCCCGCGCTGCGGCTGCTCTCGCCGGCGTTGAAAGCGGGCAAGCATCAGGTCACGGTCGTGATTTGGAACGCGGTCGAGGTGATCGATGTGCGCCCGGGCTACCACGAAGCCCTGTATGGGCTGGCAGTTGATGTTGGCTCGACCACGATTGCTGCACATCTGTGCGATCTGCACACTGGCGCAGTGCTGGCGACCGAATCGACCATGAACCCGCAGGTGACGTATGGCGAAGACCTGATGAGCCGGGTCAGTTACGCCATGATGCGCAGCGATGGCTTGCAGAAAATGCACACGGCGATCATTAATGCGCTCAACCAGTTGGCGTTGTGTGCGGCCAGCACAGCCAATGTGGCGGTGACGGATATTTACGAAGCAGTGCTGGTGGGCAACACCGTCATGCACCATATTTTGCTGGGCCTAGATCCGGTGGAGCTGGGCGCTGCGCCCTTTACCCTGGCCACCCACGCGCCAATTGATCTGAAGGCGCGTGAGCTAAACGTGCATCTGCATCCGGGCGCAAACCTGCATTTTCTGGCGTTGGAAGCCGGGCATGTGGGCTCGGATAATCTGGGCATGATTGTGGCCGAGGCCCCGGAGCAACAAGACGAATTGATGTTGCTGATCGATATCGGCACGAATGCTGAGATTGTGCTGGGCAACCGCGAGAAACTATTTAGCTGTAGCAGCCCGACTGGCCCAGCGTTTGAGGGTGGCCAGATTACGCACGGCCAGCGCGCTGCACCGGGCGCGATCGAACGGGTGCGCATTGATCGCACGACATGGGAGCCGCGCTTCAAAGTGCTTGGCAGCGAACTTTGGTCCGACGAGCAACCCGCTGACAAAATTAAAGCCACCGGTATCTGCGGCAGTGGCATCATCGAAGTCGTGGCCGAGCTGTTTTCGGCAGGGGTGTTGCGGGCGGATGGAAGATTTCAGGTGTTAGGGCAAGAGGTGTCGGCAGTGTCTGGGGTGTCACAGGTATCGAGCGAAGTTTCATCTGATGTTTTTTCTGCGACACCTGTGACACTATTGACACCCACCACACGTGCATTCCATCGTCTTCGATATAACGGCCCCAAAGGCGAATATATTCTCGCCACCGCCGAGCAATCGGCGACGGGCAAAGAGATTGTGGTGACGCAGGACGATGTGCGCAATATCCAGTTGGCCAAAGGGGCGTTATACGCTGGCTGCAAGCTGTTGATGCAGCAGTATGGCGTGCGCAGTGTGGACAAGATTGTGTTAGCCGGCGCATTTGGCAGCTATATTGACCCGCTGCGGGCGATGGTGCTGGGGCTGTATCCGGATTGCGATCTGGCCAAGGTGGTCGCGGTGGGCAATGCGGCGGGCGATGGGGCGCGCATCGCGCTGCTCAGTCGCAAACGCCGGATGGAGTCGGCCCAAATCGCGCGTACGGTCCACTACATCGAAACAGCGATTGACCCGAACTTCCAGCAAGAGTTTGTTGGGGCGATGCATCTGCCCCATATGACCGATCCATTCCCGCATCTAGAGGCGCTGGGTGTGTTACCTGCTAAAGTGGCTGCCGAGGCGAACGGCGAAAATGAGCGCGATCGACGACGACGTGAGCGCCACGAACGCCGGACGGAGGCGACCGAAGGATGACCCGAAAACGCAAAGTGGTTGACCAGCACAATACGTTTGACGAGGATGTGTTTTCATATCGCGTCAGCAAAGACGGCAAAGTGTTTATCAGTTGGCAGGGCAAAGTAGTGATGACGTTGAAGGACAAACCGGCCGAGCTATTGGCGGCCAAGCTGACGAAGTTAGAGCCACGGGCAGCCCAGCTGGCGATGGCCAAGCTGACCGGCAACTTTAAGCGTGGCAACGAGTGAGGCCAAGATGGACAAGCGTTACTTGATGTTGATTGAAGCCCTCAATGGCACGCCACGGGATCTGGCGCGGCTGGCCAAGCCGTTGACTGCCACTGACACGCACTGGCGACCCAGTTCCGCCGAGTGGAGCGTGGCTGTTGTGGTAGCGCATCTGTCTTACATTGAGGATTTATTTCGGGCCCGTTTTCGGCGCATGGTTGAGATCGATCATCCTATCGAGCCGAGCATCGGCCCAGACGCCGCCGAGCACGAGGCCCAAGCGAGCGCGCATTCGTTGCAAGAGTTGCTCGATATATTCAAGGCAAAACGGGCTGAAACGACAGCTTACTTATTAACACTGACCCAGCCGCAGTGGCTGCGCACCTGCGAGCATGATCTTTTTGGCATCACCCGCCTACGCAAACAGGCCGAGATACTGATCGGCCACGACAATGAACATTTGGCGCAGATTGTAGAGATTAGAGAAAAATTGAGAATGCAGAATGCAAAATGAAGAAATGCATGAGCTTCGTTCAGCTTTCATAATTCATACTTCATCCTTCTTAATTCCTATGACAAACCGATTCTTAAACCTACTCGAAAAAGCAAAACAAACTGGCACGCCGATTATTTGTGATGGCGCGATGGGGACACAATTGATGGAGCGTGGGCTGCAGTTTGGTGATCCGCCGGAAATGTGGAACGCGC
This sequence comes from Chloroflexota bacterium, assembly GCA_031392845.1. Taxonomy (GTDB): domain Bacteria; phylum Chloroflexota; class Anaerolineae; order J036; family Brachytrichaceae; genus JANMVQ01. The sequence continues at coordinate 3,829 of JANMVQ010000042.1, forward strand.
TGCCGGACAAACAGGGGAAAGTGCGCGAGGTGTATCGCGGCTACATCCAGGCGGGCGCGGACATTATTCTGACCAATAGCTTTGGCGGCACCCCGTTTCGTCTCAAGATGCACAACCTGCAAGACCGCACGTTTGAATTGAACAAGTTGGCCGCAGAATTAGCCCGCATGGAGGCGGGTGAGGATCATATCGTGGCGGGTTCGATGGGGCCGAGCGGCGAACTGTTTGAACCGATGGGCGCGCTAACGCATGAGAGCGCGACCGAAGGATTTCGACGACAGGCCGAGGGGTTAGCGGCGGGTGGGGTGGATGTGTTTTGGGTGGAGACGATGAGCGACCTGCAGGAAGTGCGCGCCGCCATTGCGGGGGCGCGTTTGGTTGCGCCCGAATGGGGTGGCACCCGGACCTCCGGGGGCGGGGGGCAGGATGCGGCGGCGTGGGCCGGTCCTTGAATTCTATGGGGGCGGGCTCGCCAGAGTGCTGGCTGCGTATCCGATTCGGGCGCGTGCGATGACCGTCGGACATACCGTGCTCGGCGTCGATGAGATCGGCGCTG
>JANMVQ010000048.1:0-7756 GCA_031392845.1 Chloroflexota bacterium
TTCGATGGCAAGCCGCTGGCTGGCCTCAAGCCGCACGAAGTCACCTCGCGCGGCATCAGCCGAACTTTTCAAAACATTCGTCTGTTTGGGCAGATGACGGCTCTTGAAAATGTGATGGTCGGGATGCATTCGCAGTTGCGCTCGGGTGTGTTTGGCGCGTTCTTTCACCCTCCAAGCACGATTAAAGAAGAAAAGGCTGCTCACATTCGTGCACTCGACCTGTTAGATCTCGTTGGATTGGGTCACACTTTGTTTGATGTGGCTGCCCGTAATCTGCCTTACGGGTTGCAGCGTCGTCTGGAGATTGCCCGTGCACTCGGTTCTGATCCTAAGCTGTTGCTGCTTGATGAACCTACTGCCGGGATGAACCCTCAAGAAAAGGCTGATCTGACTCGCCTGATCGACAACTTGCGCCGCGATCTAGGGATTACCGTGTTGTTGATCGAGCATGATATGAAAGTCGTCATGGGCATCAGCGACCGGGTAACCGTGCTGGATCACGGCGAGAAAATCGCTGAGGGCCTGCCCAAAGCCGTGCAATCCAACCCGCAAGTGATTGAGGCCTACCTCGGCACCGGTGCAGCGGCAGAAGGCGCCTAAAGAGTGCTTAGTGCTCAGTCCTTAGTTTTTGCACTTGGGACTAAGCACTAAGCACTAAGCACTCTTAGTGGATGATCTTCTCGCTCGCCTCGTCCTGATCGGCGTGACCAATGGCGCGACGTTGGCGCTGAACACACTGGCAGTCACGATTATTTTTAGCGTATCGCGCTCGATCAACTTTGCGTTGGGCGATGTCTTTGCACTCAGCACAGTGTTTGCCGTCACCGTCATCCGCATCCTAAACCTCAACCTCAACATGCCGGTGCTGCTGCTGTTGGGTGGGATTGGGTTGGCGGTGGCAGCAACGGGCGCGTTTGCAGCGGGGCTAAACGGTGTTATCGAGCGGATTGCCTATCGCCCGTTTCATGGTCGCTCGCGCTTGGCTCCGTTGATCGCCACGATGGGTATATCGTTTGTGCTGTATCAAGTGGCGCTGCTGTGGCGCAAATTCGATCCGGGCTTTATCCCCGGTGAGCACCGCAGCTCGCCTGGTCTGCCCGAAGCCCCGCGCGAGACCATTCATGAGCTCATCCCGGATATCGACTTAGGCCAAGTGCTGGGTCTCAAATTCAGGCTACCACTGCGCGATGTGCTGCTAGTGTTGGTTGCAATATTGGGCGCAATTGGTGCGTGGGTGTTTCTCAACCGCACCCGCACCGGCCTGGCAATCCGGGCCCTTGCCCAAAACGAGGTGGTGGCCCAGATGATGGGCGTTGACATTACGCGCAGCACTCAACGCGCATTTTGGATGGGCGGTGTGTTTGCCGGAGTTGCCGCAGTCGTCATGGTGCTTTACACCAATACCAGCTATGGCAACCACGGCCTCAAAAGTGGGCTCATGGCGTTTGCCGCCGCGGTTTTGGGTGGCATTGGCAGCCCGCTGGGCGCGTTGGTGTCCAGCATGCTTATCGCGCTCGGCATGACCTTTAGTGATTTTTATATCGGCACTCAATGGACCCGCCCACTGTTTTATGCGGGCTTAGTCGCCTTGTTGGTGCTACGGCCCAACGGTCTGTTTGGCGATGGCGCTGTGCGCGATACCAGCCCAACTGTTGATCTAGATGTGCTGGTGTCCTCACGCCAGGCGCGTGGCTTTTTTCGTACTGGGCTGGGACGCTGGGTATTGCTGGGTGCGGTGATGCTCTTCCCGCTGATCGATTTGGTGATGGGGTGGGGTCAAGTATCGGTTGGCACGGTCATTTTGATCTACGCCGCTATCGCCATCGCGCTAAACTTTTTGTTGGGCCAAGCCGGCATGCTGGATCTAGGCTTTGCGGTCATGTTTGCCATCGGCGCCTATACATCTGCTCTACTGACTGATCGCTATGGCATCTTATATCAATGGTTGCAGTGGCCTCTGCCGGTGGAGTTTGGGTTTGTTATTCTGCTGGGCGCATTGCTGGCCGGGTTGTTTGGCGCCCTCAATGGCTGGCTGACCTTGCGTTCGCAGAGCGATTATCTGGCGCTGACCACGTTGGCATGCGGCTTAGTGGTTCAGGAGTTGCTGATTGCGTTCAGCGATCTAACCGGTGGCTTTCAAGGCATTAGCACGCTTCCGCCGCCCATTATTTTGGGCATACCGGTGCGCGCTATCAACCAACACTATTTTCTGGTGGTTGGTGCGCTCATGCTGGCGATCTTTGTCGCGCGCCGTCTGACTACTTTTCGAATTGGGCGCGCCTTTAGCGCCGTGGGCGAGGACCGCATCGCCGCTGAGAGCGCTGGGGTGAGCCAAGTGCGTTACCAAATCATGGCGTTTGCCATTTCGGGTGGATTGGCTGGTGCAATTGGGGCACTCTACGCCAGTATTTTTAGCTACGTCGTTCCGGATATCGCCGATTTCAGCCTGTCGGCCATGTTATTGTCGATGGTGATCATTGGTGGGCTGGGCGATACCTGGGGTACGCTGATTGGCGCATTGCTGCTGGGTCTGCTCGACCGTATTGTTTTGCCCGCTTTGGGTGGTTGGCTGGGCCAAATCGGCCCCCAAGACGCTTATCTCAATTTGCGTCAACTGAGCTACCTCACTTTTGGCGCTTCTCTCTATCTCTCCGTTCTTCTGCGCGCCCGCCCTAGACAGGAGACGCCACCGCGTGGAAAATTCATGGAGGAATGAGGGGAGTTGGGGAAGTTCGGAAGGTTCATAAGGTTATGAGCACCCGGCCTACTCCCGTTGATTTTTGCTGTCAGGCTCCACCTATCCGCTCACCTTTCGATCTTTAGTGCGGAACCACCTATTGACGTTGAATTTAGCACAAATCCCTGGACAAAACAATAGGTTTATCCAAGTCAGTGACACGCGTGTCACTGGATTTCAAGTCGAGAATTTACCCTCAACAATCTTGGAGTAAGATCGTATCTATGCAAATGTCACAGGTTGATCAAACGTACCAAACGGCGTGGACTATAGCTAGGCAGTTGCCACTAGAACAACGCAAAATATTGGCTCGTCAATTGCTCAATGAGAAAACTCAGCCTGTTGCAAAAACACCTCGCCCATTAAAGGCAGTATCATCGGAGACTGATGTTGTGCTTGTGGCTCTACAGCAGTTTTCGCTTGCAGAACAGGCGTATATGGATGATTTGATGGCACGAAATAACGAGGGTGCCCTCAATTCGAAAGAGCGCGCAGAGTTGGGTGTATTAGTTGAGCGCTATGAACAAATAATGCTCGCAAATTCCTCGGCGCTACTTCGCGCAACGCAGCCACATCTGTTCAATGGAAACGGTGTGCTTGTTTCAACTCGTGCGAAATCCGCGATTCGTAAAGCAACTCGTCAAACCAGATGAGCAACGTTTCACCACGTATTGCTCGAACTGTGGCCGAACGTGCTCGCTTTCGCTGTGAGTATTGCCATACGCCGCAGATGGTTACAGGACAAACCTTTCATGTTGAACATATCTTGCCTCGATCACAAGGTGGGCAGTCAGGGTTCAACAACTTGTGTTTTGCATGTCCACGCTGCAATTTGCATAAGCAGGATTTCACAGCAGCGGTTGATCCACGAACAAATCATCAGGTCCGATTGTTTGATCCGCGCAATGATGATTGGGAAAGTCATTTTCGATGGAGTCCGAGCCTGACCCGAATCATTGGACGTACATCTATCGGGCGGTCAACCGTTGTGCAGCTTTCATTCAATTCACCCGCAATGATATTTGCCAGGCAGATGTGGGTATTGTTAAGGCTATTGCCATAGCTGTAATGACGAGAAATAGGGGCTCAGTAAGCGTTTCAAGCCGCTTGCGAAAGCATTATAGAAATCAAGTCTCAGGATCAGATCGCAAGGCTGAGACATACGGAATCAAACCCTTCGTATAAGCGGCAATTTTGATATTCACCGGCATCCGTACCGCAACTGCGGCTTTCGCAAGGCGTCAGAGGCAATAATTCGCGCAAGCAGTTTGAAAAATACATATTGGTTTGCGAAGTTTACTGCCGCCCAATAATCGGCAATGAACTATGTCGAAACACAACTGACTTTTGGGTGTAACGCCACAAGCCCAGTTCGCCTGTGCTGTTGGAGTTCCACCAATACGTCGTATTTGTATCAGCGATTTGCATGACATGTATTGGATTGTCTGTGTCGATATCTTGCGGCCCGACAGCATAGCCATTCACGCCAAATGTCGTATCTGGCTGTCCAGTTTTCGTGTAGCGCACTAAAAGTCGCGTCGAACCCCGCGACTGATACGTCACAATGCTGCCATCTGACTCAACAAATGCCGTATGGATTGTGGTCGCGGGCAACATTACCCGTCCGTGATCTCCAAAAGATGGGTCTATCTGCCCATTCACTGTTAATCGCAAGAGATAGCCGTCTATAGGCCGACATGCGTATGTTGGTGTTGTGTCGCAATGCTTGCGCTGAGCGATTAAATATGCGCTACCGTCAGTTGCTGATTGTAGATAGAATATTACAAAATCTGGGTTGCTTATGTTTGGCACTGTAACCGTAAGTGTGCCACTTATGCCGAAACTGCTATCTGGGCTACCATCCTGCTTCATTCGTAGAATTTGTGCAGACGATGGGCTCAGATTTGTATAAATTAATATCGTCGCCGATATTGCTGGGCCAATATCGGCAATTTCGTAGTTATCAAACTCGACAGGCTTTTGCCAAATGCCGTGATCGCCAAATGTATTGTCCAGCGTCCCATCCGCTTTGTGTTTCGCTAACCACGGCCACCTAAAAATATATCCGAGGTCGAATACTCGGCCCGTTGGAAAAGTATCAGTCTTCGTGACTGAAAACTCGCTGGCGGCCTACCCAATCGGTGCGGGTAGCAGTCAACGCAAGTGCTGATGCAATACAATACCTGTGATGGAGGTTTTTCTTCGCTTCCTGCGCACCCCATCGTTCCCGGCCCTCACCAACTCCGCCAACATCATGCACATGGCTTGTTAACTTTTCATCTACCCGCCTATTTGTTCTTCTATTGAGCTACTTTTCTCTCAGTACCTTTTGCCTTGCACAGTGAACTGATTTTTAGTGACGAAATTGATGAATTTAGCCCATATGGTCTAGTCTTGATCGCCGCTGAATTACCCTAGACACCGATTCTCCAATTGCCAACTGTCTCTAACCTATCCACTACAGTCATGTTATTTTGTTACTCAACAGCTACCCCAAAACGTATCGTTCCAATAGCCACATTCTGTCGATCACAGTCTTCGTGTCGTGAACCTTGATCTGCAAGTCTCCTAAGGCAGCATCGACATCATGTGCAACAAGCACCTTAAGGGTTCCAACCTCTTGGCTAGGCGAGAAGGAAATGTCAATCCCACTCTGGGTGGCTGTAATCGAGGGTGGGGAGTTTGAACCTAAAACAGATACGTAAATGTAAATATCTTTCGCTAGGATTTTCTCAGACCTATATCTCTTCGTAAAAAATGGAAGCTTCTCATTAAGGTTATTTATGATCATTATCCGCTCGGTTGCACCCGCAACAGGATTGTTGGCCGAATGCCACTCGTTGGGGAAATCGTTCTTTAGATCGAAAATAGTAAAAATACCTTCCTCGCGGCTCAATTCTTCAACACTTTTGATGTAATCCTGCACCGATTCAGTTGCCGGGATATTAAGCTTGTCTCCTCCGTCTACCGATGTGTAACGTAGACGAATGATGACATCCGTGATCGTGTCGTAGTCAAACTGTTTGAACTTATTCGGCAACTCGATGCGCCACTTGCTGATCGTGCCGGCACCTTCGAACGGCAGGTAGCGCTCGTCATGGAAGTTCAGCTCGAATACACCATTTTCATCCTCCAGCGAGCTCACGGCGATAGAGCTGATCGGCACATTGACGGTGCTGAACCGATCATCAGTTTGGTCGGTCCGCTCAGGATAATCGCTTTTGCTCTTGACTATCGCATTGGTCCGGAATTTGTGTTCGAGCAGGCGCAGCGTGCAGTTCAGACTGGTGTGCGCACCCAGGATGCAGGGGATCCTCAGGCTGACCGACTTGATGCGCCGCAGATAGTGCCCGGGATAGTCCATGTCGAACAGCACTTCGGGTAATGCGAATTCGCAGGTACCGGTCTCCTTGAGGTCGATCAGCGCCTTGGGGTTAATCTGGCGAAGTGAAATCGACTTTGACACTTCGTAGTCGTGGCCGCGCTTTTCCTGATGCGCCGCTTCCAGCTGCTTCAGGCCGATATACAGGCGCTCACCGGAAAACAAGCCATCGTACGCGGCGTCCCAGTATCCGTATTGGATGAACTTTGACGTCGTCAGCCCGCGCTCGAAGCGGAATACCTTTTCAGCGCGCTTGGCTAGGTCATAGGCAAGGTTGTAGGCTTGATGGTACAAAGCCCTGATCTGGTTTTCCATCCACGAATAAAGGTCTTGATTCGTGTACTTGTTGCGCAAGAACTCTTCGACCTCCTGCGCATTGTCAATCTGCTTGTGCTGGTTTGTAATTTCCTGTTGCGTGATGTTAATCCGGATTTGTTGCGTGAGTATCTGTTTGTCGATGTTCTTAATATCGTAGCCGGCAACATTGGCTTGTTGGACGCGGTCTTGAAGTTGACGGAGGAAGCTTCCTTTGCGACCGGCGTTGGTGGATTGAAAGGAGAGATATCCCCCATGAATTTGCAGACCACGTGCCACTGCTTGGGCAGCATTCCCCAGCATCCATCCTGAAGTTACAACAGAACTCATGCCGATGCCAAAGGGCAGGGCGTTTGCCTCAAATGATGGAATAATATGAAGAATGCTACTAAGAGTTTCCGCAGCGCCAATGCCGATTTGCCACTCGGCTGCTTCGCTCGCCTTATCCATCTCCTGCTTTTCATAGGCAATCAGTTTCAGCCCACTCTCGTCAACCGGTTGCTCAATCGTGTCAGGAAGCTCACTGAAGTCAGTAGTGCCATTCGGCACCTTGCCTAAATCTTCTCCGATGAGTTTGAGGTAGTGCTGCAGGCGATATACTGGACCTTTTCGGCTCTGTTGCAAGGCATCCAGCGCCTTCCCGGCCTCGTCCACCTGCAGCTTTTTCACTTCCATGACCAGGTTGTGAATGCTGCTCTCATGCCTAGCGCGCAGTTGTGCAAGCTCTTCCGCATTGCCTTTTTCTTTCACCGACAGGAAGGCGTTGCCTAGGGACTTCACCTCGGAGCAGAGCTCCAACGCCTTTTGCAGTAGGTAGTAGAAACGGTAATTCGGCATGGGGCTGTTCATGTCATTCAGCACGCTTGACAGGCTGAGCCCCTGCGCAGCGGCCTGCACTAGCAAGGCTGGGTCGATCGGCGGCTCAAACAGCGGCAGTTGTCGGAATACGCCGTCGATATCTTCGCAATGGCGAATCTTGAACAGCCGGTCGTCGATCGTATCCCTTAGTGCTCGTAACTCTGGGTTGTCAGGAATGCAGAAATACAACGTACTCGCAAAGCCAAAGACATTTGCCAGCCCGATCACTCCATTGCTGTCACCAGTTGGCGAGGTCGTCTGGTTGCTGAATGGAAACACCAACTCCAGCTCGACCATCGCATTACTGAATGCATCCCACTTGTCTAGCCTAGATTCCCACCACAGGGGAACCGCCTAATAGTTTTAGCATCGTAGTGCCCGTTTCCTCGATGGATTTTGCAAAGCCGTATAGTCTATTGCTTAATCTAAAAGTGTGATGCCACGGTCATACCCGAATTGGTGTT
>JANMVQ010000087.1:0-6459 GCA_031392845.1 Chloroflexota bacterium
GCGAAACAAGCTGCATAATATATAAGCATTTATTTTTTTAATCTTGCGGGTTGGGGGCCGCCAGTGGCTTGTAATCCGCCACTGGCGCCCCACTACCAGTGACTATTTGGAGAACTATGAAAGCCAATAATATTCTTGAGACGATCGGTAATACACCCCACGTTCGCATTAACCATTTGTTTGGCAATACCCACGAGGTTTGGATGAAGCTCGAGCGGGCCAACCCGGGCGGCAGCATCAAAGATCGTATTGCGCTGTCGATGATCGAAGATGCGGAGCAACGTGGGCTGATCAACAAAGACACCCTGATCATCGAGCCGACCAGCGGCAACACTGGCATCGGCCTGGCCATGGTGTGCGCCGCCAAAGGCTACAAACTAGTGCTCACTATGCCCGAGTCCATGTCGATCGAGCGTCGCCGCCTGATGGCTGCCTATGGGGCCACTTTTGATCTGACCCCGCGCGAGAAAGGCATGAAGGGTGCTATTGCGCGAGCGCAAGAGTTGGTCGAGGGGAACAAAAATGCCTGGATGCCCAGCCAGTTCGACAACCCAGCCAACATTGCCGTGCACCAGCGCACCACTGCTCAGGAAATTTTGAAGGACTTCCCCGAAGGGCTAGATGCGCTAATTACCGGTGTGGGCACGGGTGGACACATCACTGGCGTGGCTGATGTGATCAAGCCCAAGATGCCTAACTTAAAGGTGTTTGCGGTCGAACCAGCGGCCTCACCCGTCATCAGCGGCGGCTCACCCTCGCCCCACCCCATCCAAGGCATCGGGGCTGGATTTATTCCGGCCAACCTGCACAAAGAGGTTTTAGACGGCGTGATCACGGTCACCAAAGAAGAGGCCTACGAGATGGCAGTCCGGGCAGCCAAAGAAGAGGGTATTTTCATCGGCGTATCGTCGGGCGCATCGCTGGCCGCTGTCGCGAAGAAACTGCCTGAGCTGCCCGCTGGTAGTCGTGTGCTCACCTTCTGCTATGACACCGGTGAGCGCTATTTGTCGATCGAAGGGTTGTTCGTGTAAGTCAGCTCAATCAGAACCTTTACCATGAAGAACGTGAATGATTTCTGGTTCAACTGACTTAAGGGGAAAATCAGGAGCCGCCTAGCGACTAAAGTCGCTAGGTGACTCCTGCGATTATTGCGTTTTGATCAGCACCACTTGATCCAGCACGATCAGTGTGCGCCCATCGGCCAGCTTGAGTGGCTGGCCGGTGAACTCCTCGTATAAGCCAACCGCCACGCGATACTTCCCCAGCGGTAGATCGGTTGGAATCTTTAACGGGTGGGCATCTTCGATATATTCCCCGGCAATCCAAGTTGAGCTGGGATGTGTCCCCTGTGCGGGTGCGTCATCATGCCCGGCCACACGCTCGCCGTTTTCATTAAGCAGTTGCAGCGTGACCTTGTACTTATCATTTGTCTCGCCGGTGCTGCGCCAGACTAAATTAACCGTCAACGTCTGGCCAGCCTGAATATCGGTGGGCATGCCAAAGCCAGCTAGCGCCACCCAAGCTGCGATGGATTCGGGTTGGGCGCGCATGTCACGCGGGGCCTGCATACTGCGTGTTGGCGCATCAATCTTGAGTGGTCCCAGCACCACCCGTTGCCCAGCGACTGTAATGCCAAACTCAACATCGCCGCTCACAAGTGTGGGCGGCAGTTTCACCCGTTGCACACCTCGCCACACATCACCCGTCCGCCACTGATCACTGCTAAAACCTGGTACCAAATCATGACAAGCCAACGAGTGTTCCTGGGCGACATAGCGCATATAGAAGCACGCCCGCAAAATCTCTGACCCAGGCGCATTCGCACGCCAGTACAAGTTCAACGGCAATAGCTCGCCTACCCGTATCTGGCGCAGCGGCATATCCACGCCGATCAAAGTTACAGCATCATTTACTTGCACATTCAGATGCGTGCTGGGCGTAATCACAGTTGATGGAACCAACGCCCGGGTGATCTGCACGCTACCCAGCACGGCTTCGTTACCCGCGCGGACCAACACGCCTATATCAGCAATGGGCAAACGCGCATCGGGCCGACCCAGCTCATACACCCCCACTTGCAGCTGGTAGCGCCCTGGAGGCGTCGCAGATGGCACCGTTAGCCGATGCCGGTCCGAAGCATACTGATCCATCTCCCAACGTGATACAGGATAAATGCCGTCTGGATGCAGCGCATCATGCAACAACAAGGTTTCGCCACTGGCGTCAATCAGACGTGTCACGATGCTGAGATCACGCGCATCGGCCCGCGCTTTTTGCCAGAACAAATCGAGCGTGACCGTATTTTCAAGCGGGTCATAAATCGGTGTGTCTGCGCCCACCAACACCAGTTGATCGGCAAAACGGGCCGGCCCAACAATGGCACTGCCTTGCACGTATCCCTGCTGCAAACGGGTGTGCCGCCAAGGGTTATCGCTGCGGTCAATCCATAGCGTTTTAATGGCGAGCAATGCAGCAAGCAGAAGGATAGGCAAGATGGGCGAAGGGCGAGGGACAACGGACGACAGGGCGGTTGTCCACTCGCGTGCTCTCGACTTTCTGATATTGCGCGCCCATAGCGTAATGCAAATGAGTAAACTAATCACTGAGACACCCGCGGCGAGGCCGCGCAACGGTGTGATCCGAAAGGCCAGTTCAAGCGTGTGGGTGCCAGCGGGGACATCGATGCTCATCAAGCCTTCAGGCACGGTTGGCGTGATGGCCACCGCCATACCATCGACCCTTGCTTGCCAACCCAAAAAATAAAACTGGCTAAAGATCGCCCGAAAATTTATTGGGCTGTTGACCTGCACACGAAAGCGCAATGGCTCATTCACTTCGGCCAGCAATTGCGCCCCGGGTGGAAGCGAGTTAGGCTGGAGCCGGTGCTGCCGGAGAGCATCATTGGTTGGGAGTTGCTGCACTGCCGTGGGCAAGTATTCGCCTATTGAGGTAGTGCCCACGATGCCTAGGGTGCGCTCGGCCACCGCAACGTCTTGCGCCGATTGTGGCAAATTGCTTTCATAATGCTTTGGCAACTGCCATGTCCAGCCATACAGCACGATTGCCAAGACACAACCCAGCGCAAGGCCACTTCGATTGAGCAATGTCGATTGAAAAGCCGCCGCCGTCAATCCCGCCAAAAACAAACTGGCCAACCCCAGCAGCCGAAAAGGATATAGCACAAAATGCAGCAGCGGCAGGGCCTGCCAAATAGGCAGTGACGCGGGCAAAGTCAACCCCACCAACACGACGGCCACGCCCAATGCAAACACTCCCTCAGCGCGATTGCGGCCCGCGCGCAGCGTGACGATGCAGCCCAACAGCGCCAGTGATAAACCTAGCCAACTCAGGCTTGGCGTCACAGTCGCATTGACCAAATACGGGTCGATGGCATGTGGCCCAGCCAATAACGTGTCTAGATTGAGGAAGTAATTGCGATAGTCGTAGGCCGACGATAAGGCCCGCTCAAGTTGGCTGAGATCGCGCTCCAGTAAGGCGGGCAGCCAAAAAAATGCGGACAGGCCCAGACCCAATCCAAACATCAGCGCCAGGGGACGTAGCCGCCTGAACCAACCCAGCCAGCGCGACTTTGTTAGGTTGATGGGAATTGTGTCCACGACAATCAGCAACGCCCCGTAAACCAGCACAATTGGCGCCAGCAATAATGCAGTGATGTTGTGACTCAATACATGGGCGGCATACACTCCAGCTCCAGCGACCGCATACACATTGCTTTGGCGCAGCGTTGCCCGGCGCAGCAAAAACAAAACCAACGGGATCAACGCCATGGCCATGAGTTCAGCCAAGGCAGCCCGTTCGTAGGCGTTGTAGAGCAAATACGGCGCACACGCGAAGGCAGCTGCACCCACCCACGCAGCTTGTTCGCCCCACAGATCGCGCAGCCACAGCGTTGCGCCGACTGACGCCAAAACCAGCGCCAGCGACATACTGCCAGAGATGGCTTGGGCTGGCGTCAGGCCCAATCCTGTCAGTAGGAGCGCCACATACTGTGTAAAAGGCGCGTAATACTGAAAGATGGGATAACCATAGCCAAACGCCAGATTGGGAAACCACGGGCTATACCAAACGCCGTGCTGCACCAAATCCTGCAACGCCACCAGACGGTAGGTATGCAACAAAACATCCGCTCCGCGTGGCGTGCGGGCGTCAAACAGAAACGGCTGTGCCGCCACCAGACCGATGCAAATCGGTACCGATAGCAAGCGGGCGAACCGAAGTAACCGAAGTAATTGAGCTATTGCAGCACGCAAAACGATCATGCCAAGGCAGCATACACTATTCGGTTTCTTCGCCGGAAGCGGTAAACCGTAGAGTGGCAAACCTGCCAGGTGCGCGCCATAAGCTTACGACTATGGAAATTGTTGCAGCGCGCACCTGACAGGTTTTCGTCCGCGCGAGCCGAGCTTGTCAGTTTAAGGATAAGATAAGCGGCGACTGCATGAACTTGCCCACCTCAAACTATCGACTGTTGCGCGCCGCTGCATGGCTGGGTCTGGCGTTTGCTGTTTTGGCTCCGGTGTTGTTTTTGCCGGCTTTTGGCAGCGATGGCGATCTTATGGTGCTCCCGGCTGGACGTTTTGACCTGCTGACCTCTATTTTAGATATCCAGTGGACGCGCCCGCCTGTGTTGGGCCTATTGTTACAAGCAGCTCAATTTGTGTTTGGGACAGATGCCATCATCGCATTGCGCGGGCTGGGCCTAATGCTGTACATTGTGAACGCGCTACTGCTGGCACGGCTGGCCCGATCTCGTGGGGGCGAGGGCTGGGTAATGGCGTTGGCGTCGTTATCCCCCATCGCTTTTCAGGCGCTCAGCACGCTGGTATTTTTACCGCTGCTGATCGCTGTTCTCACGATTGTGTTGGCCATCATCCGTTGGCGGCAGCATCGACGCGAAGCAGCGCTGGCATTGCTAATATTGGCCTTTGCCCTCATCAGCAGCCACACCGCGCCGACGCAAGCCTTGTTTAGCTTATTCATGGTGTATGCAATATGGTTGATCCTGGCACTTGTAGTTGGGGTTGGGCTCCACAAGGGATTGGCTCGGGTGCGCACTGCCAAAGCACGCGTTTTGTTTGGGTTGTTGGGGGTTGCCATCATTGGCAGCAGTGCATGGGTCAATGTCCAGTCCTTGAGCCTCTATCGCCAAGTTACCAGCACATGGCGAGCGTTGGGCCAATTACAAGTGGAGTACCCTGCACGCGTGTTAGTGCTGAACGCGCCCGCACGCCTAACGCCCCCCACGGGTCTACCCGTACTATGGCGTGGCGATGGGTGGATCATCCCCGACGACCCAATCGCTCGACTCGCCTTGGCCCAATGGCCATACGAGCGGATATTGGACTTTGCACAAGTAATTGAAGGCCCAATAACGGCAACCCAACAGATCAACAACATGCCCGTAACTTATGAGGCGCAACCGCAATTAAGCCGGGTCGAGGCGCTCGCCCAGATCCGTCAACACGAGGTGGTGCTGGCGGGTAGAGTAGATGAAGCAGATGACGGGACCTTTATGACGCGCATAGTGGGTGGCTTTCAAACCCCGCATACGCCCAGTCAATATGTGGCGCGCTTTGAATCTGGGGACAACGTTATTCTGCTAACAAAGCTAGAGATGTGCGCGCCAAATGGGTTGAGTTTGACCTTGCAAGTGCTGCGTGGCCGCAGCCCAACAGTCAGGCTATTCCGGCATGCCCTACGCGACTCTCAACAATTGGCAGGCAATGATATGGGTTTAGTGGGCGGTTTCGTTGACTTATCCGAGGTTAAACCGGGCGAACAGGTGCACGACATCAGCTACTTCCCAGCCAGCGGTGCTTTAGCTGACAGCGCCAAAATCGGGCTATACGACTGGCAAAGTGGACAACGCTGGCTGGCTGTGCATGCCGATGGCGCGCAATGGGCCGAGAACGCGGTATCCGTGGCGCGGCCAGCCAAACCCAACATTCAAGCGTGCGGATGAGTGGCCGGGTCTGAGTAATTCGCGGTGTTCAACCAATCTAACAATGGTTTAAGATTTGGCGGCAAATTTTGCTCACTGGCTGTAACTGTGTGCTTTTGACCATCCGCTTCAATCGTCAATTTATACTGAAAACGGTCTGGCTGTGCCACGCTGCGTTGACTCATAGTGCTACTGGCCTTTTTGGGGGTTTTAGGCAGTTTAAAAAACTCAGAAGTTTGAATCAACCCCTCAATCTTCTTCGCTTCGGCTGGCTTTAACGCACTCAAATCAATTTCCTTTGACACTGTGATTCCGGCAAATCCGCCGCTGCGCTCGTATTTAATTCGCATCATATTTACCCCTATGCAATCTAATTATGCAGAAGTATATATGGGGAAGATTGGAAAAGAGCACAGACTTTTGGGAAATAACGTTGCTACTTTGGATTTAATCAGTGTAGGACGACAGGAGACGGACGACGGCTAGCCCGTCGTCCG
>JANMVQ010000112.1:0-2151 GCA_031392845.1 Chloroflexota bacterium
CGCGGCCTTCCAGTCCTCTTCCCAAGCGCTGCCGTTCGCATACTGGTAACGGTTCACCCAGCCGCCATAGTCCACCAACTCGCGCTTAAGGCTGCGGGCGCTATCGCACCAGCCCCAACGGTCATCAGCAGGGTTAGGGAAATCTTCAATACACCAGGTGCCCAGTTCGAGCGTGCCGCCGTCGCCGCCGCCGTAGACCCGGTTTGGGGCCGCCGGACCGATGGGCCCCATCGGTTCAGTGGGGCCAGCCGCATGCGCCGCCAGTGTCTGCAACGTGCTGGTTGCAATAACAGTAGCTGCTACTATCGTTCGGATTAACTTACTATGTACCATAATTTGTCCGTCTCCTCAGCTGTATACGCACTAACTAATTGTTTTGGACGTGAGTGGATGGCAATGAGTCTGCGAAGTTAAATGCATTCTTCAGAATGTCGAACACACCAAGATGAACGCAGGGATGATGCAGAATTAGCATACCTGAGCAGATTCCCTCATCACTGAGTCGGCAATGACGGCAACCAGACCCGCCAAGGCACACAGATCAAAGCAGCTTGGGGCATGGCGACATTCTGCTCGAAGTCCTGCGCAAAAACCACCACCCGATAGCAACCTGGCGTAATCAGATTCTCCAATTGCGTGCCAAAAAGATCACTGCCGGGCCGACGAGCCAACATCTGCGTCAGCACTGGCAGCGTTGGCACAGAATCACTAATAACCGCTGCTGGCTCGATAAACCCCGGCGGATAAATCTCCACCCGCACCCGCGCCACCGCATAGTCATCGCGCACCTGCACCGTCAGGTCACTCTGCGCAGCACTGATAACACTGCTGCCAACGAAATCGATCACCGGGGGCCGACTGATATGGGTCGTCATCAATCCCCGCCCGTGTGCGACCGCCCCATCCAACGAGTCGATCTGCCTGTTCGCATTGTCATCCAGCCAGGGAGTTTGCGCCAATCCTACAACCATGAGTGCACGCTGGGCCAGATCAACTGCGGTTTTGATATCCTGGCTCTGTCCCAACGCGGTCCAGAATATCTCCGAGAAGCGCATTCCCTCAGCCGAGGCATAGGCATTGCCAGTGTCGGGCGTCGAGGCCACAATCACCCGGCCAGGCGCGCTGAGCGTATCGGTATTATTAATCGTGGCGGTGATAAACGATCCGGCAAAACAGGCATCAATTACAACGCTGATCGAAACAACCCCAGTCGTGTGTTCCAACCCAGCCAGCCAGCCACTTAAGATGCCACTTGTCAGCGTCTGGCTTATCTCACTCCTGCCTACAAACAACGCATCTGGCATGCTCGGCCCCACCAGATAGATATACAACGGCACGCTGCTGGTCAGGTTGCGCGTGTGAGTCCATACTTGGATAGCGTCGCTCACGCTTTCCAGCGAGGTCTGGTCGGCTATATCATCGATTTGTTGGTTGCCATCCACATCGCGCTGCGGGTTGGGCCCGAGATAATGCAGGTTGTCTTTGGGCACCCCCGCGCTGAGTAACGTTCGATAGGCCATATCCGCCGCCGCATCGACTTTAGCTTGCTGGGTGTCACTCAGGCTGCGATTCCCTGCCACAATCACCACCACCGGCATGGGTCGGCTCGCCCGCACCGCCAGATCGTAACCAGTGCCTGCGCCAAACAGCGTCGGAGGCACATTGCCCGTCTTCAGATAAGCCGTGCCGGAATAAGTTGCCCACCACACCATGCGCGCATCCAGCCCAAACGGATTGTTATCGACCTGCAACGCGGGCTGATCGCAATTGGACAGCAGCGCCAATTGAGTGTTGGCGCTGTATTGCGGGTTGGCCGTTTGCAAGGCATAGGCCGTGCCTGAGACAACCTGAAACTTCACCCAATCCTCATCGCCATTGCGATGAAAGTCATGGGTCTGTGGCACGCCATCTGTGGCGATCACGGTCGCGTCTGCACAAGTGTCATCCGGCTCATAGGCATCCCCGGGCAACACCGGGAACGCCGCTGGGGGCGGGGTAAGGGTGGACAGCGCCGAGGCATCCGCCTGCATCACCGATGGTGCTATCACCCACATCATCCCAAATACAAACAGCACAGCCAGCAACACAGGCCGGAACAGTCCAATACGGGCGGTGATTTTCATGGGTCATCGCACCTACTTCGCGGCCAGC
>JANMVQ010000138.1:0-17760 GCA_031392845.1 Chloroflexota bacterium
TATATACGATATGTTTGCGCAATAAACAAGGCTGATCGCAGTAAAATTATGGGGAAATTAAGCGATTCACCTATTGACATCACTGAAATATTCATGATATCGTCAAATTGCTCATACAATACAAGCAATACAAATAATCAAAACGTTGAGGGGCGTTAAGATTGTTTCATCGTAACCACGTGGTCCTGCTCGGGATGATTCGTGCGCTTACTACGATGGGTCACACTTTAGTATCCATGACGACACGTTGACAATATAGTTGGGGGGGAATTAGTGAATCTTACAAAAGTCGAATTGGCACAAGCCTTTTCGTCCGATGCGCATTGGGTGGCCGCTCAAGCCAATGGTGTGTATCGGGCGAATAGTTACAACGGACAACACAACACACTTACTGATGCAACGACATCGGTGCCGCCAGAGGATTTTGGCAGCCTCTTTGCCGGCCATCCTATGCGGCCTACAGTTAGCGTCATTATCCCGGCGCTAAATGAAGCCGAAAACTTACCGCACGTGCTGCCTAAAATTCCGTTTTGGGTGGACGAGATCATCCTCATTCCTGGCCCATCAACCGATGGCACGGCTGAGGTTGCCTGTGCGCTTATACCCACGATTCGCATTGTGGAGCAAGACGGCGCGGGCAAGGGCGCGGCCTTGCGTTGCGGGGTCCGTGCTGCGACTGGCGATATTGTGGTGTTGATGGATGCCGATGGATCTACCGACCCTACCGAAATCCCGACATTTGTGGTCGCTCTGATGTGCGGCGCAGATTACGCCAAAGGCTCACGTTTTCTGCAAGGCGCGGGCACAGACGACATGCCACTTTTTCGCCAGCTAGGCAACGGCGGCCTAACCTGGCTGACCAATATTCTGTTTCGCACACGCTACTCAGACATTACGTATGGTTACAATGCGGTGTGGCGCAAACACGCCGATGCGCTGGCATTGGATATTAACGGCTGGGCTTGCGAAATCATTGGTAATATTCGGGCTGCCAAGAACGGCTTACGCATCGTTGAGGTGCCCAGTTATGAGCGTAACCGCATTGCTGGTGAGGCTAAACTAGGTACCTTTTCAGCGGGTTGGGCCATTCTGATAGCTATTCTGCGCGAAGCAGCAGAAGGACGAAAAAACGACACTCATAGACGAGACAGGATGCGTGTTATGCTGTTAGATACATCTAAACAGCAACAAACGTGTCCGTCGTCGACCTAAAAAGAATAATTGTAATCAAGCCTGACAAGTGTTTATTGCGCAACAATGTAAAAGTTGCGCGTTGATCATGACGTCAGGGCTTGTTGCATGTCCAAAACTTTGACCAACGTAGCAGTAGGAGGGCAAATGACCAACATCTCAATCGTAATTTGTGCGTATACCGAGAAACGCTGGGAAGATCTCAATGCCGCTTTGGATTCGGTGCTGAAGCAAATAATGCCACCATCCGAAATCATCATTGTTATCGATCATAATCCAGCGCTCTTTGAACGCGCAACACAGGCATTTGCGCACCTCTCTGCTAATCTTCACATCGTTGAAAATGTCAACACCCGTGGTCTGTCTGGTGCCCGTAATAGTGGGATTGCCGTTTCAACCGGCAGCATTATTGCTTTCATTGATGAGGATGCTATGGCGGCCCCAGATTGGCTGGCCCGCATCAGTGCGGCTTATGTTGATCCGCAAATTATGGCCATCGGCGGCAGCATCGCCCCACAGTGGCTTACAGGCAAGCCAGCTTGGTTTCCAGATGAGTTTAACTGGGTGGTCGGCTGTACCTATCGTGGTATGCCTGAAGTGCGCACATCGATTCGCAACCTGATCGGCTGCAATATGTCGATTCGACGCTCAGTATTCGATGCGGTTGGCGGCTTCCGTAGTGGCATTGGCCGGGTTGGCACTTTGCCTGTGGGTTGCGAGGAGACTGAGTTGTGCATCCGCGCCCGTCAGCAATTGCCCGAATACACCATCGTATATGATCCAGTGATTCAGGTTTACAACCATCGTGTGCCTGGCACACGCGCCAACTGGCGCTATTTTTGGTCGCGCTGTTTTGCTGAGGGCATTTCCAAGGCATTGGTCTCGCAATATGTCGGCCAGCGCGATAGTTTGGCCTCTGAAATGCGCTACACCCTCAAAACTTTGCCGAATGGCGTTTTGCGAGGTCTGCAAGACATATTGCGCGGCGATTTAAGTGGTCTGGGGCGTTCGTTTGCAATCCTCTCAGGTTTGACACTGACTATGAGTGGTTTCGGGGTGGGTTTGGTGTCCGTACTTTTCAAAGCAACATCAATTAATACAGATATCAATACAGATACAGTAACGAAACAGACTGCCTGAATGCACTAAGTCAGGTATCAAAAGTTTCTTTGGTGGATGCTGCAGTTGAAATGCAGCACTCGAAGACAGTTGGGGGGAACAATGCAATACAAAACAAAATTGTCTAGGTTACGCGTGCTGATTGCAACACCGCGCGCATTTCCGTTTATGGGCGGTGTGGAAAATCATGTGTATCAGGTAGCGACACGCATGGCGCGCAGTGGTATCGATGTAACAGTAGTGTCGGGTGACACATCCGGTGATTTGCCTAAGGTAGAGCGTGTCGAGGGTGTCACTATGCGACGAGTGCCGGTTTGGCCACGCGGGGGCGATTTTTATTTCTCGCCGGATTTTTACCGCGTGATCAAAGCTGGGCATCCCGATGGCGCGCCATGGGATCTCGTGCATATCCAGAATTATTTGACCTTCTGTGCGCCAGTGGCGATGTTGGGTGCCATGCGAGCCAAAGTGCCGTATGTGATTACTTTTCACGGTGGCGGACATCCATCCCGTTTGCGTAACACGATGCGCAACGTGCAACGCTTGATGCTAAAGCCGTTGATGATAGGTGCAGCACGTTATATTGCGACAGCGCGCTTTGAGTTCGCCCAATTTGGGGATTGGCTGGGGTTGAACAAAGATCGTTTTTTGTATATCCCCAATGGCAGCGATATTAGCTTACCCAAACATGCCACTGATTCCAAGGTGGGTGTCACGCCTGGATTGATCTTGTCGATTGGACGGCTTGAAAGCCATAAAGGCCATCATCGCGTGATTGCTGCCATGCCGCATGTGCTGCAGGGATGCCCACAAGCACAACTCCATATTGTTGGGTTTGGCCCGCAGGAAGATGAGCTGAAGCAACTGGTTCAAACCATGAACTTGAGCCAGTGTGTGAAAGTGTATGGTATTCCAGCGACAAAGCGTCATGCGATGGTTGATCTGTTGGCACGCGCCTCCCTTGTTACGTTGTTGAGCGAGTACGAGACACACCCGATGGCGCTTCTAGAAGCGCTGGCGATGGGTAAATCGGCGTTGATTGCGGACACTTCTGGCCTGAGCGAAATCGCCCGCGATGGTTTTGCCCGCGCTATCCCGTTGAATCACCCAGCTGAGCAAACTGCAGTAGCGATTTTGGAGCAGTTGCGCAATCCTATTCACCCCAAGCCGGTGCAATTACCGACCTGGGACGATTGTACCAACCAGTTGATCGATATGTATCACCATATGCTGGCCCGTCCGAAACCAGTGTTCAGCGCTGCGACGGTGGACACTGAGACAAATGAGGAACGGGTATTGGTCACATCAAACTGAGCCACGAGTCATAAGTCATAAGTCCGGTTTTTTTGATTCGTACAGACCGACTGACCGCTGATAGCTGACCGCTGATCTATGAGAGTCCCCGCCCCACGTCAAACCACACTGCCACAGCTGCCTCCTTGGCGGCCCGAGTTTGTGCCGCCTAATGCTCACGTGGTCGAAGGCGCACGCAATTTGGCGGTCACGGCGCAGGTCATCAACTGGTTGCCTTTGCTGGTGCTGACGATGGCAGTGGGGTTGCTGCAAGTGTCGTTGGCCAACACCGCGGCACGAGCCAACTGGCCCTACGCCGAAGCGTTGTGGTGGTTGGGGTTGGGTGCGATTTATGCGCCAACTGCAGTGAACCTGCTGCGCACCAATGTCTCGCGCAATAATCGGTTGCTATTAGTCGTGCTATTGGGTATGGCGTTGTATGGTGTCAAATTAGTGAACACACCGTTGCATCCAGCCTATCACGATGAGTTTGCCCATTTGCGGGTGGCAGTAGATATTTTTAACAACCAAACTCTATTCAGTTATGCGCCACAGTTGCCGGTCACACCGTTGTATCCGGGCATGGGGATTGCGACGGTCGCACTAGCGCGATTGAGTGGTTTGCCGTTGTATCTGTCTGGATTGATTCTGTTGGGCAGTGCACGGCTGGTGATGATGTTCGCGCTGTTTATGCTGTTCGAGCGCATTAGCGGCTCGTCGCGGGTGGCTGGCATCGCTGCGCTGATTTACGTTTGTAACCCCAATTACCTGTTGTTCGACGCGCAGTATTCGTATGAGTCGCTGGCGTTGCCGCTGGCATTGATGGCTATCTCGATGTTAGTGCGGCGCATGGTGACAGGTTCACTCAATCGCTTTGGGTTCAACGTGGCTGCTATGGTGTTGGTGGCAGCCATTGTGGTCACCCATCACCTGACTGCCTACATGACGATTATGTTTTTGGGTCTGTGGACATTCACGGGCGGCATACAAGCGTTGTTTCGGCAGAAACATCAGCGGGCCACCACACTACCGGTGTGGGTATTTGTGTTCGCGTTGTTTATTAACGCGATCTGGCTGTTATTTGTCGCTAACTTTACACTGCGTTATCTGACTTTTATTTTTGGCAGCGCATTTGATGGCGTGGTGAATTTAGTGCAGGGTGGCGAGATTAAGCGTTTGCCGTTTCAGGCAGCGGAAGGTAGCACGGCTGCGCCGCTGGTGGAACGTTTGCTCGGACTAGGTTCAGCTGGATTGATTGTGCTGCTGCTCCCGTTTGGGTTGATCGAAATTTGGCGCAAACATCGTGAGAAAGTAACCGCATTAACGCTTGCGTTGGCGGCGTGTTTGCATCCAGCTACGTTATTACTGCGCCTTACTGGCGGTGGTTGGGAAATATCCAATCGCTCATCCGAATTCTTGTTTGTTGGGATAGGGCTGCTGTTGGCGCTAGCTTTGGTTAATCTTAAGTTGCCAAAATGGATGACGTTGGCTCGCGCACGTTTAGCCATGCCAATCTTGTTAGTGCTGTTTTTTGGTGGCATCATGATCGGCTGGTCGCCGTGGATGCGTCTAAAGTGGCCTTACATGGTGGTAGCGGATTATCGTTCGATAGAGCCACAGGGCATTCAAGCGGCTTACTGGATGCGCGATACCCTGGGTCGCTATAACGTAGTGGCATCGGATCGTATTAACAACATGCTGATGGCTGGGCTGGGCGAACAGAATACCGTAAGCGGGAATGGCTTCACCACAGCTGGCATCTTTTTGCAAGCGCGACTAGGGCAGGGTGAGTTAGATGTGATTCGCAAGGCCAAGATTAACTATCTGGTGGTCGACAAACGGTTGAGCACGGGCTTTCCAAAATATGGCTATTACTTCCAGTCTTGGGAGCGTAATATATGGCCGTACTACTCGCCAGTGCAGCAAAATGTGTTGGAGAAATGGGATTACGGCACGAACATAAATAAAGTATTTGACAGCGGCGATCTGCGCATTTACGACATAGGAGCCCTTCAAGATGCAGCGCAATAACCAAGATCGTCTGACCCAATGGCCGCATTGGGATTTGTTAGTGTTGGCCTTGACTACGCTATTGTGTGTGGGCGTGTCCATTGGCTTACCAGAGACTTCGCCGGTGCGGGTGCCATTTGGGTTGTTGCTGAGTTTGGTGCTCCCAGGATATGCGGTCACTACGGCCGCTTTCCCGGGCCGGTCGTTTAGCCGGGGCGAGCGGGTGTTGTTTACGTTTGGGTTGAGTCTGGCATTGGCAGTGCTGTCTGGTATCGCATTAAACTGGTCGCCGTGGCGATTGAGCACAGTATCTTTCGCGTTTTTTTTGGGGGGTGTATCGTTATTGAGCTGCGTTATTGCCTTGCTTCGTCGCATGACTATGGCCCCATGGGAGCAGGTGGCCGACCAAGCCGCCATTGAGGAAAACTTTAGCCAGCCGCTGCGATTTAAATTGTCGCACTGGTTGATGTTTGGGTTGGCTGGAATCATCACAGTTATTGCGATTGGTTCAGCTGCGCTCGAAGCACGTCGCAACCCAGCCAGCGACGTCTTGCAACTGTGGATGGTGCCAGTGCCCATGGCCAGTAGCGGAGTCGAACCTAATACTGTACGCATCGGCGTGCGTAACTTTGAATATACCAATGCTGATTATTCGCTGCAGCTCATGCGTGGTGGCTATGTGGTGCAGGAATGGCCCCAGTTGCGAGTCGCTCAAGGCAATACTTGGGAAGTTACTATGACCCTCAAAAGCGACTGGCCGGGGGGTGGCCCGGTGGAAGCCGTGCTTTATCAAGCCAGCGCCCCGCGTGAGCCGTTCCGCAAGACATCGTTTTGGTTAAACCAAGAATGATGATTGACGACAGACGGTAGATGACAGACGACAGACGACTTCTTCAACACTGTGCTACACCTGCCACCTGCCACCTGACACCTGATTCCCATACCCAACACTATGACACTTCCAATATCTTCGATACCGCCCCGCCCGCTGAAAATTCTGCTCCTAAGCGATACTTATCCGCCGACGATGGGTGGCGCGGAGTTGCAAACCCAGTTGTTAGGGCGCAAACTCAGCCAGCGTGGGCATCAGGTAAGCGTGGCGACTTATTGGCAACTCAACATGGCCGACCACGAGCAGGATACCCAGACAGGCGGGAACCCAATAGATATTTACCGCGTTCAGGGGATTTCAGCCAAGCTGCCTGGGGCGTATAGCAATCCCGCCCGGCGGGTGCCACCGCCACTGCCTGACCCGGGCGCAGTGGCTGGGTTAAAGAAGCTTTTGGACAAGGTCCAACCGGACGTGGTGCATTCGTATGGCTGGCTGACCTATTCGATGGCTGTCGCCTTGGTTGGCCGCAAGACGCCACTGGTCGTAGCGATGCGCGAATACTGCCACACTTGCGCATTGCGCACGATGTTGCATGAGGGCAAAACGCCGTGCAGTGGCCCAAAGTTTGGCAAGTGCCTCAGTTGCGCCCAAACTTTTTTTGGCGCTGCCAAAGGTGTGGTCGCAGTGCTGGGTGTGTATTCTGGCAAAGCCCTACTAAAGAAGAAAGTGCGGGGCGTGCACAGCATCAGCACCTATATGCACGACCTGACTTGGCGTGATCTATTCGATGGCAGCAAACCTGGCCAGGCTAACGCAGTGGTCAGCGACATGCTGGTGCCTAGCTTTCGTGACGATGTGGGCGAACAGAAGCATAGCGATCCGGTCAAGCTGAAAAGCTATACCGATCAGCTGCCGACCGAGCCATTTATTTTGTTTGTGGGAGCCTTGCGCAAGGTCAAAGGGTTGGAACCGCTTATGCAGGCCTATACCCAACTCAAAAATGCGCCGCCGCTGGTGTTGATCGGGCTACCTGCCCACGACACGCCTACCGAATGGCCGGTTGGAGTAAAAGTGCTCAATAACTTCCCACATGATGCGGTGATGGCTGCATGGGAGCGTTCCTTATTGGGTGTGGCCCCCTCGCTGTGGCCAGAGCCGTTTGGTAATGTGGTACATGAGGCCATGAGCAAGGGCAAGCCCATGATCGGCACGACACCGGGAGGCCACACCGACATGATTTTGGAGGACGAGACTGGCTATCTCATTAAACCTGGCGATGCCGAAGCATTACGTGATGCGATGCAGCGCCTCATCGACGATCCGGCCTTGCGTGAGCGTTTGGGTGTAGCCGCGCGCGAACGTTCTAAAATGTTTACATCAGAATATAGTGTGCCGCGCTTCGAACAGCTCTATTACGAAGTGATCGACCGATCTAAATAAAACCGACTAAGTCTTATGGTTTTGACAGACCGAAACATAGTATTTCAGCAGCTTTTGCGCTGAATGAAAGCCGGTTTGGCTTGTTGGTTTTATTTAGATAAAGATATCCTAAACTTGTGCGTGGCTCATACGCCAGTTTAGGTGAGTGCAGACAAAACAATACATTGGGGGATCAATGAAAGCTCGAGGGGAATATGCCGTCATCGAATCATTTTCGAAAGTGTTTACGGCGAATAAATCGCTGTTGGTGAATGCTGGCTCGCTGGTTAGCTCATTGGGTGTGTCTGCTGGGCTAGGGTTTGTGTATTGGTGGGTATCAACGCGCTACTTTGCAAAGCCAGAGGTGGGATTAGCGTCGGCGCTGATCGCCGCTATGAACTTGCTCGGCGCATTTGGCATTATGGGTATGGGCACTTTGCTGATGGGCAAACTGGCTCGCCAATCTCAAGAGCGCACGTCTTCGTATAGCCGCAGCACTCTGGTGGTGACAGCATTGCTGGTGGCGGCGTGTGTCTCGGCCGGGCTGGGGTTGGTGTTTGTGGTGTTTGCACCACGCTTTTCATCCGAATTTGCCGTGCTGCACACCCGCCCAGATCTGGCCTTATCTTTTGTGTTTGGTGTGGCGATCACGGGCGTGACATTGGTACTGGACCAAGCGGTCATTGGCTTGCTGCGTGGCGGTTTGCAGTTCTGGCGAAATGTGATCTTCGCGGTGGTCAAGCTAATTCTCGTGATCGGTGTGGGCTTATGGTGGTTTGGCGGCAAAGATGCAGTGGCCATCTACAACACTTGGACATTGGGCAACTTGATCTCGCTGCTGGGTTTTGTGGTGTTGGCCCGACGCAGTGGGCTGCGCTTGCATTCTTGGAGACCCCAATTGCGTTTGCTGCGTGAGCTGCCGGGCGAAGCGCTCCGCCATCACATACTTAACTTGGCCTTGCAGACCAATGCATTGGCCTTGCCTGTAATTGTGACTGTGCTGTTGAGCGCCGAGACCAACGCCTCATTTGCGGTGGCATGGCTGTTGGCCAGTTTCGTCTCAACGATTCCATTTAGCCTAGGTATGGCCTTGTATGCAGTAGGTTCACGCAACGGTCAAAGTGATCTAGCGCAAAAGATTCGTTTGTCACTGCGGCTCTCGACTGGTATCGCCATCGTCGCCAACATCGGATTGTGGTTGGGTGCGGATGTGATCATCGGCATCTTCGGCCCAGCCTATCGCGCCCAAGCGCCATGGGCATTACGGTTGCTTATCCTGGCGGTTTTTCCGATTATCGTGAAAGATCACTTCATCGCGATTCGGCGGGTAAGCGGGCAGGTCGCGCAGACTGCCGGCATGGCAGCCATCGGCGGTTTGCTTGAACTCAGTGGCGCGCTGATCGGCGGCTATCTGGGTGGGCTGAATGGTCTGTGTATCGGGCGCTTTATTGGCTTCTGCCTGGAGGCATTGCTAATGGGGCGTGAAGTACTATCGGTCGCGTCAGGAGTATCAAAGGTGCCGAACGCGTCGGCGGTGGTGCATGCGTAGACCGGTTTGAAAACGATTCTGTTTAGAGCGAATTCCTAATTGGTATACGACCAAGCACCCTGAGCGGAGCGCATTCTTATGCGCGAAGTCGAAGGGCGATCTCGTAGGCCATTCAGGAATTCGCTCTAATGCGTCGGAAGTGCCACTCGACACTATAGACACTCCCGACACTATCGAGGCTACTTCTGATACACCCTTATATAGTCAATTTCCATATAGGCCGGAAATGGCGTCTGTGCATCTGGCGGGCCAGCCCAATAGCCACCGAGGGCGAGCGTGGCCAGAAGATACATCGGCTCGTTGGGCGATTTGTCGGTGCGGTGGCGCTCCACGCCGTTGACATACCAGACTACGCCAGTCTCATCCCATTTGGCTGCATAAGTGTTAAACGCTGCAGTGAGATCATCGCCGCGGAATTTACCACCATCTTTATCGTCCTTCCACTTTTCACCATTCTGCGGAAAGTGTAGGGTGAGGTGGGCCATACTTGGGTCTTGGCCTAGAACTTCAATCACGTCGATCTCTGGTGGCCATGTTTTGTCGATCGGCATGGTCCAGAATGCAGACAGAAGGCCCCGGCCTTTGGGCATACGGGCGCGGACTTCGGCGTAGCCATACTTAAATGTAAACTTATTGAACGATGTGACCATGCCTGATGTGTAATCGTGTTCGCGGTCATAGGCACGCACTTTTTCGGTTTCCTTTTCGACCCGTAAGCGCAGGATGCCGTTCTCCAGTGTCACGTTATCTGGCTGGAAGAGTTGCAACTCGTTTTTAGTGGCGCAACTCAATATGCCATTGAGCTTTTCAGCCCAGTGGTAGCAAGTCGTCCATTTGCGGCCATCGAGTTGCGGGCCATCGAATTCGTCACTGAAGACCAGCTTGTAGTCGGCTGGAATGCCGCCGCTGGGTTGTTCGTTGGCAGCGGCTTCCTGTGCCGCTGGCGTGACGCTCGCAACAGGTGCAGCCATAGGTTGCGCAGGGACCGTTACGCTCGCAACAGGTGCAGTCGTGGGTTGTGCAGGGGCCGCTGTCTCTTGAATGGTGGGCGCGATTGTGGAGGCCTGGGTAGACCGGAAGGTAGCAATGGGCTTGACTATCTCAACACCCGTTGGCGGGGTGGGTGAGGCTACAGCGCTGCTACATGCGCTGGTGAACACGATAGCGTAGGCACTGATGGCTAGCCAGCCGATGTGTTTATGGTGGTTTATCGAATTTTGATGTTTCATCTTCCCCTGAGTTAGCCTAATCCTAACAAATACCAATGAACATTTGCCGATAAATTTATCCAAATTTTTAAACGCTGCGTGTAGAATCTGCCCAGGTTTGCTGGAGCAAACAGTTTTAGAACATCGAACACTAAATCAAAAACAAGAAGCATCATGAACAAACAACTTTCAAAGATACTCGTCACGGGCGGGGCAGGTTATATCGGCAGTATCACCACTGGCCAATTGATCAAGGCTGGTTACGAAGTGATCGTTTTCGATAGCCTATATCAAGGCCATGCCAATGCGGTCCACCCCAAAGCCAAATTTGTGCAGGGCGATTTGGCTGATAAGGCCGCAGTCGCCAAGCTTTTTGATGAGAATCCAGGTATAGATGGCATTATGCATTTTGCTTCGTACACACTTGTGGGCGAGAGTATGGAGCAGCCGCTCATGTATCTGCGCGACAACGTAGTGAACGCTGCGAACCTGTTGGAAGAAGCCGTCAAGCACAATGTGCTGCGCTTTATCTTGTCGTCCACGGCCAATTTGTTTGATCTGCCGCCCGAGAAGATGAATGACCCGATCGATGAAAATTTCCCAATTGTGCCCGGCTCACCCTATGGCGAATCGAAGTTTTTTATTGAGCGCTTATTGTTTTGGTTCAATCGCATCTACGGCCTCAAATACGCCTGCCTACGCTACTTCAATGCCTGTGGTGACACACCGGAAGTGGGTGAAGATCATACCCCGGAGACACATTTGATTCCACTGGTGCTGCAAGTGGCACTGGGTCAACGTTCGCACATCACGATTTTTGGGGATGACTATCCAACGCGCGATGGCTCGTGCGTGCGTGACTATATTCATGTGGTCGATCTGGCGCAGGCCCACATTTTGGCCATGGAAGCACTCGACCGTCTGAAAGTCCGCAAATACAACCTAGGCAATGGCCAAGGCTACACCGTGAAAGAGGTGATCGAGATGGCCCGCAAAGTGACTGGGCATCCCATCCCAGCGGTCATCGGCCCACGTCGACCGGGTGACCCGTCTACCTTGATTGCTTCGTCGGAGACCATTAGCCGCGAACTTGGCTGGGAACCAAAATATGCCAGTCTGCAAGAAATTATGGAAAGCGCCTGGCAGTGGCATCAAGCCCATCCGAAAGGTTATTCGAAGAGTTAGTCACTTGCCCTGAACTGAACTGACTGAACTGAATAACGGGTCTTGTTATGGTCGAGCCGCCCGACGAGACCCATTCATATGTTCAGGGTGACAAGTCTTCAGATTAAGCTGCGCATATCGCAATTTATCTCAAGAAACGCCTTGCATCGTTCTGATTATCGCGATTGTCATGCTGGAATCACTAGGCCCATGTCAAAAGCACGATACAATCCGGACTATCGATAGTTGACGAACACTGGCCGATACGGGGGAAATCGACAGACAAGCATGGTGATGCTCAACACAGCTTGCTTATTATCAATCGTGCCCCGCATTGTGCTTCAATAATGTGTCTCAAAATCAATCATAACGGACATGAACTACACTCAGGCAAGAGAGAAGGCTGTGGCAGTCGAGAGGGGAGAAACGCGTGTATTAGAACTCAATGCACGTCGATGGCTGTTTTGGTTTTACCCCCCGCTATTTTTCGCTCCTGAATTACTGATCGCCTTTGACAATCCTGTTCTGGCGATGAGTATTTATGCAATATTGTTGGTGATATTGGTCGTCCAACGTGCCTTCTTTACCCGTAGTGATGTCGAACGCAATCTCTATTTTGGTTTGATATTGTTGCCGTTGATGCGCCTGACCTCTCTGGCGCTGCCTTTTACCCAATTGCCGGTGCAATATTGGCATTTGGTGACTGCTGTGCCCCTGATCGTTTGTGCGATGTTGCTACTGCGCTGGTTCAAACATTCACAAAGCCAGGTGCAACTTGGCATCGGTAATGTCTCACTGAACTTGGCTGTGGCTACGGGAGGGGTGGCGTTAGGGATTGCAGCTGCCAATGTATTGCACGCCACACCGTGGGCCAGTGTACGTGCGTTACTCGGCTTGGATTCGATGGTGGCCTGGCTGCCGCTGTCTATGGCGCTGGTTATTACCGCATTGTGTGAGGAAATCATCTATCGCGCTATCATTCAATCGCAGGCAGTGGCGGTATATGGTGGCGGCGGTGTTGTCTACACCGCACTCTTGTATGCCATTATGAGCGTGGGTTCCATGACCGCACTAGGTGTGGGCTGGCTGCAATTTGCTTTTGTGCTGATGGTCGCGTTGTTACTGGGCTGCATCGTGTATTGGACCCGTTCCATAGTCGGTGTGTCGCTGGCACATGCACTAATGAATTGCACAGCGATGATTCTCTTCCCGCTCACCCAGTTACAGCCAGACCCATTCGCACAATATGGTTTGACTTTGGTGGGCATTATCGGTGTATTTGTGGCAACGGTGCCATTGCTGTTGCTGGTTTGGCATCTCGATCGCAAAGGAGCGTCACACGCATGATCACCACCATCAATTCCACAACCGCTTCGGCAAACGCCAGTTGGCCTGTTGAAACACTTGCCGTGATCCCGGTGCTTTTGTTGTTGGTGTTGCTGCTGCAGCGTGGGCTGGTTTCAGGGATGCGTGGGCCGCGCGTCAAGTGGATCGATCAGACTATCTATGTGGCCCTTGTTCCCTTGGCCCTCATCTTTTTGACTGCCGCCGTAATGCGGGTTTGGTCGTTGTTGCCACGCTGAGGTTTTCTACCTGGCGGCTCCTTCGGGCCGCAGCAGCTCATAGCAAAGTCGGCGTAGGTCGACTTTGCTATAGGGTTAGGATGCCCACGATTTTAGTCGTCGGGCCGCATTTGTGACCTAATATCATGGCACACTCTATGAAGTTCATCCCCCGTTTTTTATGTTGGATCGTGTTGTGCAGCGTAATAATTGGCGCGCCTAGCAAGATATACGCCCAACGTCAGACGCCTACGCCCATCCCCACGCCTTTACCCACCGTGACCCCCACGCCGATGCCCACGCTCGTGCCGCGCCCATCGGTTTCGGCGGTGACACTGCAACAATTGCGTCAGGTGGATCGGGTATTAAAAGGCCCCATCGATGCGGTGTCTTTTGAGTTGGCGCTGCCATCGGACTGGACTTTGATTGGCGGGGGCACCTTGTTTTTGGGAATGACCACTGTGTTTCCCAAGAGCGCTGCCATCACCAATAACACTCCTCGCACACCAGCGCTGTTGCATGTAGGGGTAAACGGGGTCGGACTGCCGGATATTGTGCTGGATCAGCCAGATTACCGCCAAGTCATCATTCAGATTCCCGACGCTGCACTGGTCGGCAAACGGCCCAACGAGCGCCACGTGATCAGCCTGCAACTGGATGATCACACCCAATGCGCTGCCGATCAGCAAATATCGGTGTTGATCTCAGCTCGCAGCCAGCTTGATTTGTTGCACACTGAGACCGCAGTGGTGCCGGATCTGCGCTACTTGCCGTGGCCCCTATATCAGGAATCGATTTTGATGGATACCGCCACGGTGGTAGTCCCCGACCAGGCCAGCCCCGCCGAACTGAACGCCGCCCTGACCACCATGGCCGGCTTCGCCCGCATGACCTCCGGCAAATTGGGCATGACCCTGACTACGGCCAGTCGCATGACCCAAGTGCAGTGGGCGGAAGGCCACATTGTGTTAGTGGGCAAACCAGCTGCCTTTGGTATGTTGCGTGATGTGGTGCTGCCGCGCGTGACCAACGACACTGGCAGTGGGTTTGCGGGTATTGCCACTGACGACGGCGTAATTCAGCTGGCGCGCTCGCCCTGGGGACGTGGGCGGGTGGTGTTATTGATTAGCGGCCAGAGTGACGAGGCCGTGAGTAAAGCTGGGCGCGCCATGAGTGCGGGCCAGGTGCGCCCCGGCGATCAGCCCAATCTGGCGGTGATTGCCCAAGTGCAGCCGATCACGCGGACGGCGTTGCCAGAGACATTTACGTTGCTTGATCTCGGTTACGACATTCAGCAATTTGAAAACACCGGCCTACGCAACGGCATTTTTACCTTTGATGTGCCAGACAACAAAGCCGCCAAAGAGGGAGCTTATATCGATGTGTCCTATCTGCATTCCCCGTTGTTAGATTATGCTCAATCTGGCTTTGTGCTGGCGCTGAATGGACAGAATGTAGGTGCGGTGCGATTTGATGACAATAGCACTAGCCTGAGTGTAGCGCGGGTTAGTTTGTCCAAAGCGGCGATCCGGCCCGGTCGCAACGAGCTGCGGATCACCGCTGATTTGCGCGCGCGCGAGCGCTGCATCTTGGGTGCGGATTTATGGGCGACGATACGGCCTGAAAGTGTTTTGCATGTGCCGCTGCAAGATGCGCAAGCTGAGCGTCTCCCACGCCGCATGGTGCTCAATACCTTCCCACGTCTGTTTGTGCAGCAACCCAATTTGTCTGAAGTGGCCTTTGTGTTGCCGAAAACAGATGTAGAGAGTTGGGCTACAGCGGGAAGATTAGCATTTGCGTTGGGTGCCCGCACATCGGCGGATGTTATTCAGTTGGAGACAGCGTTTGCGGACAGTGTGCCTGCGCCCTTGCGCGAACAACGTCATTTGATTGTGGTGGGTCAACCCGCCATGCTGCCGCTGCTGAATGACCTCAGCGCCCTGATGCCCGCGTCCTTTGCTCCCGGGACCAATACGGTGATTGCACCAAAAACGACAGTGCAATATCAGTTGCCCGCCGAGGGCGATCTGGGCTACTTGGAATTTATGGTCGGACCGTGGAGCGACAAGCATGCGGTTCTCGCGGTATTGGGCAACACCGCGGCCGGACTACAAGCCGCTGCAGATGCGCTGCTCACGCCAGCCCTGCGCGCCAAGATGAATGGCAACTTTACGGTGATAAACGGCGGACAAGTGGATAGCAACGATATTGCGATTCAGAATAGTGCTTTGGCCGCAGTTGACCCATCCGGCGCTGGAGAGCTGACGAGCCTACCGAATGTGGCGGCAGCAGCGAATACGGCGTCCGCGCCCTCGTGGCTGATCCCAGGCGTCGTCGGCTCAGTTGGCCTGTTGTTGTTGCTCTTGTTGATCAGCATGGTCTTGTTGCGTTCACGCAAACGCACCGAGCGGATTGAGATCGAGGAAGAACCTTGACCGCTTGAGTTTTGAACCACGAGTGTCGTGAAGCAACTGAAGCCTCGCGACACTCGACTCTGCGCGGTTCAATTCTGAAAACCGCTTGAAATGAATTACGCCCCATACTTGGCGAGTCGGTTGGCGTGGGCTAGTGCCAGCGTCATGATGTCGGCTCCTTTGAACGTGCTGAGGCCGCCACGCGCCGCTTCGCGTTCGCCAAAGCTAGTGCTGCGGTCGCGCCGCACGGTGGCGGGTGCCCATAATAATAGTGGTACCGGGTGCCACGAGTGGGCTTTGAGTTGGCTGGGTGTGCAGTGATCGCCAGTGATGACCAACACATCCGGCTTGAGTGCCAGCAAAGTGGGCAGGGCTGCATCAACCTCTTCGATCACTGCTTGCTTGGCGTCAAAGTTGCCATCTTCGCCCCGACTATCGGTGTATTTCACATGAATAAACAGGAAATCGTAATCGCTCCACACTTGGGCGGCGACCTCGAACTCCTCTTGCACAGTGTGGGCATGATGCTGGATGACATCCATGCCGACTAGAGATGCAACGCCACGATACATAGGGTAAACCGCAATTGCGCCGGCCTTAAGCCCATACACGTCTTGATATTTGGGTAAACCGGGGTCAGTGCTGAAGCCGCGCACGGTCATGCCATTGGCAGGTAGATCATTTTTGATGATGGCGCTGGCTTTGTCGATCCACTCGTTAAACAGGGCAGCGGCCTTCTTGGAGGCGTCGTCACTGGCTACGCATTTGAGCGGTGGAACGCCGGTGCGCTGTGGATCAGTGCCTTCGATGTTGCCGCTCATGCCCTCGCCGCGCATGACCACGAGAAAGCGATAATCCTGCACCGCCTCCATAAACACCGTGATATTCGGGTCGCTTAGCTTGATCTGGGCAGCGTTGATCTTTTTGACCAGCTCAACACATTTTTCAGTAGGGATGCGCCCAGCACGACGATCCGTGATCAGGCCAGCAGCATCTAAGGTGCAAAAGTTGCCGCGCACGCACACATCTTTGTCGGTGACCGGGAAGCCAATCCCGACTGCTTCGAGAATGCCGCGACCGATCTCGTAGGTGAGCGGGTCATAACCAAACAAGCCGAGGTGACCAGGGCCGCTGCCGCCCGCGATACCGATATCCACTGGGTATTGCTGGCCCTGACAGCCCTCTTGTGCGAGGCGATCCATGTTCGGCGTGTAGGCTGCTTCCAGCTCGGTCTTATCGTCGCTTGGGCGCGGCAGGCCACCCACGCCATCCATCACCAGTAGGACGATTTTGGTTTTGTTCGGTAGTATCAGGTCTTTCAGCAAGGCGAAATTTGCCATTTGTGTATTGGGTTCTCCTATGTAGGATTATATGGATGCCATGTTGTGTGATTGTCGTAGAGACGCGAAATTTCGCGTCTCTACGACAATCACGCACAATGCGTAATTTGTTCGATGTGATCGATGTCGTGCAGACCGCAGTTCACGGCCACATCCAGCAGGGTGGCCGGCCCCTGGCTGGGGTGCGTTCCCGACAGCAACCATTGATCTTCGGTGACCGTTTCCAGTAATGTGATGAGCTTGGTGCGGCGCGCGCAGTACTCGTCGAGCACGGATTCAAAGGGTTGCTCGCCATAATGATTCTGTTGAACCAACGCTTCGTTCGAGACGGTGCGAAAGATCGGGTTCGGCCGCGCGAGTAGATCCCGAACGCGTTGGGTGTAGATTTCTTCCAAGTCACGCAAATGGCACAGGATAAACAGGATGTTCCAGCCGTCAGTGCCGTCGCGCAGGGTGATGATCTGTTCCTGGCTCAGTCCCTTCAAAATAGCCTTAAGGACGGTTGGCGTTTTATCTGGTTAGGCAGGGCGCAACAATAACCTGATTGAAATCGACTTGCGTAAAGCAGGGCCATGAGGGTAACTGTAGCAATGACAGATAGCGGAATGGTAAAAGGGTTGGGGCTGAAGTATCAAGTTCTGCGTGGTGTGTTCGATGAG
>JANMVQ010000227.1:0-11211 GCA_031392845.1 Chloroflexota bacterium
ACTGCCCATCACAAACTTGCCCGCCGGCACAAACTGAAAATGCATGGCATCGCACTGGGTCACATATTGGCGCGGGTCGCCGATGTGGGCCAGCGCATTGCCGGCTTGGGCGCGTTCGGCGGGAGGCAGGTGTGCCCCTTCGATCAGCGTCACCAATCGCTCGCGCACGCGTGTCACCGTCTCGTCATCCATCGCCTCGGCGCGGGTGGCACCGATCTCGCTCAGCACCTCACCCGCCAGCCACACCTTGCGCCACACCACATCCGTATTGGGTAATTGGGCCGGGCACAGTTTGCGCACCAGGGCTAGCGAGTTGGCAATCCCCAGCTTGCTGACATGCGCCTCGTAGCCTGCCGCCAGCAAAATCACCTCGCGCCAGACCGCAAACTGCTCGGCCAAAGTATTGGCCTGCACGACAAAGTCGCCCCCTTGCAATAAGCACAGCGCGGTCAAATATTCCTGAAAGGTGCGGTGGGGAAAGGTCAGCGTCTCGGGCAGGCGCTGGGCCAGCAAGCCCGAGCGCTCTTTGATGGCATCGACCACATCGCGGGCGAAGTTTTCATCGGGCTTGCCCTGCCCATCGCGTTTGAGCTTGGCGATGGCGGCCTTCAGACGGGGCTCGCTCAAGTCAGCCAGCTTCTCCGGGTTGTCACCCTGTTCCGCCGGGGTGATCTGGGCATGCGCCTCAAAGGCGGCCTTGGCCAGCTCGCGCTCGATCGCGTCTTTGCCGCTGCCGGCGCTAGCGTCCACCCCGGTCACCAAATCTTGCAGGGTGGGTGTGCCATCGTCGCGCTTGTGGGCTTCCCATTTCCAGAGCAACAAGTCCAATGCCTGCGCATACAGCTTGGCGCGCTTGTCGGGCAGGGCCTCGTCAAAGGTATGCACCCACGCCATCAGGGTCAGTTGCAGCGGGTTGGGGGCGAGGCGTTTCAGGTCGCGCCGGTTGCGCACCGCATCTAGCAACTTGGGTTGCAGGAAGTCGGCTTTGGCTTGGCTCAGCTTGTCGGCCCGCACCAACTCGGTGTGCCACGCCACCACGAAGCGCTCGATCTTCTTGTCGTCGAAGCGGGCTAACTCAGCCGTCGGAAATTGCTTATCATCTAGGCGTAGATCGGGCTGGCCAGGATCAGGCTTCTGATAGGCCCAAGTGCGGCAGGTGACCAGATAGCGATTGTCCGCATAGCGCGCCGCCAATGCGTGGATAGCGTCGCGCACAAACACGCGCTGCGGCACCGAGGTCACTTCGTCCAGACCATCTAGCAGAATAAATGCCGCGCCTTTATCTAATGCCTGATGAATCAACGGCATGGCGAAGCTCAGATTCTGTTGATCGAGTTGCTGAGCGATGAAATCGCACAAGTGATGAGGCTGGGCTCGGCGCGGGGTTGGCAGCTGGCTGCGCAGCCAAGCATCGAAATCGCGCAAGATCACCCGCACCGGCAGCGGTGCAGGGCGCACCTGCCAATCGCGGTTGAACGCTTCCATGCCAAGTGCATTCGGCTCCGTGCCCAGCAGCGCCAGACAGGCCACCACATGGTGAACGAAGGTGGACTTGCCGCTGCCCGGCTCGCCCAGCAACACCAGTTGGGCGTGTTGGTTCAGCGCCTCCAGCGCTCGCAGTGGGCGGGTCGCACGCTCGGGCAGGCCAGCCTGCTCGCGCTTATCTTTATTCTCTTTGGCCCGCTCATCTTCTACTTGGGTCGTGGTGTCCAACTCGGTATAGACATTCGCGAGGTTGATCTCCTGCTGCGCCCCGGTCGCGCTGCTTTGGCCAGCGTCGAAAGTGCGCATCGGCAACCGGCTGACCATGCGGGCCAGCACCTTTAGGTAGATATGGCGCTTGTCGATATCGTCAGTGGGGGGTGGGCCATCGTAACGGTTGTTGGTAATGGAGATGCCACCGCCGACGTTGCCTTCAACCAGCACCGCGCCTGCGCTCACGGCTTTGGCGTGATGACCTTGCGCGATGGCGCCGCTGCCGTGTAGCTCGGCAGCGGTCGCGCCCATATCGGCCAACATTGCTGCATAGTCGCTGTGGGTGAGATGGCCCTGCTCGTAGAGGGCCTTGAGTTTTTGCAGGCGTTGTTGGCGGCTTTGGGTCATTTTTCGTCGTCTTCGCTCTCTACTGAGGCGCTGCTGGTGGTGAGTTTGCCTTTGACACTGCCACCAACTAATATGCCTCCTTTACCTACTGCTTTTGAATTTTTACCTTGCGCACTAGCACCGTCTCCAATTACGATCGATTGATAATTTTCGCCACCGGTCTGTGCATGTTCACCAATCAGCTTAAGAAGCGCTTCGGCACTGCTAAGAATGTCTGGGTATTGGGCGACTTTTGCGTCTTCAAGTTCTTCTTTCAGCGTGCCTTGGCGGTTCTCGGAATCTGGGCGTGCTTCTAGCGATTCAATAGCAGCAGCGGCTTTGCCGGCTGCACCCACGATGAGGTTCTTGAGGCCGTTATAACTATCGACAATCGCCTTGCCTGCCACTTTGCCAGCAGCGGCGGCTGCACCTGAGACGACAGCGGTCCAAATGAGGGTGACTGGATCCATGTAAATTCCTCCTGAATGACACTCTTGTTAAGCGCGATAAATAGTTGCACCTATCGCTGCAACGACAAGCTGGATTTTAGAGTGATTTGCAACGTTGGCAAGCTGAATTTCGTGCTAACCCTCACAGGGTTCCGAACCCTGTGAGGGTTTGTGGCACTCACCCCGTGAGGGTTGGCGGCGCTACTCAAAATCGTCGGCAATCAACGACTGAATAGCTTTCTCGTTGACAACACCTTGATGAAAAGCGTTAAAACCGGTGGCATTGCCAAACCATCGCATGACTTCTGCGCGCAGTAATTTCGTTGGTTGGCTGGACAGTAAAGTTGAATACGACGACCAGGGCCAATCACGAAAATCCGTGACAAAACCGTGCTTTTGCGGATTGAAGTGGATATAAAACAGCAGAGCCGTAAAGTAACGCTCGGAGTTAACAATGGTGCGCTTGAAGCTGTTTTCAAATAGGCTGCCCGTTCTGCCATATGTCTTATTGAAGCCTTGACAGTAGGCAAAAGTGTCGACAACAGGTGTTACGTGTTTGGCATAAAGCTGCAGAAAATAGCGGTAATTGCGCTCCTCACGAAACAGATTTTCGCCGTTGTTGCCGCGATTGTATATGTGATAGACACACTGCTCGCCATCCGCACTACCCTCATCTCCATGACCCAATGGCGAAGAATGACAAAGGCGACCAGCCTCGCGCTGATGCTCGCCAGCCATACCCAATCGGCGCTGGCCCAACCCGCGCCCCCGCCGGATGCCCGCCACTACAGTTGCCAGCGCATCGCCAACATCGGCAGTTGCAGCGGCTGCTACCAGTGCAATTGGCTAAACGGCAACGATGTGCTGTGCCAAAACACCGCCTGCACGGTGGGCGACTACCCGGCCTGCACCAGCCGTGCGTCGGGGCCAATCTGCAAACCGGGCAGCCAGTTCGAGGTGACCCGCTGCGGCGTAACCGGCGTGGAGCGTTGCAGCTACACCTGCAATACGCAGGGCAGCGGCTATGCCAGCGCCTGCCAAGCGGTGGGCAATGGCGGTAACGTCCGCCGCACCTATTGCGATTACAACGCCGGGTGTGGCGGCGGCAATGGCTACCTGATCGGCCAACCGGTGACCGTGGCCAAGACCTGCACCCAGAATGGCGCCCAACAAAGCGTGACCCGTGGGCAATGCGGCGCCGGTGGCTGCACGCGTCGGCTGCAATGCCCACCCGGCAAAAAGTGTGACTGCCCACCGGAGGGCTGCACTCAATGTGCCTGGGCCAATGGCGTGAGCGAGCCGCTCATGCCGGAGTGTGGCCCTAGCGGCAATGGCTATGGCTATGCGTGCAAGTATGGCCGCCTCACGGTCGAGGTGGCCCTGCCCTGCCCAAGTGTGGCGCGCACGCCGTATCCGTATGGGCTGGTCAGTTTGCCGCATGCGCTCAGCATCGTCAGCACCTGTGCTGGGCCGAGTGCGCAGAACAGCGTGAGTGTGCCCGAGCCGTGGGATCACTGCGGCGATACCGTCATTGGCTATCGCGGGCAGTTGGCTTGGCTGTGCAGCAAGCCCGACCAGAGCGATGCCACATGGCAGATGGATGAGCGCCCGTGGAACCTCGGCCATATCGGTGCAGATGGCGGCCGCATCGAGGCCCAGCGCACTGGCCGTAGCATCCGGCATGTCTACGAGACCAGCTCGGTCGACAGGCCCATCAAAGGATACCCATGAGTGCCGCGCCACCGCCATTCGGGCGAGCGAGATCATCTCGCCGTGGGTGGAGGGGCCAGCGATTGTGATCCCGGATATTCCGGTCAGCGGCGCACGCGTGCCGCAAGATGCTGTCGGTGGGCAAAGCTGTGGGCCGATTCAAGTGCCGATCCTGCAAAGCCAATCGGTGTTGGTGAAGTGACATGCCGCACCGATCTAGCTCGCCCATGTTGTGGTGGTGTGTGGCGCTCAGCCTAAGCATTTCCGTTGGGATTGGTGTAGCGCTGCGGTGGGCGTTATTGCATGGCCAATCGGATTGGATTGCCGCTATATGCGGCGGCTGTGCCAGTGGGGGTGTCGTGTTGGCACTGGTGCTGGTCATCAGCGCACCGCAAATTGTGAGCGATTTAGGCGGGGTGTTTGTGCAGCCACTGGTGCCGTAGTGAGAACGATCAACATATAAAGAGATCAAATCATGAAGCGGAGAATAACTTTTATAAGACCCAAACAACCAATGAATATGCGCGTTGCTGTTGCCAATATCTATCGCATGATGTGTCTCGCGTCTCTGGCCCTCGCCATCGCCCAACCGGCTTACGCCGCCGATGGTGTCATCACCACGCTGGTCACCAAAGGGTTGGAGATCGTCTTTCTCTTGGGTGGCGGTGCGGCTGTGTTGGGTGGCGCGTGGGTGGGAGTCAACCTCATTCTGGGCAGCGCGATGAGCGCTTCGCAGGTGGTGGCGCGCTCAATGATGTCGATCTTGGGCGTGGTGGGCGGGCTGATCTTGGTCATCGCTGCGCCCAACATGACGCAACAGATTATCGACGCGCTGCAATTGTGCGAGCGGCGCTATGGCTTTGCCAAGATTAGACCGCACTTGATGATGATCACGGCGGCGGTTGAAAACGCTGTGGCGCTATGCGGTAACAGCGTGACGTTGATTGGCATGCAGCACTCGGTCAAAGTGACTTGCATCTTGAATGTGAGCGAGCTGGCGGCGCTGTGGCATCTGCCGCATGGCGAGGTGGGGGTGCAGGGCATCGCGTATACCTCGTCGCGGCAGTTGCTTGCGCCTGCCGGGGTGTTGGCCGAGGATGGGGTGTGGATTGG
Source organism: Chloroflexota bacterium (assembly GCA_031392845.1). Classification (GTDB taxonomy): domain Bacteria; phylum Chloroflexota; class Anaerolineae; order J036; family Brachytrichaceae; genus JANMVQ01. The sequence goes on from JANMVQ010000227.1 coordinate 5,355, forward strand.
CCAATCGCGCGCGGCGGGTCAAATTGTGGCGGCACGGCTTGCCCGTGCAAGCCTACGCGGCAACATCGGGCTGTGGCCAAGACCCAAAGCGGCAAGAGCAATTTGATGGCGATCTTGGCCAGCGATGTGAGCGCCAACGACCCCGACGCGGCGGTGATTGTGATCGACCCGCATCGCTCCTTAGCCCAACAAGTGGCGGCGCTGGTGCCGCCACAGCGCAAGCCGCAGATGACGTATTGGTCGCTCGATGAGCGCGACAATCCAATTAGTTTGAATTTGTTGGATCGCGCAAGGCCCGCCCTCACCCAACCTTCTCTCGCTGGCGGGAGAGGGCTTTCGCTTCGGCCCATCGACAAACAAGCCGACGACATCATCGGCACGCTGCGCGAGATTTGGAGTGAGAACTGGGGGCCGCGCATGACAGATTGCCTGCGTGGGGCGCTGCTGACGCTGCTGCACGCCAACGAGGTCATGGTCGAGGGCTACGTTTTTGAACAGTGGCACATCACTGCCAGCAGGGTATTGGGCGGAGCACGCACGGCCTTCACCCACGGCCCCATCGATGCGCAGGTGTGGCAGATGTTGGACGAGTTGATCGTGGCATTTCGGCAAATCGCCCCGCCCACGCGGCCCTCGCGCGAAAAGCTGCACAAGCGCTTTGCGAGGCTGTTTGAGGCATTGGATGAGATTCGTGCCGACCCCAAGCTGGATGCAGCGCAAAAAGCCAAGGCGCTCGACGAGGCCGCGCATGCGATCTACATCGCACTATGCGTGATGCATCCGCCGCCGCGCAAGCTGGATGCCACACCCAGCGTTGGGCTGGCGGCGCGCTGGTATACGGATCGGCACGGCCAGATCCGCCCACAGCAGTTCACCTTGCTCGATGTCAATGCGGTGCTGACCGACAAGGCGGTGCGCGACATGGCGTTGGGCGCGCTGCCAGTGAAGCACCCGGCGCGGGTCAAGCTGTTGACGTGGTGGGCCGAGGCGGTCGATTACTACGAGCGGGTCAACCCGCGCTTGCTCGTCGAGATGATCACGCCGGTGACCAAGAAGATCAACCACTTCATCTTGTCCGATGTCGCCAGTGGGATTTTTGGTCAACCCGACAGCGGCATCGACCTGCCCAAGATCATCAACAACGGCGAGATCTTGCTGATCGATCTCGCCGCCGGCACAGTCGGCAGCGACACCGCCGCCCTCGTCGGCGAATTCCAATCTATCCCTGGCGCGGACTATGCGCAGCTGCTGAGCGAGTTGGCCAAGTATGGGGCGCAGTTGTGCTTGGGCACGCAGTCGCTGGAGGCGCTGGCGGTGAGCGAAGCGGGGCGACGGACGCGGGCGGCGTGGCTGGCCAATGTCAATGCGCTGTTTGTCTTCCGCTGTGGTGCGGAGGATGCCGAAGTGATGGCGCGGGAGCTATGCGTGGGCGAGGTGGATCGGCTGACCGTGGCGGCGGCGGACGTCGTTGGGCTGGCGGACTATGCCTGCTTTGCGCGGGTGCGGGATGGCGGCGGGGTGCCGCGGGTGTTTGGGGTGAAGACGCGAAAATCCGAGTAAGTGAGTCGCCGGTGCCAATGTTATTTCGATAACTGCGCAAGGAAATCACTCGGTGAAAATACAGGAATGGCTGCATGTGCAAACCCACGCGGGTCGCGGGTCACGATTGCTTCGACCCCCACGGCCAAGGCTGCTGCCAATTGCGTGGCATCCTCTAGATCGGCTTGGCCAGATTCGTAGGCAGCGCGCAAAGCAGCCTCACCCAATGGACACACTTCAAAAAGATCGAGCAGGCGAAGCACCATCTCCCGCGCCTCGTCATTGCCGACAGTTCTTCGGGCCACATAAAAGACATTCAGGGGCGTGATCGCCGCGATGATGCCGTCGGCGTCCCCTCGCGCACATGCCTCGATTACTTGGCGGGCGGCCTCGGCGAATGGTTCGCGCGACAAAGCGGCGTCCAGCAAAATGTTGGTGTCAATTAGCACGCGCATGGTTTAGGCGTATTTGTGCATGCGCGCTTCATCAATAATCTGGCGCACATCGTCGTCGGTTGGCACCGGGCCGTGGCTTGGGCGAATAGAGCCGTGAAAACGGCGGGCGATCTCCAACCGTGCCTGAGGTGACAGGCGTGGCGTTGCTCGGGTTGGAACACTTGCCGCCATTGGGCGCAGATCGTGCAGCAACGCCTCTAACAGTAACCATTTCTGATCTGGCGGCCATTGTTTGACTTCATCGATCACTTGTTTGTGGGTCATCGTATTCACCTCTGGTCTGATTTTAGCGGGTGTTCGCTATACGGGCGATTTCGTTTGGTACGCAGAAGGATACCAATCTGCTGCCTGCGTTCCGCTGCGGCGCGGAGGATGCCGAGGTAATGGCGCGTGAGCTGTGCGTGGGCGATGTGGATCGGCTGACCGTGACGGCGGCGGATATTGTTGGGCTGGCGGACTATGCTTGCTTTGTGCGGGTGCGGGATGGGGTGCCGCGGGTGTTTGGGGTGGAGACGCGGCGGGTGAGTGCACTATAAAAGGTGCCGCGCCTCAGGCGTCTTGCGCGAGGAGGCGCGGCGGTTGGTATATGCCCCCTTCGCACACTGAACGAAGAGGCCAGGAACAAGCCCCGCCATTTCTCTTCAAATGCCTCGTTGGCGAAGCAGTTCCAAAACCACAAGTTTTGGATCAACCGCACCACATTTCCGGCAGGACACAGAGAAGTGTGGACACCGCCAACCGCACCCCAACATTGTTGTTGTGGTCGTTGTTCCAGTCGTCGCGGGACGCACAACGCACGTTCCGTGCATTGTTGTTGAACGCGCCACCGCGCAACACGCGGCGTTTGGGCTTGCCCCCGCATTCGCGGCATCGGCCCATGCCAATGTCGCGTGAATGCCATCACATGACTGAACGCACATTAAACACCTTTTTCCGCGCTTCGCGCGGTAAGAGGGAGGGCACACCCTCCCTCTTAAACTCCCACCCAGAGTTCAGAGCTGCGCTTCGCGCATTTATCAGAGCTGCAGAGGTCAACGTGTCAGCGCCCAGAGGTATGAAGAGAAATTGAGGACACCGCCAACCGCACCCCAACATCGCTGCCGTGGACGTCGAACCAGCCGACGCGGGACGCAACAACGCACGCTCCGTGCATTGCTGCTGAACGCGCCACCGCGCAACACGCGGCTATTACCTGCCACATACGTAAATGGATCACGAACCAAAGTCGCAGTGCGGTGTTTATAGACATCGGAATCGTATGCATCCGCACAGCGTTCCCATACGTTGCCCGCCATGTCGGCGCAACCATAGGGACTATCGCCACCCCAGTGCGAGTAATCTCCGACTGGCGTCGTATCTTGCTTGTAGTTGTTGAAATTGCACAATTGCGCTGTGGGTGCTTGTGACCCCCACGGGTATTTTCGGCCATCGGTGCCACGCGCAGTTTTCTCCCATTCAGCCTCTGTCGGCAACCGAAGGGGCAAATTTGCCAGATTGGCCAGCCATTGGGCCAGTCGATCAGTGTCGCGGGCTGTTACCAGCGTGACCGGATGATTAGCTTTGGTGCGGATATCACTGCCGCGCCCGCGTGGTCGACGCCAATACGCATCTGGATCAGTCTTCCATGTCTTCGTCTTCCCGTCATACACATAGCCATCTTTTGTGTCTTCAACCTCAGTGCGATAGCGCTCCATTTCGACGAACACGCCAAATTGCTCCACGGTGACAGGGTAACGCGCCATATAGAAGGAGGAAACGTAGACCGTGTGCTGGGGCTTTTCGTCATCACCCCAAGCATCCGGATCATTTTGCAGTGTGCCCATCAGGAAGTTGCCTTCCGGCACAAAGCAGAACTCCATTTGTGCGAGGATAGGTGGTAGGTTGCGGTTGGGCGACAAGTCGGCCAGTTTGACGATGTAGGGTAGCCGCGTATTGGTAGGCGGCATTGGTAATCTGTGATCAGGTGAATAGCGTCGACCACCCGAAGATGATTTCTGCTCCGGAGGTGGGGCGGCTTGCTGTGGGGGTTGATCTGCGAGGCCTGGCGGCTGTGGCTGTCCTTCGGGCGCGGACACCAAATTCAACGAGTTTGATCCGGCCGTGGACACATCAATACGCAGCACTTGCCCCACCCACAGCGCCACCGCGATACCACCGATAAGCAACGAGGCCCCGGCAGCGCCGGCAACGATCGCGATCAGCAGCGTTTGTGGGTCGACAATGCCACTGGGCCGCTGCCCATCGCGCAGCGTAAGCAAGTGCGCGACCACGGGCAGACCTTGGGCTGGGTCGGACAGGTCGGCCAACAAGTGGGCGCAGGCCGCTCGGTGGGTCTCGTGCGCCATGCGCTGCTCGATCTCGATGCCCAACCACGCCGCAGACTGGTCGCCTCGGTCTTGAACGAGCGCCGCGATCTCATCGATTAGCGCTGGCGAGGTGAGTTGTTTGAGCGCGGCGTCCCAACCCGTCGGCTTATGTGCGCTCAGAAATACCGCACAAATGGCTTGGCCCAACAGCACCGGCACAACCCGATCGGTGGCATCAGCGCTGACCCGGGTAAATTTTGGCCCCTCGGCAGCGATGACAGTGGCGAGCAATGCGCGAACCTGGTTCAGCACATGCAGTCCGGTGGTGTCGGCGGCCTGTCCCCTGAGCAGCAACGTTGCCGCCGCGACAGTCTGCAGCATGTCTTGGTCTTCAGGATTACTTTCTTTAACCTGGCTTTGATACTGTTTAGCGGTTTGCAGCAACCAGTTCAACAAATCATCGCTATTGGGCAGCGTGAAGACATGGGTGATTTCATCGCGCCCAACAAACTTGCCGCCACCCGTATTGACGCCACTACCCACAAAGGTGCCACCATTGGTGTTGATGTTGTTGGGGGGATTGGTCTGCGACATAGGCAAATGGTAATACGTTTGACGCGTTTTTAGCAATGCCACATAAATTGCTAATCGAATCTGATCTTGTCTAAATAAACCATGCATTGACCTCGCGCTGGGGCGGTCGCACATTAAGCTGGTGATTGATCTGCACCAAAACCCATCCGTGATACTGCGTCGCTTGATAGCGGCAAACATCGATATTGCTGCTCCATCGGATGCACGCTGGGCCATCCCCTTCCGCCACCGCAAACAAACCCTGCACTGGCACGCTGAGGTCACACTTGCCAAACAGCATTGCTATATCTTGCTCGACCAGCCTGACGACAGTGCCCTGCAATGGCAGTCCCACCTGCGCTACTTGCGCGAACGAGCCCAGCGCACCCAGGCCCCGCCGACGCTCTTGCTGCTTTGCCCAACCCGTTTTCGTGCCGAGTCCGTGCTGCGGCTGGTCGCGACCATGGGCGTGCACACGCCAGTCTTTGCCAGCGCACAATACGCGCAAGGGTTGCGCAAAGCCGAGTGGTTGGCTTGGTGCGATGGTGCCGCCCAGATTGCAGATCCATTTGCCAATGCATCCGCAGCAACCGATCGAAAACCAGTGCGTCGACACCTATCCAGATCATCAGCAGCCATGTGTCCACCGTCCCCATTGGACGAGCGCAGTCTATCGGCGCTGTCGGTGTTGCGGGTGCTCTTCCAAACCCCAATGTGCGCGACCGATCTCATCACGGCGTTGAGCGGCTTATCCATCGATTCGGTGAAGGGCGCACTGGCCGAGCTCAGTCGAGAAGGTCTGGCGCAGCGTTCCGGCGTATCCACGAAGGACACGGATAAACACGGAGGGAATTCATCCATCCGTTCTTCTCCGTGCCCATCCGTGTCCTCTGTGGACAAATCCCTGTGGTCCCTCACCGACAAAGGTGTGCAAGCTTGGGTCGAGCGGCAACTGCTGCCGCCTAACATGTTGGCCAAATACCG
>JANMVQ010000151.1:0-5427 GCA_031392845.1 Chloroflexota bacterium
TGAATGGACAGCACATTCCCAAGGGCAGCACCATCATGGTGGGGATTGCGTCAGCCAATCGCGATGAGCGGGTCTTCACCAATGCCGATCAGTTCGATATTACCCGCAAACCCAATCCACACATCGCGTTTGGTTTTGGTATCCACTATTGTTTGGGCGCACCCTTGGCCCGCTTGGAAGCGCGGGTGGCCTTTGGCGCGCTGCTCGCCCGCTTCCCCAACCTGAAGTTTGCCGTCGATCCGAAAACGCTGGAATGGCGAGGCAATGTCGCACTGCGCGGGTTGAAGACGCTGCCGCTTAGATTGGGTTAGGATTTGACAACGGTCGGCAGATAATTGCGCAAGTTGCCATCCGTGAAACCCACATAGTCGGTGTTGCTGACACGGCGATTCTGACTCCACGTCGCGCCGTCGTCCGCGGACGAGGCAAAGTAAATGTCGGATTCGACGCTGCTGCCAGTGCGACGACCATCGCGCCACACCGCGTAGAGCTTGCCGTCGGCGCTGGTTACATCAAGGTCACCGGCGTATTCGGTGCCGAGGCCAGAGTCACTCACTTCGGTGTTTTTGGGTGGGATGACCACCCCAGCATGCAAGTGCTGCGCCGATCCAAGCAGGATCGACATAACAAAGACAATTGCTGTTAGTTTACGAGCAATATTCAATTGACTTCTCCCCCTTCTAGAGTGCACGACTGATTGTGATATTTGAGCAAGAAGAATTATTCACGACTTTATGAGACGGCTTCTAGAATTTTGTTACAAGAGTGCACTTGACAGTGGCTACTGAAAACCACTGCTGAAGCTTGGGAATAAGTGCTTGAAGACAATCACGTCCGCCGCTTGAACCAACCTGTCAAACTATAACGGTCATGGGTGGCGGGCAATACTTCATGATATACCGTGTCACTGCGAAAGATGACCATGGTTCCTGCAGTGGGCAGAATGTCGACATGACCGCCTTCAATGTATAAACGCAAATGACCCCCATATTCAGCCGGCCAATCTGCGTTTAGATAAAAACTGCATGAAATAATTCGTTCATTGGCATGGGCAAACCGATCCAAGTGTTTATGGTAGAACGCACCTGGTGCATACACCGCATAATGAGCCTCTAGACTAACCAAGCTAAGAAATAATTCTTCGTTGAGCGAATCGCGCAGTTGGGCCATCTTTTGCCAGTAGTGTGTTTGCACTGATGTCGCTGCACCTTCGTCTAGCCAATGAACCTTATCACCACGTACATCTTCGCGTAAGACATGCATAGCACCTTGTCCAATCCCCGCGGCATGCATGTCGTTATTTTCACGCATTGCTTGGCTCTCGGCCGCCAATTGGGCAACAATGTCCGCTGGAAGAAAATTATGAATAATTGCCCAGTCGTTTTGCATGTGACATCCAGTGTCCCACACTTATCTTTCCAGCCGATCGCTATTTCGCTATTTGTTGGCGCTAATATTGCGCGTATCATTTCACCTAATGTCTCTACAAGAATATTTCGCCAACTGGATTCCAGCGGTTGAAGCCGAAATGCAACGCGTGGTGAATGACACGCTTGCACTGCCGTCGCCTCCCGATGCATTTTCTACCATGCTGCGCTACCACCTTGGCTTTGCCAATGCCGATGGCACTCCGACGCATATCAATGCCGGCAAGCGTATCCGCCCAATGTTGGTGCTACTGAGCTGCGAGGCATGTGGCGGCGACCCGCAAGTGGCACTGCCTGCCGCCGCCGCAGTAGAACTACTGCACAATTTTTCACTTATACACGACGATATCGAAGACGGTGATGAACTGCGCCGCGGCCGCCCAACGCTTTGGAAGGAATGGGGTGTACCACATGCAATTAACATGGGCGATGCCATGTATGCCCATGCGCACCTGGCACTACAAAGTTTATCCACAGATCGCGTTTTGCCGGGCAACATCCTGCAAGCTTGGCGCGTGTTTGAGTGCATGTGCCTGCATCTGACCATGGGCCAGCACATGGACATTGGATTTGAATCGCGCAGTGATGTGACTGCCGCCAACTACATGCAGATGATTGAGGGGAAAACCGCCGCGCTGATTCAAGCGTGTTGCGAAATAGGCGCGATTATCGCGGGTGCTGCGCCAAAACAAATAGCCGCACTGGGTGAATTTGGGCGCAATCTGGGTTTATCTTTCCAGCTCCAGGATGACGTGTTGGGTATTTGGGGCGACCCCACCATCACCGGCAAACGCGATGGTGATTTGGTCAATCGCAAAAAAACCTTGCCGATTTTATTCGCCGCCGATCATGATCCAGTCTTGCGCGCCCGCTATTTTGGTGCAGACCGACTCACGGCGGACGATGTGCAATGGCTGAAGCAGCGAATCAACGATTTGGGTGGACGGGCTTATACCGAGCAAGCTGCGTCGGCTGCCTATGGTCACGCTATGGAAAGCCACAGCGCTGCCATGCTGAGTAATGCTGCTGCGACGACCTTACAGGATTTGGCGCACAGTCTTCTCGGCCGCACCGCTTAGAAACACATGTTATTGGCTCGGCACACGCGATAGAATGACCAAAACGCGATGATGAACAAGCGAAAAACTGCATTGATCCTATGCGCACTTGCGATAACCCTATCCATGGTGCAGCCTATTCAAGCCCAGACCGTCCTAACTTATACCGCCATCTGGTCCAGCCTTGGCTGCGAGTCTCGACCCGGTGGCCCCTTTGCGCAACGCACCCTGACGATAGAAGGCTCAAAGTTTGAGCAAAAATTGACGGTTTACAGAGATGGCAGTTGCATTGTGCCGATTTTGCGCCTAAGGGTTGAAGGCACCTTTGTGGTCCGCAATGCATCTTTCCTAGCACCTGGCGCAGGCGAGGTGGAGTTTATCTGGCGTAAGGCCTATCTCACGACGCTTACGACAAGTGCCACCGACGATATAAATTTTACTCAAGCAGGGCTGTGCGGAGTGTTGCCCTACAGCGTTGGGGCCGAGCAAGACTTGGAAGTCACACGGGGCTGCCGCCCGCTGAGTATCGACATGCGGCGACTCTTTGTTGAATACGATGTCGCAGTGATTAGCAATGAGCAACTGTATTTCGGGACGCGCCCATTCGATGGCGGCTACCCCAATTCCCCCGCACGACGTGCGGTGAGCTTTGGTCCGCCGCTGCGCAAAGTGCGCGATATTGTGCTGGATACCTTTCCATTGACGCCGATACTGACCCCATTGTTGCCTGAGACAGGCGGTGTGCTGCGGTAGTTCGAAAATCCTATTTGCGGTCCCATCCATCGACTGAGGTGTTTGGTCTATAGTTGGTGTAGCGTTGCTGGGAATTTTAGAACGCTGGATGGATGTAATGGCATTGACATTGGCATGGACACGGGAGATTCCGAAACTTGATTTGGGCAATGATTGGCGTGTATTGATAGAAGTTTTGCGCAATCCAAGCGCATTTTTACTCAAACTCAGCTGTAAAGCGGGTCGTATTGCACAATTTGCGGCTGGCCCAGTGCGTATTGTGTTGGTAAACCAGCCAGAGTTGATTTCGTCGCTGCTGGTTGAACACGCTGGCAGCCTGCGCAAAATGGCTGCCATCAAGAGCCTGGGCGTGTTTACAGGCGAGGGCTTATTAATCAATGAGGGTGATCTGTGGGCCAAACACCGGAAGCTGGTTGCACCGGCTTTCCATCACCGGCGCATTCAGTTCTACCAGCAGATGACTTCTGAAATTGTGGATGCTGCGCAGCGCCAGTGGCAGCATGGGCAGGTCATTGACCTGCAACAAGAGTTCAAGCGCCTCTCGCTTCGGATCATTGGCAAAGCTCTATTTAGCATCGATCTTGAAGAGATTGCCCACAGCTTCGCGACCGATATCGGCATCGCGCTCAACTACGTGAATCTCGTGGCGGCTCAAGCTGCACTGCCATTGAGCCGCTATTTTCTACCAGGTCGAGGCCTTGGCGAGGCGGCCATTCGACGAGTGGATGCTATTGTGTATGAGTTGATCCGGCAACGCCGTGGCTGTGCGCACGACCAGGATCATGGGGATTTCTTGTCCATGCTGCTGCTCTCGAACACTGCCGAAGGTGACCATCTTAGTGACCAGGAAGTTCGCGATGAAGCCATCACCATGTTTGTAGCCGGGCATGAGACGATCTCGGCTGTGTTGACTTGGCTGCACTATCATGTAGCGCGACAACCTATGCTGCAAGAGGCATTGCAGCGCGAGGCATACATGCAGTTGGGTGGGCGTACGCCATTGTTGGCTGACATGGCTAACCTGCCGTTGGCCCAACAAACGTATAAAGAGGCCCTACGGATGTATCCGTCAGGCTTTACGATTGGGCGCCAAACTACCCACGAAATTGACTTATGCGGCTATCGCATCCCTGCCAACACCTGGGTGATGGTGTCGCCTTACAGCGCCCACCGCAACCCAGAAATTTTTGACTCGCCGGAAGAATTTAGACCGGAACGTTTTACCCCTGAGCGCGAGCAGGCGCTCCCACGCGGTGGTTATTTGCCATTTGGATTAGGTCCGCGCACGTGTATTGGTAGTGCCTTCGCCATGATGGAGGGTCAAATTATTGTGTCGCATCTCGCACAGCACGTGCGCCTATGCCCACTCGATTCGCAGCCGGTGAATATCGCCCCGATGATTACGCTAAACCCCGATCGACCTATTTTGATGCGGGTGGAACGGATATGTCCTCACTAATTTCGCCGGTATGATTAGCGAATGTCTAATGTTAATTTGAATGTGTTGAATGAAGTCGTCAAATCTGTCAAAAATGAGGATGTTGCGCTGAGTGCCTATAAAGGCGATGTGTTGCTCATTGTGAACGTGGCCAGCAAATGTGGGCTTACCCCGCAGTATGCGGGTCTTGAATCACTATTTATGAAGTATCAAGCCCAGGGCTTAAAGGTGATGGGCTTTCCCTGTAACCAGTTTGGGGGACAGGAACCCGGCACGATCGACGAGATTCTGACGTTCTGCAGCACCAAATACGATGTCACGTTCCCGATCTTTCAAAAGATCGATGTCAATGGAGCAGGCCGCGCGCCGCTCTATCAAAAACTGACTGCCGCGCCGCCGGTGGGCGATATTGGCTGGAACTTCGAGAAATTCGTGATCGGGCGGGATGGCAATGTGGTGGCGCGTTTTAGCTCCCAAACCCCACCCAATGATCCCAAACTCGTGCAGGTGATCGAAAGCGAGTTGGCGAAGTAATGCCGAGAATCTGTGTCGATTGCATATGCCACACAAAAAACAACCCGGTTGCTGACAGCAACCGGGTTGTTTTTTCTAAAGCATCCAACTTTCAATCGAATGGCGTAGTCGGGTTATGAACCAAAAAGCATGGCTATGTACGTAGCCGGCTAGCCCTTAGGCAGAAATGGGTTCACGAACGCCTTGTCTGCATCTGAGTATTTCTCAACAAGGCTCT
>JANMVQ010000184.1:0-30345 GCA_031392845.1 Chloroflexota bacterium
CCGGTTTGTTTGGTTTCGATGTAACGCCAGACACACAGCGCGGTCAGCACCGTCCAGATCAGGACGAACTCTTCCTGCCGGATATAGCGGGCGTGATACAAGATCGATGGCGAAATCAGCAGCATAAACGATGCGGTCAGCGCGCCGATACGGCCAATCCACTGTCGGAAGAAATAGGGCACGATCACCAGCACGATCCCAAAGATGGCGGGGGGCAAGCGTGAGGTGAAGTCGTTATCACCAAACAGAAAATAACTGAGCGCGGTGATGTGAAAAAGAAACGGCCCGTGCATAAGGGGCGTATGCTGAAAGCCCTCACCCTGCGCCAACTTGTAAGAGAAGTAGGTGTGCAAGCTCTCGTCGTGGCTCATCACACGCGCGCCTGCATCCCACAATCGTGAAACAACTGCCAGCACAATCAGGAGTAGATATAGCGCCTTCTCCCAGTCTAGCGCCGCCAGCAGGGGTTTGTCCAGCCAACTGGAGCCACGCATAGGGCTCTCTGGTTCGCGGGTTGATGGAATTTGGGTTGGTTCAAACAGCTCAGCCATAAAAGTTCTAATTTATTGAATGCCACTCGCTTTGTTGGCCACATCGCCGCGCACCCACACCACCCAGCGCGTGTTGCTGGGGGCGTCGGCCTGACGGAAGGCAAACCAGCGCGCCAGGGGCACGCAGTCGAGTTGAGTTGGGTTGCGATTACACCGCACGCTGTCTAACGAAGCCTGCGTTTGAATGATGAAGCCCGTGCCAACATAGCCGCTATTGCCGCGCGCAGCCGGAGGTGCACCCTGCGGGGTGATCACTACACCGCTGTCGCCAGTGTTTTCGGTCAGTAGCACTTCGGACTGATGGCGCAAGGCCCATACCAGCGACGCGGGTGCGCTACGTTGCACTTGCACCGACATCATATTTGGGTCGCTTTGTGAACGGGTTGAGATTGTCTGCACCATCTCTGCCAGCACGCGCAAATCGTTTGGCACGGCATCTGTGACATACGGCTCAGTCGGGTTGTTGGGTTTCACCCAATTCAGATGAACACCCGTAGCCACGCTATACAAGAGTAGATTGAGGGCCAAGCCTGCAACGACAGCACGCACACCTATACCCATATCGCCCAACATGCCGGTGCTGGTAATGGCCGCCGCAGACAGCACTACGCTAAGGAGCACTAACATCAGCCAGGAGGCTTCGCTGGTGCTGGCATATTGGCGGATGCTTAGCCCAGCGGAGATAAAGGTGACAAACGCCAACGCGGTATAGCTCCCCTCGAACGACCATTTGCCATGCCGACGAAGACTGTTAAACAGCCAATTCAGGCCATGTGCCGCGAACCCAGCCAGCCCAATCACAATGGGCAAGACGTCAATCGCGCTGCGGCCTTGGGTCAAAACAAGCAGGACTAAGCCTGCGCCTATCCAAGCTAACCAGCGCAATTCGTCGCGCTGAATCCGACGAGTACTAATCAACATGGCGATGGCTCCAATTGCCCCAATAATGATCGGTAACTCGTAGATCAGCAAGCCCATGAAGGCCCGGCCGAACGATAATGTGTCTGCAGTGGTCAAGCGCTTAAACCATTCGGCGAGGCCGCCAAATACACTGCCCAAACCGGCCGGGTGCATCAGCAAACCGGTGCTGGCCAGCACAAATGTGGCTATGGCGATCACAATCTGGCCTACTTGAATGAGCGGCGTGTTTGTCGTGTCGCGCTCACTGGTCACTGCCAATACAACCGCACAGACCAGCAACGGTGAGATGGCATCTGCGCCACATGCCAGTAGCAGTCCCACCAAAACCGCGCGGGCGCTAAGCGTATCGCGGCCCGCGCGCCAGATGAGCGATAGGGCAAGGGCCAGTGTCCAGGCCAGTAACGCACCATCCGCTTGGCGTGACACAAACCACACGGTGGGTGAGAGCGCCAGCAACGCGCTCAAGGCCAGCGCCCGACCGCGCCCTAGCGATTCGCGGATCAAAATTGGTAGCAGGCAGAGGGCAGTCCCAGCCAGTGCGCTGATCAAACGGGCTGTAAACTCGTTGGCGCTGCTGATGGCAAATAGCCACGCTTGCAATGTGCCGAACAAGGGATTGCTGAGGGTAGCACTGCCGAGGGTGGCCAGCGTGTAACTTTGCAATGTCTGGTGGGCCTCGGCGTTGTTCAGCGGTGTAGTGTCTAGAAACCACAGACGCAGACCAGCCGCCAGCACGCCGATCAGCACCCATAGCAAGTGCTCATATGTGAGTTGGCTGACCAATGGCGCAGGCACAGGCTGCACGTTAGCGTCGTTGTCCAACGGGAGGTCTCCGGGCGTCAAAATCATTGACATGCGTAAATCACCGTGTTGCCTTTCTTAAACGCCGTGCCACACAGTTGATCGAACTTGCTCAGGCCTTCGGGCGTGTATTGGTTGCGTTCGGTCTCGCCCACAATCACATAGCGGACGTTGAACTGGGCAAGGATGTTCCGCGTTTCGATGGGGTCGGTCGTGTTGTAGAGCTGTTCGATCAGTGGCTCGCGTTTGCCGGGTTCGTCGTAGTTGCCACGCCACTGGTTTTCGTGGCCGCCCCAGCCCAGCACAGCAGGCAGACCAGTGAAGGCAGAGATGCGCCCAATGTAGTCGTAGCCCGCCCCCTTTTTGTTGCCTTCGACAATGACCGGATCGCCGTCCACGTTTCGGTTTAGCCAGTCGATGGCTGCAGCATCATCGGTGTTGCTGTTTTGCAGATAAGCTGCGCCATCGAGGGTCGGTTTAGTCGCAAATTGGTTGGTTTTGGAAAGCGGCGCCATCAGCACCCACAGCAAACCCGCTGCGACGACTGCGCTACCCAGGATGGCGAAAACACGATCCGACTTGCGCGCCGAAGCCCACAGCGACAGCAGCGCAAACGCGCCGGCCACCGACCACAACGTCCAGGCTTGATAGTAGAACTTAAACACCGTGTTCATACGATTACCAAACAAATCTTGCAGAAAGATAAACTCTGGCGCGAGTGTCAGCACTGCCCCGGCCCCAAATAGCGCTGCCACGATGATGTGGGCGGTGTCGAAGGATTGCATGGTTTGCGGTATGGGGGTTTCGGTGTCGGCAGGTGTCGTAGAGACGCGCGGTAAGCGCGTCTCTACCAATGACGTATAAATTTGTGTGGCCGCAATCGCGGCAAACCCAATCAACAATATTGCGGTCCACGGGTTGCTGGCGCGTTCGACAAGCTTTTGTGAGAGTTGGTCACGTGGGATGCCCAATACTTGGCCAGTGCTTTGCAGCTCGTTGAGTAGTTCACGACCGGGGCGCGAGACAAGCCCGAATAGCAGCACGACCAAAACACATCCGGCGATCACGATCCCGACAAAAGCGGTGATCTGCCGAATCAGTGCGGCACGTGGGGTAGGGCTGGCGCGCAACTGTTGCCAGCCATAGCCGATGGCAATCACCAAGAACGGCGCAAACATGAGCGCAAACTGCGGCAGGCGGGTTGCGTTGAATAAGTTGATCCCAATCCCGCGCGCTTGCGATGAGAACGTGCTGTAGAACGGCAGGTATAGGACATAGCCGAGCAGCATGATGAGCGCGCCCTGAATCGCGGCTGGAAGCAATTGAGAATTGAGAATTGACGCGAAGCGTTGAGAATTGGGTGGTGATTGGCGATTGGGCTTTTGCATTGCGCCCAGCAAGAGTCCACCGATGACAAGTGAGCCATAAACAGGGAAGTCCCAAGTGTTCAGAAACGAGAGGCCACCTACGACGATAGCGGCGAGTAGGATGGAGAGGTATGAAGTATGAGGGATGAGGGTTGGCGCAGGGGTAGGGTCTTGCGCTAACTCCGATCTCTGGTCTCGCTGTGTTGCGAAGTTGATCGCCATGGCCACGGCCAACAGCACAAACGGGAGCGCCAACACGTGCGGGTGATTGTCGCCCAACACAAAACTAAATATGGGGCTTTCGGTGATCATGTCCCACGGTTGTCCATTGGGCAGATAGTCTTTGACCACCCGCGCCCAGTCCCACCACCAGCTGTAAAAATCGGTGCGTGGGATAAAGCCGAGGTCGCAGGTAAAGATTCGATTGGCGGTTTGATAGACATCCAACCATTGCCAGACTGATTGTGGCAGCGCGTTCACACACTTCAGCGCACCCATCAATCCACCCATGTTGCCCATAATGCATAGCATCGCGGCGGTGAGCAAGCCGGCGGCGATGGCGTAAGGCGTGAGGCGTGAACCGTGAGGCGTGGAGCGAAGGGCGTAAGGTGATTCATTCGCTTCACGCCCTTCGCCTAACGCTCCACACTCATCGCTCCGCGCTCGACGCTCTACACTCCACAAATTAAACCCGACCGAAAATGCACTCGTGGCGGTCAGGGCAAACGTCATGGCGCCGCTCAGGTTGAAGGCGATGCTGGGCCGGATGCCGCTGGCAATCGTAAGCATGCCCTGCATGATGTAGCCGAAGTAGTAGTAACTGATGGCGAAGCCGGATAGCCAGGCATCATTGGGCGGGAAGTGGCTGCTGCGCAGGATGGCGTTCAGCATCAGGCTTTCCATGAACTTCTCACCTCCGGCCGACACAATATCGGGTGTGTAGGCGCGGAAGAGAGCGCAAACAGCGAAGGCGAGGGCGAAGAGGATTTCTGTGGTGAGGATAAGGCGAAAGTCACCGGACTTATGACTTATGACTTCTGCGTTCTGCTCTTTGCCCTCTGCTCTCTGCCCACTCCCAACTTTCCACTTTGCACTTGCTATTCCCGCTACCCACACTGTCGCGAGCGCCATCAGCACCGCGCCGATGTTATTTTGGGCCCAACCGAGGTTGACAAATAGCCAGTAGGCGTAAGCGGCCAACAGGATCCCCAGCGCTTTGCCGACACCATAACCCCGGTCGGGCAAATTACTCAGCCAATGGCGTGCCAATAATGAGCCGCCCAAGGCAAAGGCTTGTATCCAGATATACCAGAGGATGACATCAATCATGTTTTTAGAACTTCGAAGATGATCGTGCCATCATTCTTGTAAACGCGCTTAAGGAGGCCTTGACGCTCCATCTGCTCGAATTTGGGGATACCTTGGGCGTCATTGTAGATTTCTTCCATCTGGCCGAGGATCACATACTTCACGTCGTAGCGCCGGAGTATCAACTGTGCGGTTTCGATATCTGGGGTGGAGTAAAACGTATGCACATCGATGACCCGATCTTCGACCACGTTGCGTTCAATTGACGCACGCTGTTGCATCTGGTGCCACTGCCAACCGACAACGGCGGGTAAGCCGGTGTAGATGGAGAAACGAGCCGACCAGCGATACTGATTGCCGCGGGCCGCGCCTTCCTCGATGATCGTTGGCGAGCCTTTGACGTTATCTTGCATCCACTTAATCGCGTCGTAATCCCACTTGAGTGGGAAGTTGCGTTGGACTTCCAGCCCTTCCATCCGGTCGGCTTGCAACATGTAACTCATGCCATTTAAACCGGCTGGCATGGTCGGCACATAACGGTCCTTGATCTTGCCAGGGATTGCAAAGGCCGGATACAGTAGTGCCAAGAAGATCGCCACGACCATGGCCAGACTAAACACTGGACGCAGTAAACCGCCAAGGTCGAAGGGTGCGGGGAGGGGAGGTGTCTGGAGTGGCGCGGTGCCCGGAGTGTCGAGATCGAGCGGGAGGGTTGGCTGTATATTTTCGGGCGGAATGGGGGTGGGTTGTGGGACGGGGCGCATGGCTACGAACAGATCGAACAACTGCACAGTGGCCGCAGCGGATGCCGCACTCAGCAACAACCACGCCACAATATAAAACTTGAACACGGTGTTCATACGGGCGATGTCACCGCGCAGTACAAACAGCTCCACAAAGATTGTGATCGCAAACGCCCCAGTGCTCATTAACCACATCACCCGATTTTGGTTGGGTGTCTTGGGGGCCAGTGCCACCGCCAGCGAGAGCGCTAGCATCAAGGCCGCCATAAATGCGATCGGCACATCCTTTAACCACAAATACGCTCCGCCCAGCACACCTGCGGCGATGACATAGGTTGGAATGTGGGTGAGCAGGCTCTTGGTAGCCAGCATATTCCTGTAGATTGTGATAATGGCGAACAGCGCCAACGGGATCATAAACGTCCCATAAATCATGATGTAGGTGTGCACTGGGGTGCGCTCGGCCGTCCATGGGTCGATCTGGTTGTAGGCGCTGCCGTAGCTTTCCAGATACGGGATATAGAAGGCGCGGGTCAGGGCAAAGAAGATGATAGCAATCGGCAGCACCTTTAGGAAGCCTTTGATAATCAGACCGGCCTTTTCGCCGTCGCTTTGATCTTCTTCAAAGCGAGTGGGCAAAGTTCCAGCAAACAAGCCACCGATGCATAGCAGCATATACGGATAGTAGTCCCAAGTATTGGCTGGCCACAATGCGCCGGAGGCAATTGCGCCCATCACCAAGGCTGGCCACTTTCGCCCACCGCCGGCAAACGCCAGCACCAGATACGCCAACGGCATCGCCATCATATGGGCGTGCAGATCCGCATACAAAAACGTAAACTGCGGGAACTCGGCAATCATGACTGGATTACCAGGCAGGTCTTCGGTCGGTCGGGTGGCGTTCCAATAGAGCCAATTCGGATAGATCGGCAGCGGTTCGCCCTTCCACCATTTGCCAAAACCGTCGATAAAGGCCGTAATGCCGGATTTGCCTTCGTCGATGCCGCCCAACTTTTGCATGGCCGGTCCCATTACCCTGATTTGTTGACCGTTGCCCATGCCAATGGCGAAGACGGCGGCCAGGACACCGGCGATGATGGCGCGCTTGGCGCTGAAGGGATGAGGGGATGAGGTGACATCAGAAGTGTCGGAGGTGTCGGAGGTGTCAATGTGTCCGACACCTTCGACACTTTTGACACTTTTGACACTTCCGACACTTCTAACGACACTCTTGCCGACACCTCCCCCGCCGCTTTTGAACGCGGCCAACGTTGCTCCCACGCCGAAGGCCCCGACGCCGGTGAGGGCAAACAGGGTGGGTAAAGCGATGTTGTAAGCCACGGCAGGGTCGATGCCCAGCGCCTTGATCGGCCAGCCAATCACGACCCAGCCGAAGTAGTAATAGTTGATGTAGCCACCGGCAAACCACGGGTCGATGGGTGGGAAATACGATGACTTCAGCACGGCGTTGAGATAGGCGAAGTCCATCGGCTTTTCGCCACCCATGTAGGGATGCCAGATGTCGGGGTTGCCTGACCGCACCGCCAGCCAGGCAAAGAACGCCAGCAAAAAGACGATCTCCGAGGCGAGTAGCACTTTCCAACGTGCCCGGATGAGGCCAAACATGTCGGCACGGCGGTGATACCAGAAGTGCAGCCCAAGTGCGGCCAGCACTGCCACCAGAACCCACAGCAAGGTCGGCGTCACCTGAGTCAATTTCAAGCTGCCCAGCACCCATGCGCTAAACGCCACCAGCAAGATGCCAAGGGTCTTGGCAAAGGAATAGCCGCCGTCGGCCAAAGAGAAACGACCGACGACCGACGACTGACGACCGTTCGTCGTCGGTCGTCGGTCGTTGGTTGTCGACAAAGCAATTAGCGGAAACACCATCAGTCCCAACACTTCGATCAGGGCCAGCCAGGCGATGACGGCGGTGGTTTCGGATTGGTTAACCGGCGAGTTGCGCGGATATAGCTCGGCCCAGGTGCCACCCGCTTCTTGCACGGCTTTGCTCTTCGGGTCGATCAGCATTCCAAATGGGGCGTTGCGGGCCTGAAACGGCATCTGCTTGAGCGTGCGGGTTAGATCGTATTTGGTCAGAATACGAGTGGCGTTCTCGGTGTTGTATTTGGCCGTCTTTTTCCAGATTAATACCCGTGGGTGGTCATACACCGAGAAGGTCTCTTCAGCCTTGGGATAGGGCACCATGATCTCGCCTTCGCGCTTGCCCAGATAATTCTCCGGGCGGATCAGCGTTTCGGGCATCTCGTTGTTATCAAACGTAAATGGCCCTAATCTTGGAAATGAGGTGTATTCGCCGATTAGCTCGAACCCCATCCGCCCATCGAAAATCGCCCGGTAATACTCGCTCGCGGCTTGATAACGCCAAGGCATTCTGGGAATCGTCGAGCCATACAAGCGATTGCTCGACATAACCAAGTAATCGGCGCTGTCCAACCAGCCGACCTGCATGAGGTCCTTGCCGGGGTCTTCTTCCATGTAGTTCTGGATCTGGCCGTCGGCGCTGACAGCCTGCGGCAGACCGTTGTAGAACATGCCGAAGCCGTCCTTCATGTCCATGCGGACCGGCAACCCATCGTCCCAATGTTCGTTGGCGATGATGCTGGTGCGGGCGGTGATCGGCTCTGGATTGGTGACATCGTCTGGCACGCTGAATTGCACATAGTAAGCGTGTACCGGATCCAGCACCGCTTTGTCGAAACTGAGTGTGTTCTTCTGCGGCGAGACCTCTTGCGTGATTTCCTGCACTGGCTGATTGGCCGAGGCGTCCATCAACAAGGCTTTGATTTTGCCGCTGCCGTTCAGTTTATTGAGGGTGATGCGAATATTGTTATACGGTCCGCTGATTTCGGCCTCACCTGGCGGCAGCAGATTGCGCAGATTAAGCTCAATTGGGTTAGGGGCCGATCCAGCGACAAGGGTCAAGTCTTTGGCCGGCAACTGAGTCATGCCCTTAGCGCCATTCCAGTGTAAGGTGGCCGCACTGGGGATGTTTTTGTACATCCAGCGCGAGGCCGTCACACGGGTGATCGGCTCGCTGTAAATGGCCATGAAGGCAAACGCCCAGGCCAGGGTGCCGATGACGGCAAGGATGGGGAGGCCTACGGAAATTATGCGAGAAAGACGATCGACCACTGACCACTGACCACCGATTGTGGCAGATGTCATCTGTCGTCTTGACCCCCAACGCCATACTGCCACCAACCCCACCGCTGCCAACACACAGAAAGTCGGATACGTCAGCACCAGATAGCGCAGCGATTTGGTCCATTGGGTGCTTTGATAGAGAAAATAAAGTGCCGACCACAACACGACCGGCGCGTAGGCCCACCAGCGGCGACCGCGCAGCATTTGACGGATCGCGTAAAACAGGCCCAGCCAGGAGGCCAGACCCAGCGCGATCCCCATGCCCCAGAACACCATGTTCATCCACGGGAAGACAATCGGCATGCGGTCGGCCCACAAAATGGCAAAGGGTGCATCGAGACGGCCAGTCGCGAAACCCTCGGCCACCCGCAGTTGCTCGATCCAGCGGGTGGTAGGCATCACCAATTCACGCAGCGGCTTGGGCAAATCGGCGGTCACCTTGCAGACTTTGGAGAAGACATCTGGCTCCGTGCCAGCCGCGTTGATGCAGCGCTCGACCGTGATTTGGAACTCGCTTTGGCTGGCCCCGACGAACGCATACGGTTGAGCAACCCGCAGCCCGGCGAAGGCGATGACGCCGCCCAGAATGAGCGCTAGTGCCGCGTCTACAACTGCGCCAGCGATACTGCGCTTATCCCGAGCGAGTGCGATCACCACTGACACAATCATCAGCGCAGCGGTTGGCCAGGCGCTGATCTTACAGGCCACAGCCAACCCGGCGGATAGCCCAGTCAACATGGCGGTCAGCCAGAAGCCCACGACTTTTGGCATGCTGGAGAGCTGACTGGTGGCCAACCGGGTACAGCCATAGATACTGGCGGTGACGAACATAAGCGCCATGCTGTCCACGGTGAAGTAGTGCCCTTGCTGAATCTGTAATACCGCTGCGGCATTTAGCAGTCCACCCAGCAGCCCAACCCGCCAGCCAAACAAGCGCCACCCGATCAACAGTGTGAAGAACACCGTGATCAAGTCATACAGGCCGGACAAAAAGCGCCCAACCGAAGTGACCGGGTCGTAGGTGGAGAAGTAGGGCGGATTACAGGTCTTGCTTTCTTCGACCAGCAGTTGCCCAAATGTTTTGGCCAAACCGTTGCCATTCTCGCCACAACCTTTGTCCAACCACTCAGCCAGATAGCGTGTGCTAAACAACGGCAAGGTGCCATAGACATATCCGCGTCCCCAATCGGTGTTAAATGGATTAAGGGTGGACTTTTCTGGGTCAAAGTATTCTTTGAGCGAATTGACCGGCGTAAGCTGCGAGACCAGAAAGGTCATATAGCGCTCGTCCGGGTGCAAGTGCTGGCTTTGATCCCAGTTAATCCCCGTAAAACGAAAATAGGCCGCTAGCATCAACACTGCCACGAACAACAATGGCCGCAGCACAGTAATGGGTTTGAGCCGGGCAGCCTTCGGGGTGACAGGTCGGACTATGGGCGGTGTCGGCGGCAGCACAGGGATGCGTTGAGTGACCTCAGAGGAAGTCTGTGTGCCACCTGCGTTGCTATTTTGTAATTCTGTTGTCGCTTCTGCTTCAACCATTGTATTTATTTTACCGTTATGGAAACGTCGCCCCTTGAGTGGCGCCGTGATCAGTTTTTTGGTCGTAGTGGGTGTCAAAGGTGTGCAAGCTTTCTAGAACCTGCTGGGCGGCCGCTTCGGCGGTAGTGCACGTGGCGCGCTGGACAGCCTGACGCATGCTACGCTCGCTTTTCACGATGTTATCGACATGGCCTTTCTCGTGCAGGGCCAAGCGCTGGGTATATCGTTGCCAATGGTCGACCAGCTCGGGGTCGGTATCTACAGCGGGTTGCCAGCTAGGAAAAGTGACGGTGATGGCATAGCTCACCCGAACTTGGCTTAGATCGCAATCCGCCCGACCGTAGCCAGGCCAGTTCCAACTGACGTACCAATCGGTGTAGGCATCGGCATGTTGACTTTGCGGGTCTTTTGGCCCAAGCGCATTCATTTGCTCACGCAACGCAGCTGCGCTGTCACCCGTGATTCCGTAGTAGTTCATCTTGGCGTTTGGAATGACCACTTTCTTTACTAACACGCCCATTACGGGTGGCGTTATGACACTGCGAATCGTAGACGGCGTGTGCCTGATCTCGATACGGCTGCTCTCATTGGATGCGTAGGGCTCGGCACGCAGCATTTCGCGCTCGTGGGCCAACGCCGCAGTGACGGCCCCGCCAAACAAGGCGATCGCCACCAACAGAATCGTCAGGCCGGGCAGGTGCCGTAGCAGTGTTTTAATCGATCTCATGGCTGGGTTTCAAAAACCATGAAGGATTTGTCCTGTGGGCATTGTGGCGAATACACCAACCGCGCTACACCCTGTGGATACTTGGCTTGTAACAGCGCCAAATCTTCGGTATCGCTCTGGGCCAAGGCGAACCAGCCCGGTGCCCCATTCAGCTCGACCGAATCGACCGGCGGCTGGTTGACAAATTGGCCAACCGTGTTGGGGAACTGAATATTGCCGACAAAGTCGCCCACCGCCCGGCTATCGACCCAATATGGAAAGCCGACTATATAGGCGTTTTTGGGATCGTTGCCGCGCGCCACAAATTGCGCCATGTCACCACCAATGTCGCTGGCGTTCTGAGCGCGTGGGCAATATAGTTTGGGATAGTCTACAAACACTCGGTTGTAATTTAGTAGCAGCACACTAGCACAAAGAGCAGCGGAGAGCGCCCCGCCGACCAGCGAAAGTGGATTGGCGCGGAAACTGGGCAGACGGTTGGCCCCTTGGCTGCTGGCCCATTCCCATAGCAAGCCCGGAACCAGCGCACACAGCACCATCAACATGGGTATGGCCCCGCCGATGCGTAACACGCTGGGGTTCTCACGCGGATAGGCCACATTCAGTGCCGACGGCATCAGCATGCAGAAGCCACCCACGAGCAACAGCGCTGGCCACGGCTCACGTCGTTTGAAACTCAGCCCTAAAGCCATCGCTACGCCCACAATCAACAACCCGCCCAGGACTGGGTCTAGCGCAGGGCGATCGATCAAGTTGGCTACCCAGACCTCATCGCGGGTGTAATTGAAAGCCAGCACTGCGTTTTTGATATTGTCAATCAAAATCGTGTTTGGGTCGCCGTCGATAGGTTTGTCGAGCGCGGTTAGGCGTGACGCGGTGCGATAAAAGACTTTGTCTGGCGATTCCACTGTGTAGCGAAATAGCGGCATGAGGACCAGCAGTGCCGTGACCGCAGCCAGCCCCAAATGTTTGGCGATCCAAGCGATGGCTGGGCGATTACCGCGCCGCCATTGCCAGATTGCCCATACGATTATGATGAGGCCGTATACGATGGGCATAAAGCGAAACGGGGTATAGCCTTGCAGCCCAATGCCCATTGCTACTCCCGAGGCGAGCATGGCGTTTCTGCTGCTGCGTTTCAGACCGTACACCAGGAAGAACAGCGTCCATGCCACCATGGCCGGATTTAGCCCATGGCGCAGGCCAAAGCGTTGGGCCAATACCCCCCAACTGCACACTCCAGCAAACAACAGTGCAATCAGTCCGACCCGCCAGCCGAACAACTCGCGCCCCAGCAGAAAGATCGCGGGCAGCATCAGACAGCCTATTAGGGCCGTACCAATTTTGAGCGCTAGAAAGTTCGCTGGAATAGCGAGTAGCTTGCTGATTGCAACCGTCCAATAAAACTGCCACGGCTCGCGGCCGGTATTGTTCTCAAAGAAAATATAGTAGGTGCCGTCCAGCACGCTCTTAACATCCAATAGCTTCTCGGTGTGGTCGCTGTTCATGTCGCGTGGGTTGTTGCGTAGGTTATACAAGCGGAAACCGACCCCGATACATAAGACCACGATTAGCAGCCCAGCCATCAGCCACTGAGTGGGCCGTAATGTTGAAATGCGGGTGAAGAATTGGCTGCCCCGGCTGAGCCAATCTTTATACTGGGTGAAGGCCACCAGCCATAGCACGATACTGAGGACCCACAGGGCAACCCCAAGACTGGTGTAGCGATTGCCGCTGCTAAAGGCAAAGGCGCCAGCCCCGGCCAACAGGGCGATTGCACCGATGCGAAGTTGCCATTCCATCGACAAGGTATGGCCAGATTGGGTTGAGTCTGTGCTTGCTGGGTCGATATTCGTCGTAGCTGTAGTAGCACTGCCATTCACTGCTAAGAAGATACAACCCGTTGCAGCAACGAAGAGCAACACCCCAATCAGAGTGGCGTCGTCCAGCATGACTTGGCCGCCGACGGCCAGGCATAACCCAGCTGCAAACATGAGTGCTGATGAAGGGGTGAGCGCCAAGGGGCCGCTGCCAGAAAACCAGCGCACAGGCACAACGGGGGCACGGATTGGGGTGATGGTTGGTGCTGCCGTCGGAGTGGCCACATCCAATAAATTGGGTTGCACTGTGATGGGCGGTACGGTTGTCACTGGGTTGATCGGAGTAGCGCTGCTATTTGGGCGTAAAAAGGAGGCTACGCCCAGCGTCAGGCCCATTAACCCTAAGACGATGGCCACAATGGCTGCGCCACTGGAGCCGGCGTTGATGGCAATGACACGATCTATCAGGATGCCAAGTAGCACGCCAATGGCCAGCGCCATCAGAGCCATGTTGCGGCCACGCGAAGATGTAGGAGGGTTGGTTGGGGCGTTCATTGGGGTGAAACGTGAGAGATTCGAGATTCGAGATTCAAGACCAGCGATTAATCACTAGCCACCAAAACACTAGTGTGTGGCATCGACGATGTAACGATAGGCAAACCAGCGCAGACCGGGGACGTTGCCAAGTTGCTCGTTGAAGGCCAATACACGCGGCCAGCGGTTGAAGATGGGGCGCGGCAACAAACCCAGTCCCTCAATATCGACATGTGTGAAGCCATTGCGCTTGAAGACGTGCTCAAGTGTGAGGATGTTCCCGTTGACGATGCGCTTTTCTACCTTCCAGTCGAGATTTAGAGCGACAAAAAGATACCAAGCGGGGTTGAGCGCGCCGGGTTCGGAAAAGATGAGATGGCCGTCGGGTGCGAGCGCATGTTTGAGTTGTGGCAGGATTTCGTCCATCTCAACATGATGTAGCACATCCGCCCCGATGATGGCCCGCGCTGATGCCTTGGCGGGCAGCTGCTTCGAGAGTGTTAGCCCTTTGAGCGCAAGCTGCTGGGTCAGTTTGTCCAACGCGTCTAGCGATTTCCGGCTGATGTCCACTGCCACGACCCGAAAGCCGTGCTGCAATAGCGGGATGGTTAGCCGACCGGTGCCTGCGCCAAAATCGATAACGGTGTCCCCTGGTTGCAGACCCAGGCGGGCCAAGTGCCGTAGGACCGCACCGATTTCTAGGACGGTGTGCGGTGGCGGCTGCACGATCAAGTGTTGGTCATATTGGAAGCGACTTGTGTCAAAGTGGTCGCGCTGTAACTTTACTTCGGCCTGATTCATAATCGACATTTCGCAACTCTTTCTCAATAATTTCTGAATACTACCTTAGAAAGACAATATCCCGAATACACCTTTGGGTGTAGGGTGATTCCTGTCCCTAATCTAGGTCATTTATGTTAAAACCCTGCAATGATTGGCCTGTTAGAATCCTGCCCGCTATGCAGACGACACCACCGCCGCACGCGGCTACCCCGAACGCTTTTGCGTTGCCCGAAAATCATGATTATTTGTGGGATCAACTGCGCCAGTTGCCGTACTTTCGAGGGCTGTTGCGGGCGGTTGAGTCGCGTTACTATCGCGATTTGCCGGTCGTGGCCCCGGTGCTCGACCTGGGATCAGGCGATGGCGTGTTTGCCCAGCAGACATTTGCCAAGCCGTTGGATGTGGGGATTGACCCCTTTACCTCACCGACCTATGGTGAAATCATCCAAAAAGGGCACAAAGCCATTTCGATTGCGGCAGGCGCGGCCATGCCGTTCCCGACTGGCTCGTTCCAGACCGTGATCAGTAACTCGGTCCTGGAGCATATCCCCAATCTGGAGCCGGTGATTGCCGAAACATTCCGCGTGCTGCGTCCGGGTGGCCATTTTCTGTTCTGCTCGCCCAGCGATTGCTTCGATAGATGGTTTATCGGCGGCGCGTTGTTTGGGGCGGCCTATCGTAACTTCTTTCAGCGTATTTCGCGCCATCATCACTGCGACAGCCCGGCCACCTGGCAGGCGCGTCTAGAGCGGCAAGGCTTCGAAGTCGAGCGCATTTGGTACTACTTCTCGCCGCACGCCTTACGTACATTGGAGTTAGGCCACTATTTTGGTGCGCCCAGCCTCATCACGCGCCGATTGTTTGGGGAGTGGGTCCTGTGGCCCTCGCGCAACAACCCTGTGCTACGCGCCCTCGACGCTGTGCTGCGTCCCATTTATAACGAGGGTCCGGTGGAGCAGGGAGCCTATTTGTTTGGCGTTGCCCGTAAGCCAATCTCTCAACCGTAAGATAATGCCTGCAATGTCTGATTTACACGTTGCTTTTGACCACACGGTGCTAATCGCGGATACCGCCGCTTATATCCACACGCTTAGCGCGCAAGCACTTGCGCGACACGGTGTGTTTCATTGGGCGCTGAGCGGCGGGAGCACCCCCAGAGCGCTGTTTCAATTGTTGGCCACCCCGGACTGGGTAGGCCAGTTTGATTGGGCCAAGATTCATCTGTGGTGGAGCGATGAACGCGACGTGCCATCAGACGCACCGGACAGCAATTACAAGATGGCCCATGACGCCCTCATCAGCCAAGTGCCGATCCCAACAGCCAATGTCCACCGCGTACCAACCGAGCTTGGTGCAGAACCAGCAGCCCAAGCGTACCAGCGCGAGGTGCTTCAGACTCTGAAAAGTCATCCCCCGCAATTCGACCTTATCCTCCTGGGCATGGGCGACGACGGGCACACCGCCTCGCTCTTCCCAGGCACGGCCGCCATTTTTGAGAAAGAGCAACTAGTGATCGCGCACTTTGTGCCCAAGGTCAATATGATGCGCATCACGTTTACCCCGCCACTCATAAACGCTGCCCACACGGTCATGTTTTTGGTAAGCGGTGTGAGCAAGGCAATCACATTGCGGCGGGTGCTCTATGAGATCGACCAGCCCAATGTACTGCCGGCGCAGATCGTGTCGCCGACCAGGGGCGAATTGATTTGGGCAGTCGACGCAGCGGCGGCCTCGCGGCTTGGAGAATCGGATGGGCAGGGAGAGGGCAATTTAGAGGATATTTACCGCAAAATCCCCAAGCCGTGAATTATCATTCTGGTGACGCGGATTTTGTGTTGTGTGATGATGTGATGATGTGATGAAATATATACACGGGTTGGGTAAATTGGTGCAATGCTTTTTTGTTAAGAATATATTAATTTATGTTAATTATTGACGCTCACCTAGACCTCTCATGGAACGCAATGCAGCACGAACGCGACCTGACCCAGAGTGTGTATACCCTGCGTCAGGTCGAAGCGCCGATGGTTGGCAAGAGCCGCGGCCTAAATACCGTGGCCCTGCCAGAGATGCGCGCGGGTCGTGTGTTTTTGAGTGTTGCCACCCTGCTGGCGCGCTCGAATGGACATCCATCTCCTGGGATCGAGTATCCCTCGGTGGCACAGGCGCATGCGGTGGCGCAGGGGCAGATGGCCTACTACCGGGCCCTCGAAGCGACTGGTCAGGTCAGGGTGATTGAGAGCCTGGCCCAGCTGGATGCGCATGTGCAGGCCTGGCTCAGCTGGGAAGAAGAACAACCCAACACAGCGCAACCGCCTTTGGGGTTTGTTATTTCGATGGAGGGCGCCGACCCCATCACCACGCCCGGCGCTCTGGCCAGCTGGCACGCACAAGGGCTGCGGCTGCTTGGCCCGGCTCATTATGGACCCAATCGTTACGCAGGTGGCACCGGCACGCAGATTGGTTTGACAGATGGCATCGGCCAACAACTGCTCAGTGAGATGCGGCGGTTGAACATGGGGCTGGATTGCACCCACCTCAGCGACGAGGCGTTTTGGCAAGCGGTGAAATTATTCGATGGCCCGCTGCTGGCCAGCCACCAGAATTGCCGCACTATTGCGCCGATGCAACGCCAGTTTACGGATGCGCAACTCAAGGTCATCATCGAGCGCGATGGGGTGATTGGAGCATCGTTTGATGTGGTGATGGTGCGGGCGGGTTGGCAGTGGAAGGCGCAGAATAACTTGACCGACCCGCATCCGGTGATGATGCACGAGATTGTGGATCACATAGACCACATCTGCCAATTGGCGGGTAGCGCGCGGCACTGCGCTATCGGCAGCGATTTAGACGGCGGCTTTGGCCGTGAGCAATCTCCGCGTGATCTCGACACGATTGCCGACTTGCAGAAGATGGCCGGCTTGCTCAAAGATCGAGGCTACAGCCCGGACGATGTTGCAGGCATTTTGCATGGCAACTGGTTGCGGTTTTTGCGTTCGGTGTTTTAGCTTGCTACTGTTAACCGCGAATCACGCCAATCTGCGCTAATAAATTTGGCTCTCCAGGCTTTAGCGAAAAATGAACCACGAATCTCACTAATCTTCACAAATAATTCGCTAGATTCGTGGTTTATGCCGTTTTACTCGCTAGAGCCATAAATTTGTGAGGATTCGTGTGATTCGCGGAATTTAAGCAGTGTTGACTAGTTACTGATTTTCAGGAATGCAAGATTTCTGGGATGATGCACCGACGCACCTCTAGCATGACGCATAATAGCTAATATGAAAATATACGATATCTCCTTGCCGATTTATCCGGGGTTTGTAGTGTGGCCTGGTAACCCCGAGGTTGTCTTTACATTGCGCAACAGCACGGCGAATGGGGACATAGCCAACGTGACAGATATTAGCCTGTGCACCCATACCAGTACCCATATGGATGCACCACGCCATTTTGTGCATGAGGCACCGACGATGGAACAGGTGGACTTGAACATCGTGTATGGCCCAGCCCTAGTGATTGATGTGGGCGACGTCAATGAGGTGACGGTGGATGTTTTAGAGCGGGCCAATATCCCTGTGGGCACCGTGCGTTTGCTGATTAAATCGCGTAATGGCAAGTATTGGGATGGCGATCTAAGCATATTTCATACCGACTATGTGGCGATTCACGAGGATGCAGCTCGTTGGATACTTGCGCATGGTATTAAGTTAATAGGCATCGACTATTTCTCGATTGCGCCGTTTTACGATTTGGTCACCACCCATCGAATTTTGTTGAGCGCGGGCGTGATTGCGTTGGAGGCGATTGACTTGCGCCAGGTCATGCCCGGTGTCTATACCCTGGCCGCATTGCCGCTCAAGCTGATCGGGTCCGATGGGTGTCCGGTTCGCGCTATTCTTGTCGAAGCGTAACTTTCTACATGCGCCCACCCAATTGCGCCATAACATCGCCAAGCACTTCAATCGCGTCATCGATATCGGCTTCGGAAGTCATACCCATGTGGCCGATGCGGAGCACTTTGCCTTGCAATCGCGACCAACTCGCGCCAAACTCTACACCGTGTTCTCGTGCGAGCGTGCGGACCTCATCGCTACTGATGCCTTCTGGCATGCGGATTGCTGTCAGTGTGGGTGAGTAGCCATCGGGGTTCGCGAATAGTTCCAACCCCAGCCCACGCACGCGCTCACGGGTGAAAGCGGCCACGCGCTCGTGACGGGCGTAAACACTGGGAATGCCTTCTGCCAAAATAAGCTCGGCTGCAGCAGCCAAACCATAGATGATGGTGATGGCTGCGGTGGTGGGCGTGGCGTATTCTTTAAAATGCTCGTGATATGGCGTCCAGTCGTAGCAAAAACGCGGATTTTTGCAGTGTGTGCTGGCCTGCCAAGCCCGCTCACTGACCGCCACCAAGGCGATGCCAGGTGACCCCATGAGCGCTTTTTGAGACGCAGTGCAAATCGTATCGATGCCCCAGGCCTCCATTTGTGTCTCCATTGCGCCAGTTGCGCTGACGGCATCGACATGGAGCAGCGCATCGCTATTGGCACGCACGGCGGCAGCGATGTCTCGCAGCGGATGGGCCACCCCCGTAAAGCTCTCGTTATGGGTCACGAGCACGGCTTTTACGTGGGTCATGTTACGCAGTTGGGTTGCAACGGCATCCGGGTCGATGATCGCGCCATCGGGGAAAACTTGGGTCTCGACATTGGCCCCAAAGACGCTGGCAATCTTGCCAAACTCTTCACCAAAGTAACCGGCGCTGAGGCATAGTACCGTGTCACCTGGAGTGATGGTATTGATGATCGCTGATTCCACACCTCCCCAGCCGGAAGCAGTCATTAGATAGATATCACCGCTTGTCCCGCACAATGTCTGCATGGTGGTGCTGACGGTTTTAATCAATTGCTTGCTTTCTTCTCCACGGTGATTGATGATTTGGCGATGCATGGCATCTAAAACAGGTTGCGGCAATGGGGTTGGGCCTGGAATCCGTAAGTTCATGATGGGCAATACTATGCTATTTTTCGTAGGTGCAAAACATCTACGATACAAAATCTGCACTATTGCCACGATGCGCTACCATATATCTGCCCATGCTGCGATTGACAGATGTAAAGCTTCCCTTGGATCATGCTGAAGATGCGATCAAAGTCGCCATCATCAAGAAATTGCGTATCCCGGCCAGTGACCTGATCGGCTATTCGATTTTCAAGCGTAGTTACGACGCCAGAAAGAGAGATGCCATCGCATTGGTTTACACCCTCGATGTAGAGGCCCAACGTGAAGCGCACATCCTTAAGCGCTTCAAGAACGACCAACATGTTCGCAACGCGCCTGACATGGATTATCACTTGGTTGCGCGTGCTCCAGCCGATCTGTCGATGCGCCCGATTGTCATCGGCACTGGGCCGTGTGGACTATTTGCAGGTTTGACGCTGGCGCAGATGGGGTTCCGCCCTATTCTGTTGGAACGCGGTAAATCGGTGCGTGAACGCACTGTGGATACATTTGGATTTTGGCGCAAAAAGGGGCTGAACCCCGAATCGAATGCTCAGTTTGGCGAGGGTGGGGCGGGGACATTTTCGGATGGAAAATTGTATAGCCGGATAGGTGATCCTGAATATTACGGGCGCAAGGTGATGACCGAGTTTGTGAAGGCTGGCGCGCCACCAGAAATCATGTATGTCAGCAAGCCACACATTGGTACGCTGAGACTCGTCGCGGTGGTGCAACGTATGCGCGCCGAAATCGAGTCATTGGGCGGGGAGTTTCGCTTTCAAAGTCGGGTGGATGACATCGACATTGAGAACGGTTGTGTGCGTGGGGTGGTGTTGGCGGGTGGAGAGCACATCGTGAGTGATCATATTGTGCTGGCAGTGGGCCACAGCGCCAGAGACACCTTCCAGATGTTGTTAAATCGCGGTGTTTATATCGAAGCAAAGCCCATCTCAGTGGGCTTCCGAATCGAGCACCCGCAATCGCAGATTGATCGGGCTCGCTTTGGCGAACAAGCAGGTCATAAGACATTGGGCGCGGCTGATTACAAGCTGGTCCATCATTGTACGAATGGTCGATCGGTCTATAGTTTTTGTATGTGCCCGGGCGGCACGGTGGTTGCGGCCGCATCGGAGCTGGGACACGTGGTCACTAATGGGATGAGCCAATATTCACGCAACGAGCACAATGCCAACAGCGCCATTGTGGTGGGCTTGAATATTGATGATTATGACGGTCTGCCGCTGGGCGGCATGGACTTGCAGCGCCGCTTAGAAGCGCACGCTTTTGAGTTAGGGGGTAGCACATACGAAGCCCCGGGCCAATTGGTGGGGGATTTTCTTGCCGGGTGTCCGTCAACGGCATTTGGCAGCGTTATCCCGTCATACACGCCGGGCGTGCATCTGACCGATCTGAGCGACAGCTTGCCCGACTTCGCCATCGCAGCCATCCGCGAAGCGCTACCGATATTTGATCGGCAGATTGCAGGGTTTGCCAGACACGATGCTGTGTTGACAGGCATCGAAACCCGCACGTCTTCGCCTATTCGCATCAAGCGCAAGGACGATGGCCAGAGCCTGAATACGGTTGGGCTATATCCGGCTGGTGAAGGCGCGGGCTATGCTGGGGGCATTTTGTCGGCTGGCATAGACGGCATCAAGACCGCGCAGTGTGTAGCGCTGAGCATGGTACGGGCCAAATTAGACTAACCCAACCCGGGATTTACTTGAATTTGCAGAGGTTATAAATGAAAGCACTTCAATTGATTGCCGACTGGCAACCCAAAACCGGATACGGTTTGAGCGAATCCGAAACGCAGACACGCAAGGTTAAGTCGGGTTCCAAGGTCTGGCGGCATCCACATCTTGAGTTCAACAGTGTGCCCGACCCGGAAATAGCACCCGACAGTGTGTTGCTACAGGTGATGGCGGTCGGCATTTGCGGTTCGGACATGCACATGTATGAGGCCGATTCTGAGGGCTATATTCTCTATCCTGGCTTAACCCGCTTCCCCAATACGCTGGGCCATGAGTTCAGCGGGCGGGTAATCGAGGTTGGGCGTGATGTGCGTGGATTACAACGAGATGACTTGGTGGCAGTCGAAGAGGTGAATTGGTGTGGGGTCTGTGACGCCTGCCGCCGTGGTTTGGTGAATCATTGCACTCAAATGGAAGAGATTGGGTTCACCACGCCTGGCGCGATGGCCCAAATGATCGCAGTGAAGGCCAAGTATTGCTGGAAGCTGACCGAAATTGCTGAACGATTGGGCAGCCAACGTGAAGCGACGCTACTAGGGGCGATGGTCGAACCGACTGGAGTGAGCTATCACGCTATGTTCAACCGTCTATCGACTTGGAAGCCTGGGGTTTATGTGGCGGTGTTCGGGGGCGGGCCGATTGGTTTGGCGGCCATCGCGTTGGCGCGTGCGGCGGGAGCGTCCCAGATCATTGCGTTTGATGTGTCTGAGAAGCGGCTTGCGATGGCGCATAAACTGGGTGCGACCGATGTCTTGAATCCTAAAGGCTTGAACTTGAACATGGCAATCCTTGAGTTGACTTCCGGCCATGGCGTGGACTTTGTGATTGAGGCCGCGGGTGCGCCGCAACAGACGATCAGCCCATTAACCACTGGGCTTGCGGTCGGCGCGACGATTGCCCACATTGGGCGCAGTGAAAAGCCCACCAGCATTGAACTAGAACATTATCAAGTGCGGGGTGTGCAACTGGCGGGTTCGCTGGGGCATGCCGGGCACGGCACTTTCCCAAACGTGATACGTCTGATGGCAGCAGGCAAACTCGATATGCGTGAGATGGTCAGCGCGATCATGCCACTCGATCAGGCCCCGGCTGCATTTAAGCGGCTCGAATCCCGTGAAGACGCGAAAATTATTTTGCTGCCTTGAACCGATTATCTTAAGTTTTTGCTGTTTTCCGCGAATCACGCGAATCTGCGCTAATAAATTCGTGAGAATTAGCGTGATTCGCGGAAAAACCTAAGGTATTCAGCCACGTCCACTGAAACTGCATTTGCGCTGATGCAGGATTGCCTACACAATTCCTTCGTCAGTAAGACACGAGACCTTATGGAAGAACGCGACCTCTCTTTTGTGCCAGTGCACAATCCACTAGCCAAACGTCTGACGCAAGACCAGATTGCGTCGTATAACGAGCGTGGCTACCTTATGCCCTTGCGCATCTATGACGATACAGCGATTGTCAAAAATCGCCAATACTTTGATTGGATGCTTGACACGATGTTCAAGATGGACGACGGGCGCGACTCGTATGCTATCAATGGCTATCATGTGCGCTGCCGTGGGTTGTGGGACATTGTTATGCAGCCGGACATTCTGGACTATGTTGAAGATCTGCTCGGGCCGAATTTTGTGGCTTGGGGCAGTCACTTTTTCTGCAAAATGCCGCATGATCCCAAAGCGGTGCCCTGGCATCAGGATGCGTCTTATTGGCCACTGACTCCTGCTCGCACGGTGACGGTATGGTTGGCGATTGACGATGCAGATGTTGAGAATGCTGCCATGCAGTTTATGCCACAGACACACCGACTGGGTCACTTGCGATGGAAAGAGACTGACAAGCTGGCTGTGCTCAGTCAGGAAATTGTCGATATAGACAAATTGGGTGCGCCAATTTTTGATGTGTTGAAGGCCGGCGAAATCTCGTTGCATGCCGACATGCTGGCGCATGGCTCTGGCCCGAATTCATCTGATAGGCGCCGATGCGGCTTGACAGTGCGTTATTGTCCAACTACAGTGCGGGCGCTCAACCCAACGTGGGCCCGTCAGGCCATTTTGTGCCGGGGTGTCGACGAGCAGGGTCACTGGCACCACAACCAACGACCCGAGGGTGAGGATTTATCTTCGCCTAACAAGCCGAAATCCATTGGCGGGAACTAGATCTAATGGATTCCTCAAGTAAACATGGCGCATAAACCCTCCCGGTCTCCCGGTCTATAGAGACCGGGAGGGTTGAATGAGTCAACTCTATATGGGAAATCTATACGTAGCCCTGTGTGGAATATCGCATCCAAAATAAAAGTATGTCACTCTCCTTTACCGTTCCCATTATCGGCCTCGGGGCTGCGCCACTGGGTGGCACCGACAACGACGCCTTTAGCGTCGGCACCGCCGAGCGCGCCAACGACACTGTGCAGCATTGTCTGCGCAACGGCATCAACTTTTTTGATACCGCGCCGCTATATGGCAGCGGACTGAGCGAACAACGTCTGGGTGCAGCGTTGGCCAGTGTGCCGCGCGCGCAATTCATCCTGCAATCCAAGATCGGTGTCGTTGTCAATGCCGATGGCAGCATCACCCGTTCGTATGCCCGTGATAGGGTGTTGCGCAGTGTGGAAGACAGCCTGAAACGCCTGCAAGTGGACTATCTGGACATGGCGCTGATCCACGATGCAGATTCGCACTTCCGCGGTGCGCTGGAGGAAGCCTACCCAGCTCTGGCCGACCTCAAGCGACAAGGGATTATCCGTGCGATTGGGGCGGGCATGAACCAATGGGAGATGGAGGCTGAGTTCGCCCGCCAAGCCGACTTCGATTGCTTTTTGTTGGCCGGGCGCTACACGCTGTTGGAGCAAGATCCGATCCGGGAGTATTTGCCCTTGTGCCAGCAGAAAAACATCAGTGTATTTTTGGGCGGCATATTCAATAGCGGCATTCTCGCCACTGGCGCAGTCCCAGGCGCGCGCTATCAATACGCCGAACCACCGCCACACATTCTTGACAAGACCCGCAAGATTGAAGCGGTCTGCGCTCGCCATAAAGTCGCGCTCAAAGCAGCTGCGCTGCAATTTCCTCTGGCACATCCCGCGGTCAAGTCGCTGGTCGTGGGTATGATCAAGCCACAGGAAATCGACGAGAATTTGACTGCGCTGCGTGCCCCCATTCCTGCTGCATTTTGGGATGAACTCCGCGCGCTCAACCTGGTTGACCCAGCCGCTCCCACACCGGCATAATGATCGAAACGCACACAGGAGTAACGTACTATGGAGAAATTTTGTCCGTTTAATCTGACACGTGAAGAGATGCTCGACTACACCCGCGAGTGGTCGGGCGAGCGATTTGACGATGGGCGCCCCAAAATATCGGATTCGTTGATTGTGCGTGCGCGCAAGGTCAGCATCACTGGGGCGTGGGGGGTGCTGCGTGGCG
Organism: Chloroflexota bacterium; assembly: GCA_031392845.1. Taxonomy (GTDB): domain Bacteria; phylum Chloroflexota; class Anaerolineae; order J036; family Brachytrichaceae; genus JANMVQ01. Next base: position 24,446 of record JANMVQ010000184.1, read on the forward strand.
AGGGCTACCACCACCAATATGAGGGCAACTGGGTATGCACCCATCCCGGCGAAGTGCTGGCCGGCCGTGCCCTGACTGCCATGTATATGCCCCGTCGGCCTAACATGCGCACGGTTATGGAGGAGCACGGCACCAAAGCCGGTTGCATCGGCGATCAAATCTCATGGCCCATCGACATGCTGGTACCTGGCGATGTATATGTCGCCGATGTGTACGGCAAGATTGATCAAGGCCCGATCATCGGCGACAACCTGGCCACTTCGATCCTGGCCAAATCTGGCAATGGCGTGGTGCACGATGCTGCGGTGCGCGATCTGGATGGCATTAAGGAGTTACCCGGTTTCGCCAGTTTTGTGCGTGGCTGGCATCCTACCTATGCCTCGCCGACCATCATGCTCATGGGCGTGAATTGCCCGGTGCGCATCGGCGGGGTCACAGTTATGCCGGGTGATCTGGTGCTCGGCAAAGAAGATGGGGTGATCTTCATCCCGGCACATCTGGTTGAAAAAGTGGTCAAGACATCCGAGTTCGTCGCGTTGCGCGACAAGTTCGGCAAACAGCGGCTGGCAGAGGGTCAATACACCTCCGGCCAAATTGACACGCGCTGGGTCGACAATATTGAGCAGGACTTTTCGCAGTGGCTCGAAGCGCACATCGACGAATTGCCCGTGCCCAAAGAGGCTATTCAAGAATTGCTCAAGGAACGCACTTGGTGAAGTTAGAACCTGCTCAGGCCGATTTGAAATCTGCGAATCACGCGAATACGTGCGAAAAAGATTAGCGAATATTCGTAACTATTCAGCCACAATTAAAATCCGCTAATCACGCTAATCTTCGCAAATAAAATTAGCGTAAATTCGCGTTATTCGCGGACAAAAACCAAATTTGGACTGAATAGTTACGAATATTCGCGTGATTCGCGGAAAAGAATCAGAGCCGGCCTGCGCAGTAACAGAGGTTTAGCAAATGTCACAATCAACCCCACTTACCCAGGCGCAGATGCGCCAATTCGTCTCACATGGCTATGTCGTGCTTAAGACCGACTTTTCAGCCGACTTTCATGCAACGATGAGTCGACATGTTCAAGAGGTGATGGCCAAAGAGGGCAACCCCGGTAACAACATCTTGCCACGGGTAGCGGAGGTGCAGGAAGTATTTCGCCACCCCGTTATTCGTGGTGCGCTGAGTAGCGTGCTTGGGTCAGACTACATCATGCACCCACATCGACACTGTCACTTCACTGAGCCCGGGCGCAAAGTGCAGTCTTGGCACAAGGATAGCTACTGGGGCTATGCCAAAGTCCGCAATCACCATCCATGGTGGGCCATGATCTTCTATTACAACCATGCCGTCGATGAGCTGCTTGGCCCATCTGGGCTGCTGGCGGGTACGCAGTACTATCACAATCGCAACGCCGACGAACGTGAACACAATGTGCACTTATTGGGCGAGGCCGGCACCTTTGCACTCATTCACTATGATCTTTGGCATCGTGGCAACGCCAATGTTTCAGACCAAACGCGCTCGATGCTCAAGTTTCAGTTTGTGCGTATGCAGCGTCCAACACCCAGCGATTCTGGCGTAGCGGCATGGCAACCCATGAACGGTGATGGACCACCCAACACGCATGCGACGATCTGGCAGCACCAATGGCGTTGGCTGCATGGCAGCACACAACAGCCGCCGATAAACGGTGATGCCAATTACGCATCAGACAAACTAATCGATCAACTGAGCCACGCCGATTGGCGGATGCGCCTGCATGCCACCGATACGCTCGGGCAAATGGGCACAGCGGCCGCGGCAGCCGTGCCGTCATTGGCAGCGCGCTTGGCCGATGAATCTGAACCAGTGGCGCTGAACGCCGCCTATACATTGGCTGGAATGGGCGAGCTAGCTACTGCCGCATTGTTGAACCAACTGCGCGGAGAGGACAAGAATATTGCGCGTAACGCTGCCTACGGTTTGGCTGCGTCCGGCGCGCCGGCAACAGCGACGCTCATTGAGCAGCTCAGCCACTCGTCCGAGCATGTGCGTGGTTACGCCGCGTTTGCGCTTGGTGAAATTGGACTAACCCAGAGCAATTTGGCAGATGTGGCAGTCGCTGAACTGGCCAAACGCTCGCACGATGAGTCGGAGTGGGTGCGGCGCAACACCGCTGAAGCACTCGGCACCTTGGATATTGGTGCATCGGCTGCCCATGACCTGCGCATCGACACACTGGGTCAACTATTGGCCGATGCGGATGGCCAAGCCCGTTTTGAGGCGGCGCTGGCTCTTGCCCGAATCGGTCCGGCAGCGGCGGCGGCAATTCCCGCGTTGCAAGCTGCACTACAGGACGAAAATCGCTATGTGCGGGCAAACGCAGTGGATGCGCTCAATCGGATTGGCACACCAGATGCTCAACGCATCCTAATCGATTATTTGCTCGGCGCACGTTGGTGCCCAACGACTACGCCTGACAGCTTGTTTTAGTTAAATCCTGTGAACCCCATCTATCGCTCTGTCTACCGTGCGCAAGCACAATCCGGTCAAGCTGAAAATGCGACCGCGCACTTCAAACGCCAGGTCGCCGGGCTGACATTGGGCTTAAGTCCAGGTGATCTGCTGACAATCAGCCTCTTCCGTTGGGGGGCGCAGTTTTTGTGTTATTGTGAGAGCATTGAGCGGGCCATCCCGCCCAATGTGATGTTCGGTGATACATCCGCGCTACTCATTGATTGGCCCGGTGGCGCCGTGCCGCGCCAGTGTGTGCCTATGGCGGATATCTATCATTGCCTTGCGCCGCAGAGTCTCGAAGATTGGCGGCGCAAACAACCGATAGACCGCATCAGTGGCAAACTGGCGCGCCTCAAGCCGGATATGATAAGCAGCTATATCTTCTATCACTACCAATTTCAGGAAGAGCAACCGGGCAGCTTTGCCAAATACGGCATCATCAGTTTGCACGAAGATCTGATCTTTTTTTATCAGGAGATGCCTTACATTGTTGAAGAGCCGCGCCGTAGCGGCAAGCTCCGCACGGCCAATACGCCGGATCACTGGCAAGAGGTGATGTTCCCGCACTTTGCGTTGTGGGAGGATGTTCTATCCGGCCAGGAGATCTGGCGCGATATCGAGCTCATTGCCCATCGTGGGATTGACCCATGAGGATGTTGGCTGATCTTTTATGTGACGCGCGAGTCCTCAACGACGGCCAACCGCGACGCTTGGTCCGCACCTATGTCGCGCCAAGCCTCGGTCGCACCGCTCAATACGCCTGATAAACCAGTGGCGCAACCGGCTGTGCCAAATGAAAAGGTTATGCCACCCGATATGTCGGATTCGATTTCATAACGATCGTGCATACGTGCTGGAAAAGCCAGCTCATAACCCAGCTCATAACAATGGAATGGCATCATTGCGCAACTTTGCCTACATTTAGCCGTAATCTAATTTATGCGACATGACATGATCGAAAGTCATGAGTCTGCTTATGTCGTGTCATGCGCTACGCTCAGCATCTTATAACTACAAGAACTTATCATGGTGGCCCGGATCAGGGTCGAGACTCAATCTCAATAGTTCGGAAAAACTCTTATGCGTATCTCAAGTTCCTTCACTTCGGTCGCCATTTTGTCGGCTACCGCAGTTGCCCTTCTGTCCGCTTGTTCACCAAACCCAACCAACGCCACGGCCAACACGCGTTCGGCCTCAGTCAGCAAGGGCACCCTTTTGGCTACCGTCAGCGCAACTGGCAATATCCAGCCTGAAGATGAAGTCAAGCTCACGTTTCAATCGCTTGGCACCGTGGCGCTCCTAAAAGCCAATGTCGGTGACTCCGTTCAAAAAGGCACAGTTATTGCCGCGCTCGACACTGCTGATTTGGATATGGCGCTCAAAAAGGCGCGTTCGGCGCTTAAGGACAGCGAATCTGCACTGGTGATTGCTCGATCCAACTATAGCCGCACGATAGAAGGAGCACGCCCGGCTGAGATCGCCGCTGCCGCAGCGTCCTTGAGCGCGGCCAACGCCAATTACAACAAAGTCAACGCCGGGCCCGAGGCAGCCGATCATGCTGCGTTAGAAGCCAAGCTGCGCAATGTCGAGGCCGCCCTGCGGCGTGCCCAAAGCGTATACGACGCGGCATATCGAGAAGACCCGGCCGGCATCGGTGGCCATCCCGCTGGGTTGGAGTTGGAACAGGCCACCAACAACTTTAATGCGGCCAAGGCTGAATATGATCGTATCTTTAAGCCAGCCAGTGCGGCCGACAAAAGTGCCGCGCTGCGCCAAATTGCCGACGCGCGCGCCCAATTGGATAAGCTTAAGCAGCCTGCCCGCAGTTACGACATTGAGAAGGCCAAAGCTGAAGTGACCCAGGCTGAAAATCGTATCGCTCAAATGCAGCTTGATGTCGAGCAAGCGCAACGCAAACTCGCACAAGCCGCACTTATCGCGCCCTTCGATGGCGTGGTCTCTGCAGTCGATTTTAAAGTTGGCGAGGCGAACACAGCTCAATCCTCCGTTACGATGGTGCGGGTCAACAACCTACGTATCGAGATCAATGTCGATGAAGTCGATGTCAGCAAGGTCAAACTGAGTCAAGAGGCAATTATCAAACTTGATTCGCTGCCCGGTGTCGAGTTGAAGGGCAAGATTGATCGCATCTCGCCCACCTCCAAAATCGTGAACGGCGTCGTAAGCTATGCAGTGCGGGTGGCTTTGCCGACCAATGCAAATGGCCTGCGACCAGGAATGACTGCTAATACACGGGTCGTTTTGGAAGAGCGCCCGGGGGTGCTGTTGGCCCCGAATTGGGCTATTCGCAAAGACAAGAAAGCCAGCAAATCTTATTTGACTGTGCCTGCGGCGGATAACAAGACCACTGACTTGGAAGTGGTGACTGGGTTAAAAGACGACACCTTTACCGAAATTATTTCTGGTGCTGCAGAAGGACAAGCGATTGTTGCGCCAGAAGGAAGCCAACCTTAATCATGTTGGATCGCATTTTCAAACGCAAGTCAATACAACCTGAGGCCGATGGGTTTATACATGGCAACACCCATTTGATCGAGCTGCGCAACTTGGTAAAAAGTTACAAGACTGGCGCGGGTGTTTTCACCGCGCTCAGAGGAGTCAGCCTGAATGTCGATAGCCATGAATTTCTGGCCATTGTGGGCAAGAGCGGCAGTGGCAAATCGACGCTGATCAACATGATCACCGGGATTGATCGCCCAACCACCGGCGAGGTGCTGGTGGGTGACACCGCGGTGCACCGGCTGAATGAGGGGCAGATGGCGGTCTGGCGCGGCAAGCATGTGGGCGTGATCTTCCAGTTCTTTCAACTGCTGCCAACGCTGACTGTTTTGGAGAATGTCATGCTGCCGATGGATTTCTGCAATATGTATACCGCGCGTGAGCGCCCAGAGCGCGCCATGCAACTCCTTGAGATGGTCGATATGACTGAGAATGCGCATAAGTTGCCCTCAGCCTGCTCTGGTGGTCAACAGCAGCGGGCCGCCATCGCCCGTTCGTTAGCCAACGATCCACAGATCATCGTCGCCGACGAGCCGACCGGTAACCTGGACTCTAAGACCGCCAACGCCATCTTTGATCTGTTCACGCGATTAGTGCATGATGGCAAGACCATCTTGATGGTCACCCACGATATCGATTTGGCCAATCGCGCCACCCGTGCTGTTAAGGTCGCCGATGGCGAGATCGTTGACGAGATCGTGCATCGCACTGTTCTAAACGGCAAGAGTCCGGTGTCGGGTGCGACCTATCAGGTAGCAGAGACCGGAGCGCCCTAAGCGAAGCTTAAGCAATCTGAGCGCAGTAAGGTCATTCAGCGGAATAAAATGACCGCGTCCTCGAAGGGACTTTGCGCATCACGCTTTGCGTGCGCTCCGCTCACG
>JANMVQ010000233.1:0-28841 GCA_031392845.1 Chloroflexota bacterium
CATTGGCGCCAGCTTCCTGACGGACGGCGCGTATTCGTCCGCGAGTGCGAGGTCGGGGATGCAGCGCGCGGCGGCATCGTCAAGGACTACCGCGTGGATCTGGGGAGCGCTGCATGAGCGACATCACACCATCGAACACACAGAACCAGGCAATCGCCGCCATCAAGGAGTGGTTCCAGACCCGAACGAAAACGCAGCAGGTCTTCCGCCTGTTTGGCTTTGCCGGCACGGGCAAATCGACCGTTTTGAAGTTCACCCTCGATGAACTGAACATCAAGCCGCACCGCAGAGGAGGCGAGGGCGAGCCGTGCGTTCCAGGGGCTGTCACGGCCACATTCACCGGCAAGGCCGTATAAATCTGCAGGCCAACATTGCTCTTGGCCCGCAGCATGCCGACGGCCAAAATCTTCTGGCCGACGGTAAAGAACTTCGGGGCGGTCTTACGGGCGGCGGGCAACGGCAGGGCCAACTTCTGCACACCGGTCGCGTCTTGCACCAAGATACAGATGGCCGGGTCGGGCGGATCATTGGTCACGCGTGGGTCGATCCCAAACACAAAGCAATCCTCTTTGCCGGTAACCGTGCCATTCACCACGACCAACGCCTTGTGATCGGGCGGGCCGAGCGAGCCCAGCTCACGCGGTGTGCCACGCTGCGCGACCGGTGGCGCCGGGGCAATCACCCGAATATCGCTGCCGCGCTTGGGGACAACTTGATACCACTCGCGAAACGGATTAATCACCTTACCGGTGAACTGCACCACTGCCCCGTTGGCAATTGCCTTGGGATTAAAAATACCCAGATAGTCCGGCTCCTGTATATGCAGGATCGCCACCCCTGTCTCATCCTGAATCCACAGCCGCCAGCCCTCGCTAAAGGTGTCCTCGCGGATAATTGTGCCGCGCACGGTGACATATTTGCCGAGATTGTTTTGCCCCACCTGCGCCAACGTAATCCGCACCGGTGGCAGCTTCTTCGCCTCTGCCGACCCTGTGCCCAGCAACAACGTCGCCGCCAAAGCTGTGCACATACTGAGAGTTGTGAGTCTTTTCATGAAACCCCTTTAGATGATTTAAGGTCACTGCAACAATGTTCCTAGATATATAAGCATCCTGAGCGGAGGACGGCGCATAGACTCAAAACGCAGCAACTACTGCAACGCCGTCCGAAGTCGAAGGACGCGCTGTTGGCCGAAGCTCAAACTTCGATTACAAGCGCGTCCTTCGACTTCGCAGCGCGATGGAAGTATGCGCTTTGTTACAGGTCGCGGCGCGCTGCTCCGCTCAGGATGCTTGATTCCAGTTGAAGCGCTCCCACGTTCTGCCCTCTGCTCGCTTCGCGTGCCTTCTGCTTTCTGCTTTCTGCCTTCTCAATTCTCAATTCACAGATATATCCGCCGGCAGCGCTACATAGATCTGCACGCCCTGCTTGGGTTTGCCGCGCAGTTGGCCATAGGCGCGCACCTGTTGGCCGATCTTGTAGATCAGGCGGTTGACCTGCCCCGAGGCCACGATCGGCAGTGCCAGTTGCTGGGCACCGGTGTTGTCGCGCACGGTCACACACACGGCTGGGTCAGCTGGGTCGAGATCAATCCGCGGGTCGATCCCATACACCACGCATTGCGCCACACCAATCACCTCACCCTGCACCACCATCATGGCAGCGTGGTCGTTGCCGGTTAATCCGCCGAGATCGTAGCGACGGGCCCGCACAAACGGCGAGGCCGCTGCGGCAATCACTTTGACATCTCGGCTGGTCTTGGGCACCACCTGATACACATCGCGATAAGGCTTCCAAACTTTGCCCTGCACCCACACCGTTGCACCATTGCCCAAACCGATTAGGTTGGCAATGCCCAAATAATCTTCATCGTGAATGTTCAAGATGGTCAGGCCTTGCGGGTTGCTCATCCACAAACGATAGCCAGTTGAATAGTGGCTCTCGCGGATGATCGTGCCCTGCACCGTAACCGTCTGGCCCAGTTGGCTGGCCCCAAATTGCGATACGGTCGTCGGCGCAGCTGCCTGCACCGGTGTCAGCGCACTGAGCGCTAATGACATCAACATTCCCAAATGTTTTGCGTGACGAATCATTTTGTATTTCCCTCCTGATCTTTGTCCATCTATCTATCTATCCATCCAGACGCGCCTACCGCGCGTCTCTACGAGACTGACTGCATTGCATTTTCTAACTACGGCTTCACCCGCACATCCTCTTCTCGATTGTCGTAAATCTTGTTGGTGTCGCGGAAGCTGCTGTCGATCTGCGGCACCCGCAGGTAAACGCCGATGGTGTTGCCATACACGGTGTTGCCTGCCAACAAGACATTGCCTTCGCTCTTGATGTAAATCCCATTCTGGGCATTACCATAGACTTCGTTTGCGCCAATCTGGTTGCTACTGGCCGCACTGTAGACATAGATGCCGTGTTCACGGTTGTCGCGCACCGTATTCCCAGTGATGAGATTGTTGCGGGCGTTCTCACCCAGCCCAATCCCGCTCTCGGTATTCTCGTAAACCAAGTTGCCCCGCACGGTGTTGCTGATCGAGTTCTTGATATTGATCCCCTGCAACGCATTGCCATACGACACGTTCTTTTCGATCAGGTTGTTGTTGCTATCGTTAAAGATCACGATCCCATGCATCGAATTGCTATACACTGTGTTGCCCCGAATCACGCTGTCACTACATCCCTCGGCCAGAATAATGCCTTGCTTGCCATTACCATACACCGTGTTGTTCTCGATCAACAAGCGGTTCGAGCGGCTGTGTGGATCGATTCCATAGCGCACATTGTCGCGCACGGTGTTGCCACGGATAATCACATCACTGGCCTCATGTAGATACAACCCGTAGAAGTTCTCCGCAAACACACTGTCCTCTGCGCTGCCAGTGGTGCCAGGCATACGCCAAGCAGCCCCATACGATTCATTGGCTTCATAGCCCAAATAACTGAGCTCCGACTTGCGGATATCCATCCGTCCACCGCTGCGGGCCAACACAAAACTACGGCCATCATCCAGGCTCACATCCACATCATTCGCGGCTGCATCCCACGAAGTGATCTTCGTCTCCACGATCATCAACCCACCGCCCAGTGCTTTGATGGAGACAAAGCCACCGGCATCGCTGCGCAACTTCAACCACCTCACATCCGGCCCGCCAATCTTCAGGGTCACGCCTGGGCCGATCTGCAAGTTCGCACTCAGCAACCACTCGCCCTTGACTGTCTCGGTCAACACAGGTGTCGGCGCAGGCGCTGATTTAAGCTGCGCTGTCAATTCCGGCAACGTTAGGGTGCCATTGCCCGACAATATGATCGTGTTTGCGGCACTGTCGAAACGCATATTGATGTGCTTAGGTTGCACAGTCCCTCCACCTGTCAGCGCGCTGGGTGTTGGCGGAATAACCGGTTCAGGCAACTGCGATGACTGGCGATTGCACGCAACCAACCACATTGCGATCACAACCCATCCCCACAACCCAATACGATGACGCGTTTGTTCTAGATCGATAACAATACTCCCTTGCGAGGCGTAGGGCGTAGAGCGTGAAGCGTAGGGCGGCGCACCACGCCTCACGCCCTACGCTCCACGTCTCGCCCGCTCTACTTACAATTCGGAAACCGCCGCATCCACTTCTCGATCACTTTGCGATCGTTGCCGTTGGGTTCGATCGAGATATACGTCTTCCAAGATTGCACGGCCGGGCAAGTGCGGCCCAACTTGCGTTCGGCATAGCCTTTACCCAGATAGGCATCCGAGCTTTCCGGCACAATCGACACCGCCAAGCTGAATGAGTTATACGCGGCTACATACCGGCGCTGCTGATGTTGAATCCGACCTATGCCTACCAAGGCCGAATACTTCTCCATACTAATCTGCGAGGTTGCCGCGATCTCGGAATACCCTTTCAATGCATCGGCCATGCGATTTTGCTTCTCGGCCAGATAAGCCAGTGGCAATCCAACACTGCTGTTCGGATCTTGGGTCTTGACCTGGACATACAGCGCTTCAGCTTCGGCATACTTACCTTGTTTCTCCAACGACTTGGCCAACTGCAATGCCAAGGCCGGTTGGCCGGGCTGCAAAGCAATCGCCTCATTCAGGGTGGCCTGCGAGTAGTCTGGCTTGTTCAGGTCCTGCAATACCTTGGCCTGCTCTTTCAGCAACTGCACGCGCTTAGCAGCAGTGGCTGGGTCATCACCCAATAACACCACCGCCTCGCGCAGGTCTTTGAACGCCCCGGCATTATTTGCCTCTTTGTGCTGCAATCGACCGCGTGCCACCAAAGCGGTAATGTTGCTTGGCTCCAGCTTCAGCGCGGCATTAAAGTCGTCCAACGCCTTGGCGGGCTGATTTAGCGCGCTATAGACATGTCCACGCAAGACAATTGACGAAATATCTTTTGGCCGCAGTTCAATCGCTTTGGAGAGATCAACGACTGCCTCAACCAAATTGCCCTGGGCAGCCAGTGCCCGCCCACGCAGCGCAAACGCGCGCCCGTTGCGGGGATCAATCTGCACAACTTTGTTCAGATATTTGGTGGCATCATCCCAGTTGTTCTGTTTGGCCGCCGCCGCACCCAATTCCAGTTGCGCCTCCAACCGATCCGGATCTTGCTTGGCAACCTCGCGCAGGTCAGACAGCGCCGCATTCATATCGCCCTTGGCTTTATAGACTCGGGCCCGCCCCATCAGCACATCCGCGCTGGTGGGCTGCACAGTCAAGGCCTTGCTGTAATCGGCAATAGCCATATCAAATTGGCCAAGATTGCGATACACCTCCGCCCGCTTGATCAATGCTTTCAAATCATTCTTAGGCGCGACATCCATGGCCGCATTTAAGTGCTTTAAAGCCGTGGCGTTGTCACCACTGGCTTGGCTAATGCGGGCACACAACAACATATGCTCGGTCTTGGGATCCAACATAGCGGCTGCATCTGCATCAGACTGGGCTTGCTTATACAGACCCATGTCTAGGCGCACATTGGCCCGTTGCAACAGCGCCGACACATTCTTGGGGTTGTTGTCGATCACCGTGCTTAAACGGGCATCCGCACCCAGCAAATCGTTGTTAGCGCGCAACAGTTTGGCGATCCGCATGTTGGTGCCTTCCAGATTAGGCGCGAGCCGGGCGGCCGTTTTATAGTCCTGCACTGCTAGGCGTGTATCACCCATGCGCTCATACAATGCGCCACGGTCAATATAGAGCTTGGCCGAATCAGCCTTCAAGTCAATGGCGCGATTCATGTCGGCTAGTGCGCCTTGCATATCACCCTTGGCTTCGCGCAACTGACTGCGCAGACGCAAATAGGCAAAGTTGGTGGGTTCGCCGGTGATCGACTTATCAGCGTCCGCAATGCCCAAATCCACTTGCTTTGTGCGCAGATAGTAACTGGCGCGTAGGAAGTAATACGAGGGCTTGTCGCTGCGAATCTTAATCGCGGCGCTCATGTCTTCGATGGCCTTTGGATAATCTTCCACCAAGGCACGGGCACGACCACGGATGGCGAGCGCGGCATAGTCGTTCGCCTCAGCGTTCACGGCCTTCTCAAAATCGGCCTTGGCCAAATCTGGTTTGCCTAGCTTGCGATAGCTCAATCCACGCAAGGCATACGCCACCGCCTCATTTGGCTTGAGCGTAATGCACTGGGTTAGGTCGGCCAGCGCTTGTTCGTAGCGGCCTAGGTAATATTCAGCATGGCCACGGTTCAACCAAGAGTGCGCGTCGTTGCGAAAGAACGTCAATGCCCGCGTGTAATTGGTGATCGAGTTGTCGTATTCCTGGATCAGGAATTGTCGATCGGCCTGATTCACAAAGAACCGGCTGGCCCCACGCGACATGAAGAAGTAGAACACGTATCCGATGGCGAGGAACGCGGCTAGAAACAGAACAAACGAGAGTAGCCTCCCCAACGGACGGGTTCTGTTAACGTGGTCAGGATGATAAAAATCTGGTTGCTGTGTTGTCATTGCGCTCATTGAAATCTCCTTTCGATTGTATTTTCTCTACTTCCTCATCAACGGCATCAGCGTTCTCAAAGCAATGCCATTTTTATAACTCTTCGAAAACTCCGATGCATTGCCGGCTGCATCAATGGCAATGGCCGTCATGCGCGGCCCATGCCACTGACCTGAAACAGCCAATGACCATTGCCCAGTCGGCCCGACCAGAACTCGGCCTTCAAAGAAGCGCCCTTCATTCTGATAGTCCGAGAAGACCTCGACCAGTGCGCCTGCCGGAGCAGTGCCCATCACTGTCTTGATAGTGGCACTCACCACAATCGGTGCCTGGATTGAGTCATTGGTATCGGTCACTACCGACACACCCCCCGAGCCATTGTCGTACACCACATTTTGCTGCCACTGGTTGAGGCGCGAGTCATAGCCAGCCAAGATATTTGTCTTGATACCCGCCTGGGCATTCCCAAAGATGGTGTTGCTGCGCACCATATTGCTGCTGGAGCCCTTGATATACACCCCGTGCTCCATGTTGCCACGCAACATATTGTTCTCAATCACATTGCGCAATGTGCCAGTCGTCAGCACGATGCCAGGACCCCGATTGCCAAACACATTATTCAGGCGCATGGTGTTGGTCAAGCTGCCATCTTCCACGCTGATGCCGGCGGCGTTGTTCCAGAAGATGTTGTTTTGCACCAGGTTTGCATGCGAGAGTACGATGCGCAACCCATAGCCGTCGTTATTCCAAGCTTGGTTGCCATCCAGAATGTTGCTGTGCGAGGCGGCCTGCGGGAACTGCGAATCCGCCGAACCGGCATCGATCATGAAGCCTTGCGCATTCCGGTCTTGCGCATCAATCGTGTAAGTGTTGCTATAGGCCTTGTTGTTTGTAAACACCACGTTGTAGCAACCGCGCGAGATGATGAAACCGTGGTTGCCATTCTCAAATGCCTCGTTGTTGTCAATCACCATCGCATTCGAGAAATCGTGCGGATCCGCGCCATAGCCCACGTTGCGGAAGAACTTATTCCCGCGCCAAGTCATGTCCATGGCCCGGAAGGTATAGACCCCGTAGTAGTTGTGGCTGAAGGTGCTACTGATGGCCGAACCGGTCACGCTGATGGTCGTGTAGGTCGTAATTACGCTGCCGTTGCCCAATGTCTCGGTCACTAGGGTCGAATCGCGCCATGCGACACCGTAACTCTCACCATCAGCTGAACCCAGATAGCTCAAGTCCGATTCGATGATGTCCATCCGCGCGTCATACTTGGCCAGCACATACGCCCGGCCATTGTCGTGGTCTGTGTCGACGACGTTGCGCACGGTGTCCCACGACGTAATTTTCACCCGGTCAATGACCAATGCGCCATTATTGGTGCGCAAATAGTTAAAACTGGCATAGTCAATTGCGGCTGCTCCGCCCGTTCCATGAGCGCTTTCTGCGGCAAGCTGGGCATTCGATTGATTGCTACGCAACTTGAGATAGGTCACACCCGTTTCTGGCGACAGCGTTAACGTCACACCGCGTCCCACAATCAAGCTGGCGTTGGACAACCATACGCTGTTGCCCTCGTTTACCAAGTACTGGGTTGTGGTGAGCGCTTGCAGTTTGGCAAACAGGCGCGGCAGGGTCGGCGATGAACCTTCCCCGCTGATATACAGCGCCTTGGTTGTGGTGGTGGTGGAGATCTCAATGAGAAATGGAATCCCGTCCGAGAAGGCCGAGCCAAAGCGCGAGGTATTGCCGGCAGCATCAATCGCCAGAGCAGTCGGTGTACCAAATCCAGTGCTGGCCGGCACATTGAACTGCCAGTTGCCACCCGCGTTGGCAGTCGTGCTGCCTAGATAGGCAGCGCCCTGCCCGTCTGGATCGCGATACACTTCGACCGTGGCATTGGCCGGGGCCGTGCCGGTAATCAAGCCCGATATAGCGGTGCTGGCAATCACTGGGGTTGCCAAGTTTAGGTTGGCGTTGTCTTGCAAGTCGATGCCAGCTCGATTGTTGGCTGTGATACGGTTGCGCGAAATCTTGTTGCGCAGGCTGGCGGCGTCTTGAACCAGCACACCGTTGCGGGTGTTGGCCTCGATCACGTTGCCAATCACTGTGTTGTCGACTGAGGCGATCCCGTTAGGCTCGCCCGATTCGATCACCACACCGTTGCGGATGTTGTTGCGAATCGTGTTGGTGGCAATGTCGCCTGGCTTCAGCTTGGTTGACTCGCCCACATTCGTGCCCTTGGCTTTGGTGAGGCGCACCCCGGTGTCGTTGTTCACGATCAGGTTGCCCACAATGACGTTGTTCTCACCCGGCTTCTCCAACGCTTGCACCGGTTGCGAAATCAGCGCAGTTGGGGTGATTGGGCTAAGGGGTCCGCCCAACACATAGATGCCTGAATCATTGCGATTCAGGGTGTTGCCCGCGATGTAGTTGCCGCCCGCCTTGATATAAATGCCGGTGGAGGCATTGCCCACGATCGTGTTGCCGCGCACCGTATTGCGATCGGCCCGTTCATACAGATACACGCCGTACTGGGTGTTGTTCTCAATCGTGTTGCTGATCACAAAGTTACTGGTAGAGACTCCGTCAAAAACATCGTTGATGTCATAAGTGGCATTAATGCGTACACCACGGGTGTTGTTGCGCAGGGTATTCCCTTGGATCAGGTTAAACGACGACTGGAAGATCGCGATGCCATCGACATTGCCATACACCAAGTTATTCACGATGTTGTTGTTATTGCTGCCGCGATCCATCATGATGCCATGGTCGGCGTTGTCGTATACCTCGTTGTTCTCAATCAGGTTTTGCTCGCACAGGCGCGAGAAGATGATGCCGTGCTTGCCATTATTGTGCACCTTGTTGCCACGCACCTCAAACTGGGTGGAAGCATCGTGCGGGTCGAGGCCATACACTGCATTGGCATAGATTTCACTATTTTCAATCTTGATTCCAATGGCTTCGTACGAGTACATGCCGAAGTAGTTGTTGTGGATCTTGCTGTTGAGGATTGAACCTGTTGCGCCGGTCTTGGCATCCCCTTCGGTGGCCCGTTTGCGCCAAGACAGACCGCTGGGCTCACCGGTCAGGTAGCCCAGATACGCCATCTCGGCATCGATGATGTCCATGCGGGCACCATTCAGTGCAGCTAGATGCGCGCGGCCCAGGCCATACTCCGATGCAGGCGACAATGCTACAGTGTCCCATGAGGTGACCTTTACCCCCTCAATGTGAATCTGTCCGCCATCCGCAATAATGCGGTTGAAACGCGGCAGCTTGCTGGGAGTGGTGTTGATGCGTAGATAGTTGAAGGCAATCTCTTGATCCAGTGCCAGCCGCGCATTTTGCGCGACCACAATATCAGCCTTTAGCAACCACGCTCCGCCACCCTCATTGACCAAAACGGCGGTTGCAGTGGGAGCCAATGCAGCTGCCAGTTGCGGCACGGTGATACTGTCCTTAGGTGCCGCCGGGTTAGATGGATAACCCACGAACGGGGCTTCTGCCGGTTTAGTGGCGTCGTATGGACGACCAATGGTGATGATGTTGGTGCTTTCGTCGTAAACGACAGAAGGCAACGCCTGGGGGGTGGCGAGCCGTTGCGATGAAACCGGCGCAGCATGAATGCTTTGCACCGGCAACACAGAGAGCAGCACCGCCATAAGTACTGCGCCCCGTGTCGCAAACAAGCCCGACCTTTGAGCGAACTGGTCAGGTAAGTTCATGTTGATTCCTTCTTCCAAAACTGCGATTGCCGAGTTAGAGTAATAAAGCGATAGAGTGATAGAGCGATAGAGCTATTAATGAACGACTATGATTGTGTTGCGCGAGCCACGCGGACAGCACGGTTATTGACCATCGATACAGAGCGAGTCAACCATTCATGCCGATTAATCGTAAAGAGTGAATAGGTCTTCACCAACGACATCAACCAGCTAAGTGGGATATAGATCGGCAGCAACAGAATGTCACCGGGGCGACGCCAAAAGTGCGGCAACAGTTTAATAAACCGGCTGATTAACCACCAGATCACCAGTGAAAGCGCCACTTGCCAATAGCCAAGCGCCAAAATCACGGCCAAGATAAGTGGGCCGACCAACAGCGTATACGACGAGACAAAGCGCTCGATCAGTGTAATAGCCAAGAACGGATACTTCCACACCCACCCCTGCCAAAGTGCCTTAAAGTCCGAGCGCAGACTGTTGCGCGCCCAGCGCACACGCTGGCGCATAAAGCCGTTAAAGGTCGGTTTGAAGGTTGAATACACATGAGCATTGAGCTGGTTGTACGTCCTGTAACCGCTCTGCAACAGCAGGTTGGTGTAGCACTTATCATCACCGCTCATCATCTGGCGACCATTAAACGTCTCATTCAGAAACGGTTCGCGCATGTCTTTCAGAATTTGAGTGCGATAGGCGGCAGTGCGTCCAGACAAGCAGCTCACCGCATTGCCCAATACCACTGTGGAAGGCACCTCTAGTGAGTAGCGTATGTCGAGGAAGATATCCGCAATGCGTTCCCAGATCGTTGGGCTTTGGCCATTGGTCGGATACATATGCTGGCGGGTACCGACGCCGCCTATCTTTTTGTTGCTAAAGGGCATCTTCAGCTTTTTCAAGACATCCCGATCCCAGATCACATCGCTATCAACCAATACAGTAATATCGGTCGTCGTCGCATCTACGCCTATTGCCAGGGCCGGACGCTTGCCTGGTTCGCTGATCTCCATCACTTCGACTGCGGTGTATTCTCGCGCAATCTGCATACTGGTTTGGTCAGTGATGTCGATCACCGCAATGATGCGCTCGGGCTTATTGGCGATCCAGCTTTCCAATGCCCGTCGGAACATGACTGGGTCTTCTTCATAGACGGGTGTCACAATTGTCGCGGTCAGATTTTCGGCTTTATTGGTGTTATATGGGCTGTAAAACAATGCGATGAATGCGCGCACAAGCCACATAATCCATCGCACAATGCCTAGCACACCAATCGGTATTAGCACGATCAGTGGCCAGACATTAGTGGTCATCCACGGCCACAGTACCGTGACAAACCAGTCATAAAGAGCGTTGATGTATTCCATAGATCCCCTTAACTATTGGATTTTGTACTCCGAAACATACTCATAAAGATGTGTCGATTCAGGCCAGTCGAAGACCTTGATAGACACATCACAAAACCATTACAACGTTGCACCTATGCTTTCGTTTTGGGTGTTTTGAGCGATAACTTCGACTGGTGCATTTTCTTGATCCCTATCCGCTTCATCTGTCTTTTGAACAAAAGAAACGCGACACTGAGCCAGCGCCGCATCAATCTGATCAGGAGAAGCCACAGCCGCGATTTTTTGTTCGAGCGATTTGTTCACTGCAATTGTGGCATCTACCATGACTGGGTCAATCCCAAACTGGCGGGCAAACTCGACATAGGCAGCCGTATCTTTAGGCAAACATGCCCCCCCAAATGGCACGCCACCTTTGGTGCCATACAATGGGTTCCACATGGCCTCTGCCGTGCGCGCCACAATCGAACCCACCAACTGGCTGTCGATTGCCAAGTTTTGACACAGACTGTCGATCTCATTGAAATAGCTGATTTTGAGCGCGTTATAAACATTGCTGGTGTATTTCACCATCTCAGCCTCGGTCGGTGTACAAAACGCAATCAGCGAACCAAATGGTGCATACACATCACGTAGGAGTTGGGTGGTGCGCAAGTCGGTGCAGCCCAGCACAGTGATCCATGGACGCAGGAAGTCTTGTTCACTGCTGGCTTGGCGCAAAAACTCTGGGTTCATGGCCAAACCAAAATCAACGCCCGCTTTTTTGTCAGAGGCTTCTTCGAGGACCGGAAGTATCAATTGCTCGGTAGTGGTGGGGGGAACGGTACTGCGCACCACTACGGCAATAAACTGATCTGTTTTAGCCAACCCACAGCCAATCTCATCGGCAGCAGTGGCAATATATTCGAGCACAATTCGGTCATTCAGGGTGGGCGTAGGCACACAGATCATCACCACATCCACTGCTAACCAGTCTACTTCAGACATGGTCATGGCCCGCAAGCCTTCAACCCGCAATTTCTCAAGTGTCGCGGGCACGACATCGACAAAGGTAATGTCGTGGCCTTTCTTAGCGAAACCCTTTCCGGTTGCTTTACCAACAACCCCCGCTCCTACGATTAGTATGCGTGACATGCTAAAAACGAATCCTCCAGTCTAGTATGTCGCAATTGTGCAACCGAACAACCCATGCCAAAGCAAAGCGCCACAGTTTTAATTGCGAACACATGCCAGACGTGTGGTCGGATGAGGAATTCGCGCACGCAGAATCGCTTGTGCGAATGTTGAGCTGATGCCGTATTGCGTTATTGATCTTCATTGAAACAACGGTAGTGCGCGTTGCAAGTTATCCCCCTCTCTAAATCGCAACGTCATTCAACGAACATATTGAATGCTCTCAATTGATTATAACAGTATACTGTCATGGTTGCGATTGTCAATATTCATTTCAGATTCTTGTCTCTATCAATTAGATAACACTTAGAGGTCACAGTATATCAATTATAACAATAATATGTGCGTGAGAATCATTGTTCTACTTCAAAAGAACTAGGCTGCAACTATCCAAATGGGTATGAGCCTACACCAAAGAATGAGGCTCAACCTAGCCGAAATACTTATATCGATCTAAATAACAACTGAACTACAACGTTTGTTAGAATGATCTGCGCAGATGAACTGCACCATTTTGCGAGTGGAGCAAATAGTTGCAATTTCATGCAATATTTTGAGCCCAGTTTAAGGGTGCTTTTCCTACGCAGAGATAGCAGCGGGAAAGTGCATCAGCGACTCAATTATATTGTTTGGGCCTAGCTGTATCACAATAACATCAATCTGCCACTGTAGTTCAGTATCCAGGGGTACAAGCAGCTGGACATAGGCTTGAGCGGTTTTAAGAAGATTTAAGCGCTTACTAAGCGTAATGCTCTCTTCGCCACGCCCAAATTTGTCGTTTCGACGGGTGCGCACTTCAACAATTGTAAGGATTTCAGCCCGTTGCGCGACGATATCAAGCTCGCCGTGACCATGCCGCCAGTTTTGGGTCAAAATAACATAACCCTGCTCACGCAGATATTTGGCAGCCAAGGCCTCGCCCCAATCCCCCACCCGCTGCCGCGCCGTTTTCACCTAGGCCTCTTCTTCTTCCTTAGGTTGCGCCGCTTCACGCCCAGAAATCGATGAGGCAATCACACAAACCAATAGCAACAACAGCGCAAACAAAGCAATCTGCCCTACCGGGACTTGTGCCCCATAAACAGCGCGGGTAAACAATCCGGTCAGAACCTGCCCAATGATCGCGCCTAGCCCGCTCCATAGCCCCAGCGCAGTGCCAATGACACGCCCCAGTCGCGGGTCTTCATATGGCTGTGATGCTCGGCGAGCAATGATGGCGGCCGCCATCGCCCCAGCCAGCATATTGGTCCACAAGCTACCCACCCACCCGGCCGCCGCCAGTTGTTGTGCGTCGCGCAACGTGCTAGCCACAATCACCACTGTCGAAATACCTACGATCAACGTTGTAACTGCGCCAATCAGCAAGGCTTGTATTTGTGTCTTACTCATCTAGATTAATTAAATCGATTCTCAAATCAATTCTTGTACGGCGCGCTCATCATCGCGCCATTTCTCGCGCACCTTAACCCACAGCTCAAGAAAGACTTTGGCGCGCACTTCTGCCTCAATTGACTTGCGCGCTTCTGCGCCAATTTTCTTAAGCATCTGCCCGCCTGAGCCAATCAAGATGCCTTTCTGGGTATCGCGCTCCACAAAAATTGTTGCCGCAATATATACAGTCCTAGCGCTACGTTGCGTGTATTCATCGATACTTACAGCCACTGCATGCGGCACTTCCTGCTCCAAAAAGCGCAGGGTTTGTTCGCGCACAAATTCGGCCGCCAACATGCGCTCGGTTTGATCGGTATATTGGTCCGACGGATAGAACTCCGGCCCAAGCGGCAGCGCTTCAATCAGCATCGCCCGCATTTTGTCCAGGTTATCGCCGCGTGTGCCAGAAGTCAGCATCCACTTGTCCGTTTCACTCTGGGCAGAGGGCTCACCGAGCAACGCCTCGTACATCTGAGTGTGTTTCAGCACATTCACCGCATCTAATTTGTCTGATTTATTGAGCGCCAGCAGCTTGGGCATGGGTCGTTCCAAAATCATTTGGGCCACCCGTTCGTCTTCTTTGTTGGGTGGTTCGCTCACGTCCACGACGAACAACATCGCGTCGCAGCTTTCGAGCGCGGCAGTCACTTCACGCATCATGTGTTTGTTCAGCGCCTGTTGCGGACGATGCACCCCTGGTGTGTCCACAAACAAAATCTGCGCTTGTGCATTTGACAAAATGCCCAGAATCCGGCGCCGGGTGGTCTGTGGCTTCTTGGAGACAATCGCCACTTTGTGCCCGATCAGTGCATTCACCAGCGTCGATTTGCCCACATTGGGCCGCCCCACCACGGCCACATACCCGGCTCGATGCGTGTCATTCGTTTCTGTCGTCTCAGTCATCCTTCTATCTTACCTTCTTACCTTCTTACCTTCTTACGTAATTTCCCCAGCAGCCTGTCGGAGAAGCCACTGAAAGCCAAATGGGATGCGGACGCTTTGCGCGCTGATTTTCACGGATTTCTTTATAAATGTCTGCTTCAAATCCGCGTTTATCCTGAAAATCCGCGCCCTATGTTCCTTTCTCCGACAAGCGGCTAGGGCTGTCACCCCGAAGCCTACTCCGCCCGCACTATATTGCGCAGCGCCAGTCGTTCTGCCAGAGTAACCGATGTAAAGAAAATGATTCCCACCGCGGCTGCCATCACAATCGTGGCCCATAGTCGCTCGGGCCCGGTGATGTAGTACTGGTTGAAGTTCAAGATCGCCCCCCCCAAGCCATCCCGGATACCCGATGGCAACTCACCAATAATTGCTCCGACTACACTGGACGTGGCCGAAATTTTTAGCGCCGTGAAAATATACGGCAGCGCCGCCGGAAATCGCAACTTCCACAGGGTTTCCCAGCGAGTCGCAGCATACGAACGCATCAGCTCAATCGCGCGCGGATCCGGCGAGCGCAGGCCACGCAACGTATTGATCGTGACTGGGAAGAATGTCAAATACGCTGCAATTACCGCCACCGACAGCAACGGCTCTTTAAGCCAGATCACCACCATCGGTGCAATTGCCAAAATAGGAATGGTCTGCGAAGCCACTACAAACGGCACGAAAGCGCGCTCCAGCAGCGTCACATGCGCAAACACAATCCCCAGCACCAGGCCCAGCAGTGCCCCCAGCACAAATCCCGCTAATGCGCCTCGCATCGTAAACAGTGACGCCTCTAGCAGCACCCCAAACAACGGTGGCCCATTCCGCCGGGCTGGGTTGATAAACGCCGCAACAATCTCCCACAAATGCGGCAACGTGATCTTGGTCAACCCAAAGACTGTCTTGACCAGCTCCCAAGTAATAGCCAGCGCCAAGCAAATACCCAGCAGGGCCAGCGCCGGTCGATAACGCGCAATCATCTATTTACTCCTCTTCCTCATCAATCAGCCCCCACCAATCCATCATCTGCCATATATTGGGCCGATCCGCAAACCAAACAACAGGGAAAACCAATTCGGCGATAACCGACGAAAAATGCAGCCCTTCCCCATCTGGCGGGATTTCATCAAACTGGCCTGCGGCATTGCGTTGATAAAGCTGGGCGAGACCCGCATCGACATCAATTTGCCAATACTCGTGCACACCAGCATCGGCATATTGCTCACACCAGTGGAGACGTTGCGTACGAGTCACTTCGGAAGACAATATACTCACGGCTAATGCAGGAACCTCGGATACAACTGGTGCATCTTCTTCACTAGATAGCAACAGCGATGCATCCGGTGCAAGCACATTTTTGGCCTGCCCCAATTGCACCCCTGTGCCAAGCACTTCGCCACTGTCATAGGCGTGCGCCACAAGGGTAAGCAGGCTGACGACCCATGCCTGCATCCGTGCATGTGCCACACGTGGGCTCGCTAACTTTGCCAGTTTTGCTGATTTTGCGGGTTGTACTTGATTTGCCATGCGATGACCGGATTGTACCTGTCATTGCTGTAGTTTCTGTGCCAAGCGCGCCAACGACGCCTCCGGCCACTGCGCCACTTCTTCCACAGCACGCCATTGCCAAACGGGTTGAGAAAGTTGAGAAAGTTGGGAAGGTTCAGAACGTTCCGAACCTTCTGAACCTTCCGAACCTTCCGAACCTTCTGAACCTTCTGAACCTTCCGAACTTCCGTAGACAAACAAAAAACGGATGTCATAATGCCAATGGGCAGGTTCAGCTCCACGAACCGGGATGGGATGCACATCCACATCAAACGGCATGTCTGTGGCGAGGATGCACGCGTTCCGTGGCAAACCGGTTTCTTCGAGCAGCTCGCGTCGGGCTGCCGCAGATAAAGAAACATCATCTTGTTCGCAGTGTCCGCCCGGCTGCAGCCAGCGCCGCAGTTTCTCATGCCAAATCAACAATAAATTAGATTGAGCCGGATCGGTCAATATCGCCGAAGCCGTAATATGCCCAGCCAGGGTATCGCGAAAAAAAGGGGCATCAGTTGCCTGCAAAAATTCCAGTGTGCACGCCAGATGTTGCGTCTCGGCTAGATCAAAAGGCTTGTACAGTGTCAACAAACTGAATGCGTGTAGTTTGGTCAGTATAGGCATGCGTGCACACAAGTATAGGCAGCTTCACCTGCACCTGCGTCCCCGTCCCCTGCGCGCTTTGCAAGACCAGCGAGCCACCAAATTGCTCGGCCCGCTCACGCATGGTATGTAGGCCAAAATGACCCGGATACTCTGTATGCATATCAAAACCACACCCGTTGTCCACGATCTCCAACAAGACTTTGCCATTTTCCTGGGTCAGGCGCAGATTCACCCGAGTAGCATGCGCATGCTTAATCGTATTTTGAATGGCCTCCAGACCGATCCGATAGAGCGATTCTTTGGCTTCAATGCTCAGCTCAGGTTCGCAAGCCAGATCATCGAGCTTCACCTCAATTTTATGCCGCGCACACAGCGCCTCAGCTTGCCTGCGAAATGCAATGACTAATCCTTCGCTCTGCAGCGACTCTGGCCGCAACTCGAAGATCAACGCCCGCATTTCAGCCAGTGCAGCCTCGGCCAGCGATAGCACATACTCGACTGTGTTGGTCTGTGGTGTGTCGCCCAATGCGCTGCGGTTCAAGAGGGTGCGCGAACCCAGCACAATCCCAAACAATGCCTGCGAGACCGAGTCATGCAGCTCGCGTGCCAGTCGGCTGCGCTCGGTCAGAGCGGCTGCTTGCACAGCTTTCTCATGCAACCGGGCATTCTCAATCGACACTGCAATTTGGTTGGCAAACGCAGCGACCAGCCGTAATGACTGCACTGTATAAGCATTGGGCACAGCATGTCCGAGAGTCATTAAGCCAATCACTTTATTGCGCGACACCAACGGCACATACGCCACACAGGCCACATGATCGGGCACACGCTCTTTCAAACGCACCTGCCGATCACGATAGGCCCGCGCCAACACTGTATCAGCGCGAATATCGCTAATTACCACCGGCCCATGGCCTTCCAATGCGTCTGCAAGATGACAATCCAACGCCAGATCGATAAACCATTCTTTGGCCAGCAAAGGCAAATTGCCACGATGGGTTAAGGTCAGCATCTGGCCCTTGCCCAAGTATTCAGAAATCGCAATCGAATTGTAATTAACCACCGGTTGCAGCAATTCCACAACCAAATCTAGCAAATGGCGCAAATCTAGAGTAGCCGACACCCGTTTGGACATCTCAAGCAATTGGGTTAGCTCGCGAGTACGCATGGCTAGATCAGACTCGGTCTGCCGCCGTTCGGCGACTTCCCGCTCTAGCGCCCTATTCCGGTTGTTTACCTCTAAACGGGCCTGCCCAGCACGCTCGAGCGCAGCGCGCAGTTGGTTGGTGGAAAGCATCACAACAAATCCCATGATGATGCAATACCAGATGAAGCTCATCCCATCTATTAGCAGATCATGTGCGTTAAATGGGTGCGGCACAAACCACAACCAGTACACAACCACGACTGCCGTCACCGCAATATTCAGGCTCACCACAGCAATTAGCGTGCGCCAACGGCCAAGTATTCCGGTGAACACGACCGCAATCAAGCCGGCCGCCGCGCCAATATGAAAGGGACGTTGACCAAACAGCAGGCTTACTAATACCAATAACGCTATAGCAATTGGCAATGCCAGCGGGACTCCTTTGATGTTGCCTTGCCGAACCAGCCACATGGACAGCAGACTCAACACAATTGCGGATAGATGTACCCCAATCGTCAACCACGGATCAGTGCTGACCAGCAAGACGGGAGGCAGCGTCACAACTGCAATCACAATGGATCCCCACAAGAAAGTCATCAATAGACGGGCGATACGTGTTTTTTCCACATCATCAAATTGAGGTGCAGCAGGGCGGGATCGGATGTATTGCATAGGTATTCAGGTGCAGTGCTATCATCAAAACTATAGCAAACCAATCGCGCAGAGTGATAGGGAGAAAGATGTAATGCAAGCGCTCACTTAAACCTACGACTCATGCCGCAGCGCCTGAGCAACACAAGGCTTAGACCGTCCATCTATAGCCCTGCATCTATATCTAGAAAATGGCACATCTTTTGGCGTAGCGTGCTATACCGCCAAGGGTTGTTGGCCAAGCAAAGGTGTATGTTCGGCCTGAATGGGAATCCGCACCTGCACAAAGGTTCCCTGCCCCAGGACGCTACTTAGATCCAAAGATCCACCTAATTGCTCGGCCCGTTCGCGCATGGAGTGCAGGCCAAAATGGCCGGGATATTTGCTATTCGTGTCAAATCCATGTCCGTCGTCCTGCACTTCTAGGGTGATGTGATCGATCAGAACACGCAGACGCAAATCGATGCGGGTAGCATCTGCATGTTTGATCGTGTTCTGCACTGCTTCCAATCCGATTCGATACAACGCCTCTTTAGCAGCTAGCGTAATCGGCGGTTCTTGGTCGCCCAGATCGGTTTTCACGTCGACGCGATGCCGCGCACACAATGCTTCGGCCTGCTTCTGGAAGGCAATCAACAGGCCTTCGTTTTGCAATGACTCCGGGCGCAACTCAAAGATCAAAGCGCGCATTTCGGCCAACGCTGCCTCGGATAACTTCAGCACATACTCCATCGGCTCCAGTAATTTGGCGTCGCTCCTGCGCCCATTGTGTAACACTGTGCGTGCGCCCAATACAATGCCAAACAATGCCTGCGACACCGAATCGTGTAACTCGCGGGCCAACCGGCTGCGTTCGGTCAGCGCGGCCGATTGAACCGCTTGCTCATACAAACGGGCGTTTTCAATGGCTACCGCTGCCAAGTTCGCAAAAGCAACGGCCAGTTGTGCATGATGCTCAGTGTAAAACTGTGATACTCCGCTGTACAACGCCATGATGCCCATCACTCGGTCGCGCACGATCAATGGCACATACAAGATTGATGCCATATATACCGGCACTGGGCTGTGTGTCTGCGCATATCGCCAGCGAACAGCCTGCGCAAAAGGTGTTTCGGCCTGCACATCTGGCACGATCACCGGGTGCCGATGCACAATCAGATCGGTGATGTGCACGTCTTGCTCAGTGTCGTATGACCAAGACGATAAGGAATTCGAGGCGTTCTGCATCAGCACTGGCCCTTCAAACAGCAATATCTTGCTCTCGCTTTCATTAAACTCAGTAATAGCAAGCGCATCGTAGGCCACCACACCTTTCAATTGATCCAAAATCAGATTCAACAATGGCTGCAATTCCAGAGTGGAGTTCACAGTCTTGCTCACATCGAGCAGTTTGTTGATCTCATTCGTCCGTTCAGTCACGCGTTTCTCTAGCAAATCGCGCTCGCGCTGAAGCGTTTGGGCGCTATATTTGCGCTGAAATGCATTGCCAATTAGATCCGCAATCACCTCGATCACCTGCACCGTCTCCGCGGGCCAACGTTGCCTTTGCATGACGGCATCCAAGCCCAACTCGCCAATCAGCACATTGTTCTGGAAGATAGCCACAGCCAGCGAAGACTGTACCCCGCGCGACATTAACTCTTGCCGGATATTTTCAGGCACGATTTGGTCTTCGGCAACATCATCGATCCAAATCATGCGCTGCGTCTGCAATGTCTGCCACCACCATGTATCAGCCGCAAAAGGTTGATTTTGCAGTACATCCATTTGTGATGAAATAAATTCGCCGCACCATTCATGGGTATTGGAATACACGGATCGATCTTCGGCAATTTCGTACAAACTGCAAATGTTCACACCTGCATACTGACCCACCCTAAGCAATGCATCCTGAATCGCCTCATCAATTTTGTCTATAGGTTGGCGCACAAATGACGATGAAATATCCGCGATCAACTTTCTGGACTGAGCCTGAGTTGAAATTTCCCGGTACGCGCTTTCCCGCGCCAAAGCGTTAGAGATCAGTTCACTTACCAGCCGCAGCAAGCGCATGTCGTCGTCGCTCCATATGCGCGTACCTTCAACCGAATCCAAACCCAGTTCCCCGATCACTTGGTCACCCCGTATCAACGCAATCGACGTGAGGGCCTTCACTCCTTTTCGGATTAACAATTTACGGAAATTTTCAGCCTCTGGCGGCATCTCAGATAAATCTGTGAAATAAATTAGCTGACGATTATTTAGCTGACGCTGCCACCAACTGTCTTTGTTACGTGGCATCTTCTGCATGAAGGCTTTTTGCGGAGGCACACCGACTGAGTACCACTCGTGCGTATTGGTCGAATACAGCCCGTCTGCACTGTACTCAAAGATGCGGCAAATGTTCACCTGAGTGAATTGCCCCAGACGCTGAAGCGCATAATCGATTCCGCTCCGAATTTGGTCTGGTGACAATTGTAGAAAATGGGACGAGATATCAGCAACCAGCTGCTCAAAATGCACGCGCCCTGCCAGAGCTGAGTTGGCACGCTGGCGGGCGAGTGCGCTGGAGATATTTTCTGCGATTACATGCAACAGGTTGATGTCGTCGATATACCACTCACGTTCGTCAGTTAGCGTGTCTAACCCCAACTCTCCCACCACATGATCACCCAGCGTCAAAGGCACTCGCACCAGCGACACCACGCCCATTGCCTTCATCCTGGCGCGGCTGATCATGACATCGTCTGGCATGTCATCGACCCGCGTGTAGTAGATCCTGCCAAATTCCTTAAATTGTTGTAGCCACCAGTTTATTTCAGGCTGGTGCCAATCGATGTCTTGTAACTGCTGGTAAGTCGACGGCACACTAGGTGCACACCACTCGTACGTATTGACACCCATGGCCCGATCTAGACTGTACAACATCACTCGGCAGACATCAGCGTCCAGCGCAGTGCCCAATGCAGCCAATGCGAATGCAACCCCCTGGTCCATATGGTCTATCGGCAATCCAGATAGATGCTTGGAAATTTCCGCTAACGCATGGTCAAATGCCAATTTCCGCTGCAACGCTTGCTCGGCCTGCTTACGCTCAGTCACATCAACGGCTGCACCGATGTAGCCGAGAAAGTTTCCGCCTTCGTCGTAACGCCTACAAATCGTGTTCAAGACCCAACGATAGTCTCCATCTTTAGGCCTCGTCCGCCATTCGTACACCAGTTTCTCGCCAGCCGTCAGCGTTGTGCGAGCACTCAAATCCAGTTGGATTAGGTCGTCTGGGTGAATGAGCACCTTCCAATCGTCACCCATGACCTGATCGGGCGTTAGCCCATAAAAATCTAAATAGGCTTGATTGACAAACTCATTCCGATCATGCTGATCTGATGTCCACATGATCAGCGGCGATGCATTGGCTATGTGCCTAAAGCGCGCCTCGCTCTCGTGCAAAGCCCCTTCCATTTTCGTGCGCTCGCTCACATCGCGGGCACTCGCCACAATCGCCTGTACTTGCTGTGCATCGTCATACAATAACGAAATCTTAGTTTCAGTATCGATCCAGTGGCCATCGACATGCAACACCCGGGCAGCAAAAATAGTGTTGGACAAGGCTTCGATTCCAACGCCGCCCAACATCGCATGCGCAATTCCACCGACATCCTTGGGGTGAATCAGATCGAAGGCGTTTTGCCCCACCCGGCTTTCATGACCAAACATGCGTTGGGCCGATGGGCTTTCAAACTGAATTTTGCCATCCAGCCCCATTACGCTGATACTGTCACTGGATTGCTGAATAATCGTCCGGAAGTATTTCTCGCTATTATGCAGTTGCAGGGTGCGCTCTTGCACGCGGTTCTCCAGCGTCACATTATCGTCCTGCAAATGTTGCTCGAGCATCTTGCGCTCGGCAATGCTGCCCAATAAGCTGCAATACAGCGCAATCACATCCTGCTGATCATTGCTCATGGGCCGGTGAGATATGGCTGTGTCGTTGCAGAATATGCCTATCCGTTCACCTTGGGCATTATTGATCGGTGTGATGACTTGCCAACCCTGTTGCACAAACAAATAGCGACCTGCATGCCAAGTGCTTTGCTGAACATTCTCATATGCTTTCCAGACCGTGTTTGCAGATTGAGGAGACAGTTTCAAGTCCCGCAAAGCTTCATTTTCTTTTAGGGATTGTCCTCGTTCATCCGTGGTTTTGTGAAAGATATCTGTGCCAAATGTAGCTCGATAACTATTTGGATCTTGCTGATCGCGCAGCCAAACGCTGGCCCGCTCTACACCCAACCGCTTGCGGGCCATCTCCACTGCAGCACGCCAAAAATTCTCCATATCGGGCCAAGGCATCAACTCATCCGTAACTTTTAGCACATCACGTAACGCGGCAGTTAGGCGGCTCTGACGTTCTTCTTCTTGTTTGCGCTCCCCAATGTTGCCCAAGATTTTGGCATAGGCGCTCAGCAAATCCTGTTGCTCTGGATCCATGGGCACCCCAGAAATGGTTGCGTCATTAAATATGATGCCGAGCAGTTGGCCATTGTCTGAAACAACTGGCGTCTGGACCAACCAACCCCGGCCAATCGACAACATCCGGCCCTCGTAGGCGTCCTGCAGTTCCACATCATCTTGATAGCGCCAATCAGACGGATTGGGATCGGCGCGGCGCTGTTTTTGCTCCTCTGCCCAGTTACGGTTGAAAAACATATCGTGGCTCATATCGACCAAATTTCCACTCAGATCAACCCCATAGGTGCCACGAAAGAGCCCGCTTACTTGGTTTTCCAACGCATAAATTGAGATGCGTTCAAACCCAAGCCGCTGATGCGCATGCTTAGTCGCACGTGCCCAAAACTCAGCCAGCGAAGTTGTATTCAAAAGTTCATCTGCCGATAACACGACATGGCGCAAACCCTGCGCACGATGACGCTGCTGAATCTCCTGTTGCTTGCGCTGAGCAACATTGGCCAGCAACGAGCAAAATACCGCCAACAATTCCTGCTTGGACAGATCCAATGCATACTTACTCAAACCGGCATCATTAAAAAACACTGCAATTGGCGCCGACTGCTCTGGGCGAATCAGGGTGTTCACCATCCAGCCGCGCCCAATCTTGAGCGACCGCACCCCATCCCATTCGTGCAAATCTGCATCAGGGTTGGCATCCCAGATCGCATCGCTCCCCGCCACAGTGCGCAACAGATTCTGGACAATTGCGCTGCTTTCGACTGCAAATATATGCTGCTGTTCAGATATCAGCGTGCCACGCCAGGCAATGCCATATGTCCCAGTCAGGTAGCGCTTGTCTTTGCCCATCAAAAAGATGGAACAACGCTCAAGTCCAATCACATCATGCGCAGTGATCACTGCTTTTTGCCACAGCGCGTCCATCGTTTCGCACTGCATTAAAGTATTGGCGCTGTTGGTCACGGCACGCAGCTTTCGAATAAACTCTTCTTGCTGGCGGCGCAACGTCTCAGCAGCGATCATCTCCTGGCGCAAAATATCATTCTGTTCGCTTAGTTTCTGGCGCGATTCACGCGCAACACGCAGCGTTGTCTGAAATTCTCGCACCGACAAAAACACCGCAAACCCAATGACCAACAAATACCAGATATACGCAGTCGCATCTATCAGCAAGTCTGCTTGTGACGAGTTGTTCACCGGGAACGCCAGCAAATAGATCGTTGTGGCTATGGTGACACTGATGCTGGCGATCAACGTCAGAATCAGACCGCGCCAACTGGCAAATAACCCAACAATCAATACCACCAGCGTGCCCGAAACCGCGATCACAGAAAATGGATGCCGCCCCGACACATTGACCACCACGGCCAGACCATTGCCGACGACGACCACTAACACCCCCGTCCAGTGCACATAGCCCGCCTTCAAAAGTGCGTACGCAATCACGCACACAAAGAGAATGCCTAGATCGGCCCAGTACCACACCACACTGGCTCCCAGCCCGAACATAATGGGAAATATACTTAGGCAAGTGACAAACGCGCCTAGGAAAAAAATAGTCAGCAGGCGCGCCAAGCGCTTGTTCTCGCTATCGAAGACAGGAGGTGGAGGGGATAAAAACTTGCGTATCGTGTTCATCTCTGGCACAACAATGATGAATCATGCGACTGATGCTAGACGTGCGAGAACAATGAGTCAACACACGCCCAAAGGACTACAACTTATTTCCCCGCCACTAAAAGGTGTAGACCCATCAGCCAATTTCTAATTGATTATACAAACTTCACCCGAACTGACGAATACACCATTGGTTTGAACTGGGTCGCCGCTCAACCTTTACTCAACTGTTGCATCCAGAAAGCCGCACTCAAATACAGCAAATGTCTCTGGCGAGCCTGCAAGTTAGTGTATTTCATCGCACCCAAACAGGTCACACTCAACGCCAATTGATACTCGCGCGCATTTGACGGGTTCAGCAAACAACTATGCGCGATCTCGTGCAAGCGGTTCAGCAGCGGGTGACTTTGCTCGCGCAATAGGGTCATAAACGCCTCCGGTGTGACGTGCGGCGCCAGCACGTGCGCAATGATCTCGGCTTCCAAGTGTGCAAAATCTGCCAACGGGTGACCTTCTCGGGTCTGGGCAAAATCGATCAGCCACACAAAGCCGCCCGGCCCCACCAGAATATTCTCCAGGTTTAAATCGCCGTGAATCGTGCTGCGCGAGCCGATGACGTTCTCATTCAAAATGGCAGGCAGTTGCGGCAATGGATCAGGCAATCCGTGCAGGTCAGCATTTCCAGCCAGCTCACGTAATAGCGTCAAGCGCGTGGCGGTTACCCGGCCTGTTGATGCACCCGTGATCGACTGGCCCATCCAACGCACCCGCAACGGGGGGTTCCCACCAAAGCCTTCTCCGGTCAAAGACAGGCTCTGACCATCCACCCGCCGCTCTACGCCTGGAAAATTTTTCAGATAAACAATGTCGCCGACAGAAATGCGCTCTTGCCCCGGCGGCATTCGCCCATCTAGCCCGACCGCTCCACGTGGAGCCGGACCATCCATCGGCTCGATCACATAATGGGCTGGCAAAATTGCGTCGTACTCCGCCGCCAGCCGGAAAGTGTGCGGCTTGCGCTGCATCCACCAATTCGGGCCAAAAGTATCAAACAACTTGGTTAATAAGGCCGGGTCAGCCTCGCGTAGCAAAGACTCGCGCAAACTGGTCGGCATCTTGCCCGGTTCGCCGATAAACGTGTAGCGCAGCACCGCCTTATCCTGTGGATTAGCCGCCGCCGACACTGTCACCGGCAATTCTTGAATCCGCGCTGTCACTGGCGGCAGCGTATCTTTGACATAGCGCTCGTAGTTGTCAAACTCTTGCTGGATGGCTTGTCGGTCGCCGATTTTGGCAATCGTGTATGCATCGTTGCGGCCATCTTCACGTACGGGTAGCGCCAACAGCGTGCGCGCCCCGGAATAGCCCGAGCGAAATTCACTCTGCACCACCAGCCGTCCATACTTTCGAAAGAGGGTTTGCAGGAGCGCGGTCTCATCCGGCGCAAATGTGATCGCCGGATTCTGCTCGATTTTTAACTGCGCATTGGGATGGCTGATTTGAGCCAGGGCCAATTTCAGGGCGGGTGCGCGCCGAAACGCCAACGCAAAGGTGCCCAACAGCAGGCTGGCGATCAGCCCCATCCCACCCATGCTGGCCGCTTGAGTTGTGCTCATCCCCAACATGGACGTCACATTGATCTGCATGGGTTTGTCCACTAGGGCGGCCCCGTCCACCAGTTTGGCCAAATTGCCCGCTTGCGGCTCCCAACGCAGATGCAACAGCACCGACGCCATTTGCGTTCCGCCTTCACGCGGGCTAATGAGCCAGCGCCAGCGCAATGTCTCGTTGGGAATAACGGCTTGCTGGGCCGAAAAGTCCGAGCTGACATCAAACTTGGGCGCATTCAGCTTGGCCACCGCAAATAGATCGAAACCCGGGCGCGGCTTGGTCTCAATCGTCTGCGTCACCACCTCATGATCCGCACCTTCAACCTTCACAATGTAATTGTCCGTCGCCGGGATCAGCGCCAGACGCACACTCTCCGAGCCACCCAAACGCATCTCTGGCGGCCACTCCAGCTCGACAATGCGGGTATCCACTTGCATCATCGTTCCGGTCGATTCTGCGGTCAGTGTCGCGCTTGGCACAAGCGCTTGCTGGGCATCTGCTGCGGCCGTTTCGGTGATCGGCGCAGCAAGCGTCGCAAGGATAGGTGTCGGGATCGTCGTGGGTATTGCTGGAATAGCCGTCGATATCGCTGGAAGCGTCGTAGGCGTGGGTGGCAACGCCGTTGATGTCGGCGTCGCTGGAATAGCAGTGGGCGTGGGTGGCAATGTTGTCGACGTCGGTGGGAGGGCTGTTGGTGTCGGCGGCAATACAGTCGATGTCGCCGGAATACTCGTCGGTGCAGCGACTTTGGGCGCCCCAGTCGCTTGAGCCGTCGGCTCAATCGCAACCGCTCGCGTTGGCGTCACGGCTGCACCTGCGGCAGGTGCGGGAACATCGATAGGCTTGGCAGCTTCGGCCTTTGGTGACTCTGTTGGTTTAGAAGCTTCCGTCGCCCTCGGTGCTGCAGCCGCAGCAACTTCGGTAGCTAGGGGTGAAGCCAGCACTGCCCTACTTGCGTCCGCCGGGCTTTCTGCAGCGGGCGCTGCCGGGGCTGCCGCCGGTGCGGCAGGGGCGCATGCCGCAAGCACCATCACCATGATGAGAGATGCGAACAGGTGGAATAAACGTATGTCGTGCTTCATGGCTGCGGTGCTTGGAAAACAGTCGGCTGCAAGCGAATTTGCACATTCTCAGTCACGCCCGCTGCAGGCGCAAACGCGTAAACCAGCAGCACAATCGATGCTGCTGCCATAATCAATCCGATCAACCCTAATCCCCAACGTGCTTTTTTTGGCATGCACAGGCTATTCTATAATCGCAATGCAAATTCCGCCCAATCCGTTTGGTCGGTGACCTCTATATCTTCATCTATGACACCACCTGCTTCTTCCTGGGAAGACTACCCGGCAAATTATCGCCAGCGCGAAATCCAGCAAATTCTTGTCGCAGCACAAGCAGGTGAATCCGCCTCGCTGGTGGGTCTGAGCGGAGCGGGCAAGAGCAATGTGATGGGTTTTATTGCCAACCGAGTGCAAATCGCAGACCACTGTTTTGCATTGGTGGATTGCAACCGCCTGACAGAACGCAACAACAGTGCGTTGTTTCGACTCATGCGCCGCACGATCAGCACTCCTGAAGATTTTCTCGCGCTGTCGGCCTTGGGCGATGAACTTGAGGCGTTGGATATCGCGATAGGCCGGACGCTGGCCCACACAACCCAGCTCACATTTTTGCTCGATCGTTTCGATGATCTCATTCTGCCAGTTCCCCAAACCGGGCAAACTGGGCAGGGGCTAACTGCGCTCTTTAATAACCTGCGAGCCCTGCGGGATGCGCATAAGTTCAAGCTGACTTTTGTCACCGCCACCCGTCGTCCATTGACCGATTACACTGAGCTGGCCGAGCTGTTCTATGCGCACACCATTTGGTTAGGACCGCTGAGCGAAAGCGACGGACGCTGGAATGTGTCCCGCTACGCCAAACGCAAGAATCTGGTTTGGGGCGACTCTGTTGCCGATGCACTCATTGCCGCATCGCACGGCTACCCGAGCCTCCTGCGCGCCGCGAGTGAAGCACATGCCGCTGGGGCCGCGCTCGATCTCAAAAGCCTGAGTGAGCATTCAGCCACTATCGCCCGTGTCAAAGAGTTTTGGGCAGATCAACCCAGCGACAGCGAGATTGCCTCCTCTGGCTTAAGCAACAACCCAATACTATTTGCCCAGCAACCCAAGCGCGCCCCCGCCTTCGACACCGCCAAGCTAACCGCTAAAGAAAAGCTGCTGCTGGACTTTTTGCTGGCCCACCCCAATCAGGTCTGCGACAAAGACGATGTCATTCGCGCAGTTTGGCCAGAAGATAAAATCATCGAGAAAGGCATCCGTGACGACAGTATCGCCCAACTCGTGCGTCGCCTGCGCGAGAAAATTGAGCCCAATCCCGCCAGCCCGCGCTACGTAATGACCGTGCCCGGCCGTGGGTATCGGTTTGTACTTTGACATACAACAATCCACTACGACAGCATATCCAGTATTTCTGGCATTCTTGCATGCCACCATTCGGCATTACAAAAGATTGTCAAAGGGTGCAGATCTCAAATAGTGAGCCAAAATTGACATAACAAAATTAGTTGGCTATAGTTCTGCATGTGAGTCAGCCTCAGAATGCGGTTTTTCCAGCATAAATCAGCGACTCTCGACTCATAGCTTGAACCGCAGGATTCG
>JANMVQ010000292.1:0-6138 GCA_031392845.1 Chloroflexota bacterium
CAACACAATACTACCGATCACTGCGACTGTCTTGAGGGTTGCACCTGTCATCCAGCCCACAGGAAAGCTTCGCACTCGTCCAGCCTGCCCTGCCGAAGGTGTCGAAGGGTCTGTCCGTGTCCAAACCCACACCAGCCCCGCCAACACCAGTGATGCCACTGGAAACCAAAAACTGAGATTACGGATAGGCGTACCCGGTTGCAGCCAGAACAGGACAAAGACACTGAGTGCCAATAACGCCCAATTGCGCCAGCGCGCGAACAATGCCGCGCTCAGCGATAGTGCGATGAGTATGAACAAACGTGTTAAATCCATGTCTACGGACGTGTTAGTTCAGAAACCCTGGTAAATCCACTGCGGCGATGAATCCGCAGTGAGCACGATGAGCAAAACGATCATCACGAATAGCGCTAGGGTGATCAGGTTCTCACGCGAGAAGATACGCTGCATCTTAATTTTCAATTAGCCGCTCCAACCGATCCACAAACCCTTCTAGTACTTTGAATGCGCGGTCCATCGGCTCGGGCGAAGATAAGTCTACACTTGCGATTTTGAGCGCATCGAGGGCGTAAACCGAACTGCCTGCACTGAGAAACTTCAGATAATTCTCGACTATGCCTAGCTCGCCACCGCACACCCGGGCTGCCAACGCGTTGGCCACTGCAATCCCGGAGGCGTACTGATATACGTAGAAATCAGCATACAAATGTGAGAACTGGGCCCAGGTGATGCCATCGCGGGTTTCATCCATCTGCACGGCATCGCCATAACCCCGTTTGAATAAGCCGGCCAAATGCTGTGACATGTCGTCCGCGCCCAGCGCACCGCCCTGTTCGATCACGCCATGCACATACTCCTCAAATTGGGACAGAATGGGCATGAGAAACAGATAGCGATGGAAATTTTCCAGCGCCTCTTCGATTAAGCCAATTTCAAAATTGCGCTCCAGAGGTTGGCTTAACAGATGCGCACGCACCATAGCTTGGTTGAAGTTCGATGCGACCTCAGCCACAAACAGCGAATAGTCGCTATAAATATAGGGCTGATTCTTGGCCGACAAATACGTGTGCATCGAATGCCCTAACTCATGGGCCAGCGTGCTCATACTCGATAACCCTGCAGACTCGCTGAAGCTCATTAAGATAAAGGGATGCATGCCCGATCCACCTGACGAATAGGCCCCGCTGCGTTTACCGAGATTTGGATAAACATCCACCCAGCGATCCAGCCTACAACCACGCCGCAGCGTGGTGACATAGTCCTCACCCAGTGGGACCATCCCATCGCTGATCACATCCACAGCAGCGGCATACGTCATATGAACCGGCTGGGCCAAGGGTGCAAAGATGTCATAAGGTGCCATCTTGTCCAGCTTTAGCGCACGCCGCCGCACATCCCAATAGCGATGCCAGATGGGCAGGTGTCTGTTGCACGCAGTAATCACGGTATCGTAGATCGAGCGGTCGATATTGCTGCGAAACAACGACCCCGACAGTACGCTATCAAAACGGCGCGCTTTGGCCAAATAAGCCGAAGCTTTGGCTTTGCCCGCCAAAATAGCGGACATTGTGTTTTTTACACTCAAAAAGCCATCTGCATACGCGTTATACGCATTCGCGCGCAACGTCCGGTCCGAGCTGTGCAGCAGCTCATCCAGGCTGCCTTGCTGGACCGGGACGGATTGAGCATCAGTCCCAACTGCTGTGCCAAATTTTAGGTCAGCGTCCGACAACATCACATAAGCGTGCGGCGCCATTCCAAATGGCATGGCGACTTGCGCTAACAATTCCTCGACTTCTGGTGAGCGCACATGCGGTTGCTGGCGTCTGAGATTGGCAAAGTATTGCCGATAAAGACTGAGCTGTGGCACGATCCGCACAAATGCCTCCAGCCGTTCCGGGGTGAGCTTCAACAATTCCGGCTCGCTAAAGGCGGTTGCAGCACGATAACGGGTTACCAGCGATTGAGCACGGCCTTGCAAGGTAGCGTTGGCTTGATTCGTCGTATCCTGGTCACTCAAGAGTTCTGTGTAGACCATTAAACGCTTGATCGCCAGCTCAACCTGTTGCATCCGCTCCATCCACGCCAAGAGTTGCTTGCCTGAGCGGGTCAATTTGCCCTTAAATGCTGCCAACTCGGCCAACGCTAGGTCAGATGCGCCATAATCTGCTTCCCAATCGGCCTGCGATTCATAAATACTAGCAATATCCCAAGTAAATTCGCCTTGTGTGTCTTCTCGACGTGGTAACGCTTCAGCCATAGAATATCGACTATAATGCATTCGCCGATAGAGAAGGCCTCTTGAAGTGTTCCGACCGACAACATATCTTTCAGCAGTTACTCGGTAATTCCCCGAAATCTTCTGTTTGATCTCAATCGATTGAACTATCAGAACTCTCTATGGCAAGTAATCAGACGGTTGTCGACAGAGGCTATGCACTAAATGCAGTCGGTGTCCGCAACTTAGAAGAATGATCTGCGGAGGATCACAGAAAGAAAATGGGAAACAAACTTTACGTCGGAAATCTCTCGTATAACACAACTGAAGGCGACTTGCAAACAATGTTCTCTCAGGCCGGAACAGTGCAAGAGGTAGCGATTGTGTTGGATCGAATGACCAATCAGTCACGTGGCTTTGGCTTCGTGACGATGGCATCGAATGATGATGCCAGCAAAGCCATCAACATGTTCCACGGCAAAGACGTGGATGGTCGCACGCTCGTGGTCAATGAGGCCCGTCCGCCTGCCCCCCGCGAGGGTGGCTTTGGTGGTGGTGCCGGTGGCCGCAGCAGCGGTGGTGGCGGTCGCAGCAGTGGCGGTGGCAGTGGTGGTGGTGGTGATCGTGGCGGCTTCGGCGGCGGCGGTCGCAGCGGCGGCAGCGGTGGCCGCAGTGGTGGTCGCAGCGGTGGCGGCGATCGCGGCGGACGCTACTAATTCGTTCGTATACTGATAAAAAGGCGCAGCTTAGAAGCTGCGCCTTTTTTTGTTTTCCTAAATCGATAGCAATTATTACATCCTAGCCAGTCATCAAGTTTATCTGTCATATGACGTTCGTCATATGCGAGTTCACTCATAGTAGGACAAGGATATTAGTGCAATCACCCGCACGCATGATTGTATGCACTGTAGAAGTTGAATGATTAGGCGCATGATTAACACAGGAAATTAATCATGATCACA
The DNA here is from genome assembly GCA_031392845.1 of Chloroflexota bacterium. Classification (GTDB taxonomy): domain Bacteria; phylum Chloroflexota; class Anaerolineae; order J036; family Brachytrichaceae; genus JANMVQ01. Next base: position 3,181 of record JANMVQ010000292.1, read on the forward strand.
AATACTAACGGGACTGCGAATATCATCAAATTCTCAAAGTTTGCGGCTCTGCTGATTGCCAGCACACTCATACTGAGTGCCTGTAGCAGCACGACAGCCAACAGCACTAATCAAACCAAAGTCGATGACACGGCCCAAAAGGTCGTCGTCAGCACCGGTAGCATTGCGAACCGCATCGTGGCTACTGGCAAAGTGATTGCCAACGCTTCGGCATCAGTTGCCTTCCAACGAGGAGGCGTTGTCAGCAAAGTGTTGATAAAAGAAGGTCAGCAAGTGAAAGCTGGTCAGCCACTTGCAACACTCGACGTCACCGATCTGGAACTGACCGCGCAACAGCAATGGGCAAGTTACTTGAGCGCGCAAGCAACTTATAGCCAAACGATCAAAGGACCGACAACAGCAGAAATGAAATCTGCTCAAGCAGCAATCGCCAGTGCTCAGGCCTCTATCGCCAGTGCTCAGGCCAGCAAGACTCAACTCTACGCTGGGCCAACTGATGCTGAACTGGTACAAGCCAAGGCAGATATGCAAAACGCTGAAAGCGAGTTGAAGTCGGCCCAGTCTAACTATGATCGGCGCTTTAGTCAGGATCCAGCCAGTATCGGTGCATCGCAAGAGGGCGTTAGTTTGGAGAAAGCCACCAATAACTACAACAAAGCCAAAGCGGCTTACGATGCCAAATTCCAGCAGCCCACCAACAAAGATGTCGCCAGCGCCAACGCGCAGATATCCAGCGCGAATTCCACGATTCAATCGGCTCGCAAGAGTCTTGAGGCATTACAGCCCATAACTGAGACGGTGCAGCAACGTAAAGCACAGATGACACAGTCATATGTAGCTTGGCAGCAGGCGCAGGAAAACATAAAGAATGCCACGCTCACCGCCCCATTTGATGGCATCGTGACCGCCGTCAGCTACGACAAAGGCGATTACGCTGGCGCAGGTCAGGCGGCAGTGCAGGTGGCCGATTTTAAGGTGCCCATGTTCGAAGTCGATGTAGACGAGGCCGATCTGGGCGGCGTGAAAGTCGGCCAAGAAGCGTTTGTGCGACTACAAACCTATCCCAACCAGCGTATCCCCGCCAAAGTGGAGTCGATTTCGACGGTCGGCACGAATAGCGGCGCGGTGGTCAACTACAAAGTAAAACTGTCAATTGGCAAAGTCGAAAATGTTAGCGAGCAACCCGTCGTTTTAATCAACATGAGCGGCACAGGCGAAATAGTGACGGCCAAGACTGATAACGCTATTGTCGTGCCGAATAACACCATCACACTTGATACACAAACCAAGCGCTACAGCGTCGATGTACTTAAGACCGCAAATACTACCGAAAAAGTTGAGGTGCAAATAGGCTATCGCGACGCCAACCAGACCCAGGTTCTGCAAGGCGTAAATGCTGGTGACACGCTAGTGGTGCCCAGCCGCACACTCAATCAAGCGGGTCCAGGCGGACGATAAGCAACAGTCAAGTTGACACACCTTCGGGAGAATATCATGACCCTTATAGATATCCGCAATATGACCAAGGTCTACCACATGGGTGACTCCGAGTTCAAGGCGCTGGACCAAGTGGATCTAAAGATCGACACCGGTGAATACGTAGCCATCATCGGTCCCAGTGGCAGTGGCAAAAGCACCCTCATGAACATGCTGGGATGTTTGGATGTGCCAACATCTGGCGAATATTTGCTGAACAACGAAGATGTCAGCAAAATGAACGAGACACAGCTGGCGAAGATTCGCAACAAGAATATCGGCTTCATTTTCCAGCGTTATAACTTGATGGGACGCACCAGCGCGCTGCGTAATGTAGAACTGCCTGTGCGCTATGCTGGTATGGGTGCGCAAGAGCGCTCGCAAAAAGCCAAGAGTGCACTTGCAGCGGTGGGGCTGGCGGACAAGATAAGCAACATGCCCAGCGAACTGTCCGGCGGTCAACAACAACGGGTAGCTATCGCGCGCGCATTGGTCAATAATCCCAGCATCCTAATGGCCGACGAGCCCACTGGCGCACTCGACAGCCGCACCAGGAAAGAAGTGCTCGATCTCTTTGAGGAGCTTCATAAAGAACGTAGCATTACCATCATCGTCGTCACCCACGATCCCAGCATCGCCAAACGCGCCAGCCGCATCATCTCTATCAAAGATGGTCGAATCGAAAGTGACATTGTTAACAATTAAAAGTGCTTAGAAAATCATCTCAACAATACTTTGTGCATTTCATGCTTAGGACTAAGGACTAAGCACTTTGGACTCATAACATGGGACTTATAGAAACTATCCGCACCGCTTTTGAAAGTTTGTTTGCCAATCGCATGCGTGCCGCACTGACAATGCTCGGCGTCATCATCGGCACAATGTCTGTCGTTCTATTGCTTGCACTCGGCGCAGGCGTAACCGAATATTTCAATAAGCAGTTTGCCACCTTCGGTAGCAATCAGATTACCATCTCACCTGACAATAGTGTAGATGGAGCGCGCCTTACCAACAATGATGTGAAGGCTCTGCGCGACAGCGTGGTCGGTGTCAAACGCATCGTGCCGCAAGTCAGTGGCAATCTCAATGTTGTCGTGGGTACCAACGGCAAATCATTCAGCATTGTTGGGACAACGCCCGAAAACTTTGCCATGCGTACCATCGCCGTGCAAGAGGGCCAGCTTTTCACCGATGAAGACAACGAAGCCCGGATGCGCAACGCGGTGATCGGCTACCAGGCCGCTACCGATCTATTTGGCACCCAATCCCCGGTGGGTGAGACTATATTGATAAACAGCGTACCCTTCAAAGTGATTGGCGTGACCGAAAAGAAAGGCAGCGCTGGGCCAGGTGGCTCATCCGATGACAACATTTTTGTCCCTCTGACCGTCGCCCAAGAGAAACTCTTCACCACCCGCAGCGGCGGTGTAAACTCAGTTTCGCAGATCACCGTTGAAGCGAGCGATAGCAAGCAGTCTGCCA
>JANMVQ010000325.1:0-7746 GCA_031392845.1 Chloroflexota bacterium
GACAATGATTTTTGGAACGACTAACAATAAGTTGACGCTCAAAAATTCTTAAAGCATCTTTTGTGCGGCGTGCAGGCGATGAATTTTTGGCGTTCCACTCAAAATACCCGGGAGGGAACCATGATTAGCAAACGAGTGACACGACGTGCATTTCTACGCACTGCCGCCATCGGCTCAGCCGCCGGTATGCTCGCGGCCTGTGCAGCGCCAAAAGCCGAAGCCCCTGCCGCTGCGAAGCCGGCGGCAGAGGCCAAACCCACTGCAGCCCCTGCAACCGGACAAGATATCACGGGCAAGCAGGGCACATTGTGGGGTTTGAAATACGATCCACATGTCGATGCCTACAACCGCTTGGGTGCCATGTTTAACAAGAAGACCGGTGCCAGTCTGAAGGTCGAGCCGCAGGATTGGCCACTTGAGACAAAGGTGATTACGGCGCTATCAGCCGGAACGTCACCAGACGTGGTATGCATCATGGGCAAGGTCTTGCCGCCGCTGCATATGCAAAAAGTACTGCTGCCGTGTATGGACCTGATCTATAAGCCAATCAGTATTGACCCATACAAGGATTTCTTCTCCGATGCGGCTGGTGCGTACACTTGGGGCAGCGACATCTATGGTGTCCCCGTTGAAGTGAACAGTGTTGGCACCATGGTCAATGTGCCCGTGGAGGATGTGGCCGCAGCCAAGCTCAGCGACAAATATCCGCCGAGCAATGGCAAAGTATTCTTTGAAAGCTATGAGGACATGTTTGAGCTTGGCAAAGCGCTGCAGAAGAAAGAGGGCGACAAGGTCAGCCGCTGGGGGTTGAGCAGCCAAGGCTGGGAGTCTATTAGCTTGTTGAGTATTGTGCGCAGCCAGGGCGTAGAATGGTGGGACAAGGACAAGCAAAAGTTCAACGTGAATTCGGATGCGGGCGTGAAGGCGTTGGAGTACCTAGTTGAAAAGCCCGTCAAGATGGGGATCGAAACCCAGTTTGATCAGACAAGCTCCGAAGCTGCGCTGCAGGGCAAAGTCGCCATCGTGCGAGGCAATACCGGACCTTCGTTGCAGGGCAAGGACCTGGGTTTTCACTACGAGATGTGTGGCGCGCCCAAGGTCAATGGCAAAGACCCGCTGTTTATCGGTGAGGCCGGCTGGGGCTTTGTGTCACTCAAATCCGCTAAGAATCAGGATATCGCGGTATCCTTCCTGCAGATGATGGCCACACCTGAAGGCCAGAAGGAGTACTCGAAGATCTACGGTGGTCTCATTTCCTCGACCCGATCCTTGGGGAGCAAGTTCGACTGGTTCAAGGACCCGAGCCCGGACAGCCCGAATGTCAAGGCCGCCAAGATCATGATCGAAGGGTTGCTGCCCAATACGGTCTATTACGGCGAGCAGTTCGGCTATGCCTCTGAGATAGATAAGGCCTGTGGCGAAGTCTGCGCGCTGGTTCGTCAAGGCAAAGCGACAGCAGCCGAAGGTGCAAAGCTGTTGCAAGAGCGGTTTGAAAATCAGTACAAACAATATACCGACGATCTGAAGAAAATCAGTTAAGAGCCTATTTCTAAACCTGTCGGGTCTCCGAAACCTAGGTTTAAAGATCAGCTCCGATTACCTTAGCTTTTTGCTGTTTTCCGCGAATCACGCGAATCTGCGCTAATAAATTCGCGAGAATTAGCGTGATTCGCGGAAAAACCTAAGGTATTCAGAGATCAGCTCTAAGTGTTATTAGTCTGTCAATCTGAGCGATAGCGAGGAATCTCATGTCTACTGCGACTGTGAAACGAAACAGCATGGCACAGCAGAAAAGATCCCTCGTTTCACTCGGGCTGGCCGAACCGGAATCTATTTGAGGACCCATGGCAAGATCAGCCCCCGTAACTGCCGGCACGAACTCCAGCGGTAATTTATCGCTTATTTCCAAACGACAAGGGTGGCGTGTGGAATTGCGCCGCGCCGTGCGCCGGCCACAGTTCTGGTTTGGCGCGATTGTGTTGGTGCCGACCATTTTGTTTTACTTCACCTTCATGTTGTGGCCGATGCTGCGGTCGTTTCACATGTCGGTCGTGGCCTACCAACTGATGACGCCATTTTCCAGCCCGTTCGTGGGCCTGGATAACTTCCGGCAGCTAATCGACAACCAGTATTTCGCCATTTCGGTGCTGAATACCCTTAAATGGGCATTGCTCAACTTTTCGTTGATGTTGCCTATCAGCCTGGCGGTGTCGATTACGCTGACCCGCATTCGTTATGGCCGCAATCTCTATCAATCTTTGATCTATCTGCCGGTCGTGATGTCGATCATTGCCTTGGCGCTGTTGTTCCGCATGTTGATGGACCCGGATGTCGGTCAGTTCAACCGTTTTCTCAGGTCGATTGGCTTGCCGGGTTCCACTTGGCTTAGAGATGAATCGTCGGCCATGTTGACGATGGCGGGCATCAATGTGTGGAAGACCATGGGCACCTATATCGTGATCCTGACCGCCGGATTGCTGAATATTCCCGGAGAGCTGTATGACGCGGCCAAGGTGGATGGTAGTAACGAGTGGGACATGTTCTGGCGTATGACGCTGCCGTTGCTTGGCCATACCCTGACGCTGGTCACCACCATAATGGTGATTGGCAGCCTGCAGGACTTTACCCTGCCGTCGGTGCTGACGGCTGGTGGCCCGGGCGTTTCGACGTTGATGGCGAATATGCTCATCTACAGCGAAGCGTTTGCCAACCTGCGCTTTGGCACCGCAACTGCCATGGCGGTGCTGCAACTATTTCTCATCTTGTTCATCACACGCGTGCTGATGCGCCTGATCACACCGAAGTGGTCTTATTAATTTCGGGAATCACGCGAGTGACGCTCAGGATGCGATTCGCGTAAGTCCTAATCGATCATGTTGATATCTATTCAGACATCCGTTAATGGGAGGTCCAACCAATGGCCGCGACACTGACTCAACCCGGGGTGACACGTAAGCGCACCTCAATCCAATCGAGCCTGGCGCAGGGGCTGATGCACGCGCTGTTGCTCCTGCTGTGTGTCCTGGCCATTGTGCCATTTTTGTGGTCCTTCTTTGCCTCATTCAAGATATTCAGGGAGCTCAATACCTCGACGGACTTCTTCCCTAAGGTCTGGACGCTGAAGAACTATGACGAGATCATCACCCGGGTGGGCTTTTTTGAAGCCATGCGCAACAGCTTCATCGTGGCAATTGCCGTGACTTTGTGCGTATTGCTCACGTCATCTGCGCTGGGCTATGTCTTTGCCAAATACCGCTTTCCGGGCAAGGACAAACTGTTTGCGGCATTGCTCTCGACGCTGATGTTGCCGTTTGCGGTGGTGCTGGTGCCGCTGTATATCACGGTGGTCACCTTTGGCCTGCACAACCAGTTGATGGGCATCATCATCGTCAGCATGTGGTCGACCTTTGGCATCTTTATGATGCGGCAGTTTATCGAGACTATCCCCAGCGAGCTAATCGACGCGGCGCGGATTGATGGCTCATCCGAGTTTCGCATTTATTCTCTTATTATCTTGCCTCTGTCCGCTGCCCCCTTGGGTGCGTTGGCGGTGATGACCTTTCTGGCCCAGTGGGACAACTATCTGTGGCCGCTGGTGGTTATCAACAGCCCGGAGAAGCAGACCTTGCCGTTATTGTTGGCTGGCCTGCGCAGCTTGTATTGGACACGCTACGATTTGTGGACGGCCGGCTCGATGTTGACGATCTTGCCAGTGATGACTTTGTATGCGTTTGCCTCCAAATATTTCATTCAAGGCATCGCGACGACGGGCATGAAGGGCTAAAACTATTCCTATGAAATTGACTGAACAACAACTCCGCTTTTTTCACACCTTTGGCTATCTTCATGTTGGCCAACTGTTTTCCGCCGATGAAATCGGCTGGATTACCCGCGAGTTTGAGACCGCCCTCAATACGTTTGGCGGTGGCGACAAACATGACGGTTCCAAACGCACCATGCTGCTGGCCCCGTGCGACCGAACCGCTCGCTTGTGCACGCTGGTCGATGATTCCCGCATTGTTGGAATCGCCAGCGCGATTCTGGGCGAGGACTTCAACTATGCTATCGGCGACGGTAATTATTACGCCGGTGATACCGGCTGGCACCCGGATGGCAATTGGGGCCAACTGTTCGCCTGCAAAATTGCTTTTTATCTGGACCCGGTGGCGCGCGACAGTGGCTGCCTGCGGGTCATTCCCGGCAGCCACAAACCCGAGCATTACATCCGCGCCAACAAGATCCATCCCGGTCAAGCGCTCGAAGATTTTGGCATCGCCCCGCGCGATTTCCCCGGCAATGTCGCGTTGGAGAGTAAGCTGGGCGATATAGTCGTTTTCAACCACGATCTATACCATGCGGCGTTTGGTGGTAGCGCGCGACGGCGCATGTTCACCATGAACCTGACCCGCCAAGGCAAAACCCCCGAAGATATTAAATTGGTGCGTGATTATGTGAGCCACCATTCGGCGGGCGGCTATAACGTAGCGTTGGGCGCCGGAATGTATACCCCGATTATGCTGGATACGGCTGGCGAAGCCCGCAAAGTCCATCTACGCCAGTGTGCCCAGATTCACGATGAACTCTTCCCGCAATTTGCGCGTCAATAATGCAACCTTCTATGAAGGCCGCCGCCAATGCGGCCACCTGGTTGACGGAACATTTGTTGACAGCGGATGTCTCGCCATTGGCCGCTTTGCCCTTCTTGTTTGTGTTTGGCGACCAGCCCTCGTCTGCTTTGCTTGCCCAGTGGCCACGCGAATATCGCACCCGGGAATTGGATGCCGCTCGCACGGAGCACATCCTGCTGTGGACCGATTCGCAATCCGGTCTGAGCGTGCGCTGCGTCATCATCGCCTATCGCGATTTCCCGACCATCGAATGGACACTGTATTTCAAGAATTCCGGCAAGTCTGATACGCCGATCATTGCTGACATCCAAGCGCTGGATACCTGGATTCAGCGTGCGTCGGGCGATGCCGATAGCAAACCCGTCATCCTGCAAGGGGTGCTGATTGGGCAGAACGCCAAGACCCGCGAGTTTGTGCTGCACCATCAGACTGGCAGCCCCTGTCTGGCATCGGACTATCAACCCTTTGAAACGGTGCTGCCACCGCATGCCAGCAAAAGAATCAACACGAGGGGTGGCCGACCTACCAACAGCGACCTGCCGTATTTCAATGTGGCTTGGCAGGATCAGGGCATGCTGCTGGTGTTGGGTTGGTCTGGCCAGTGGGCGGCCCAATTTGAACGGGATGCTGGCAATGGCCTACACGTACGCGCCGGGCAAGAAGGCACGCATTTTAAGTTGCATCCCGGTGAGGAAGTGCGCAGTCCTAAATCCGTAGTACAGTTTTATGAGGGTGACTGGATTCATGGGCAGAATATCTGGCGGCGCTGGATGCTAGCCCATAATATGCCGCGCCCGCACGGTCAGCCACCCAATCCACTCACCGGCGCTTGTATCGATGGGCAGTTCACCGGGATGCGCAGTCACGCCCGCGCTCAGATCGAAGCCATGGATCAGATGATGGGCATGGATCTGCCGTTGACCCATTGGTGGATCGACGCAGGCTGGTATGAATGCCGCGAATGGCCGCAGGTAGGTAACTGGCGGGTCGATCAGACGCGCTATCCGCACGGCATACGCGAAGTGTTTGACGAGGCACACAAGCGCGGTCTGCAAACCGTGCTGTGGTTTGAGCCGGAGCGGGTGCGACCCGACACCGATCTTGACCAGCAACACCCGGAATGGTTGTTGAAATCCGACGGCAAGCCAAACCGCTTGCTCAACCTTGGCGATGAGGCCGCCCGAGCGTGGATTACCGAGCGTGTCGATGCCTTGATCGTCAGTCAGGGGGTCGATGTCTACCGCCAAGATTTCAACTTTGACCCACTCGAGTATTGGCGGGCCAACGACGCGCCCGACCGGCAAGGCATCACTGAGGTCAAATATGTGACCGGCTATCTGGCCTACTGGGATGAGCTGCGCCGCCGCCACCCGGATATGCTGATCGATACCTGTGCCAGTGGTGGTCGCCGCAACGATTTGGAGACACTAGCGCGTTCGGTCCCGCTGTTGCAAAGCGACTATCGCTTTGAGCCAGTCAGTCAGCAGTGCCACAACTATGGCATCAGTTTCTGGATGCCCTTTCATGGTACCGGCACTGATCAGACTGAGGTCAACGCATATGTCTTTCGCAGCCACATGTGCTCCGGTCTAGGCTATGGCTGGGAGATCTGGCGCGACGGTGTGCCGACCCATTTCACCATTAAGGCCAATGAACTGCGCCGACTGGTGCGGCAGTGGCAGCAAATTGCGCCGTATTACTTGGGCGACTATTACCCGCTCACCCCCTATAGTCTTGAAAACGATGTTTGGATGGCCTGGCAATACGATTGCCCAGAGCAGGCCGAAGGCATGCTGCAGGCCTTTCGGCGGGCCGACTCGCCATATGAATCGGCCCGCTTCAAACTGCGCGGCTTGGACCCGACAGCACACTATGCTGTGACTGATCTGGATACCGGTGCGGTGCAACAACTCGATGGGCATGCGCTCATGACAATGGGCTGGCCGGTGGTGTTGCCCAATCAGCCGGACTCGGCGATAGTGACGTACAAATTGATTTAAACCTGCTCCCACCCGTCACTGGTCGTTGTGAACCGTGACAGGTGGGGCTGCTAAAGAAGGAATGATTCGACATGTCTGAGAATTTCAAACTAACCGATCAACAGATCACCTTTTTCGAGACGTTTGGTTATCTTGGTTTGCCCGGCCTGATGAAAGACCGCATCGACAGCATTATTGCGGACTTTGAGGCGCTGTGGATGGAGCGCGGCGGCGGCCACGCCGGCAAGACCCACGAGGGCATCGCCCGCTCTTGTCTGGCCCCGTTTATCGATCAGAGCGAGAAGTTATCAGCACTGATCGATGATCCCCGTATCACCGCGATTGCCACCCAGTTGTTGGGTGAAAATTACAACTACATGGGCAGTGATGGCAATTTCTACGTCGGCGATACCGGTTGGCATTCGGATGGCTGGCATCCTGAAATCCGGCACATCAAGATCGCCTTCTATCTTGATAAATTGACCAAAGACACCGGTTGCCTGCGCGTGATTCCGGGCAGCCACATGATTGAAGACAAATACGCGCAGAAGCTGCAAGCGCAGATTCGCAAGAGCGAAGACCTGTGGGGCATACATGGCCGCGATGTGCCCGCGATTCCACTTGAGATTACACCGGGCGATATCATCATGTTCAACCACAACACCAAGCACGCGGCCTTTGGTGGCAACAATCGGCGTCGCATGTTTACGATGAACTTGTGCCAACGTTATCCCGAAGCCAAGCTCGATGAGCTGCGCCAATACATCAGCGGCGGCGCACGCTTCTGGGTAGAGCGCGGCTATGGCCCAGCCATGATCCGGACCGCTTCGCCCGCGCGCATGGTTCACCTCGAGCAGGTGCTAGCCAATGATGGCCACTTGGCCGAGCTGTCGCGCAAGGCCCGCGAGAGCATGGCTGAACCGGCGCGGGGCTAATTTGCGATGCATTGGGACGCGGATTTGCAGGATAACAGGATTAGATCAAAATCATCTTTCTAATCCGCTAATCCAGCAATTCTCAATCTGGAGACACTTGTCACAAAAATGGTAAGCATTCTGAGCGAAGTCGAAGAACGCGCTCACCAACGGAGTCAAAACTTCGGCTGGGAGCGCCCCTTCGACTTCGCTCAGGGTGCTTTC
>JANMVQ010000370.1:0-2630 GCA_031392845.1 Chloroflexota bacterium
TGAGGCTGGGGGGCAGCGATCGACTAAACCGGCTGGATTATAGCCGCCATTTATGCGCAAGACGACATGGTTTCCAAGAGATCAGACAGCCTTTGACCAACACTCGGCCAGTCATAATGTTGCTCGACCAAAGCACGCGCACGGCTCACCAACCCTGTCCGCAAGTCAGTATTTGTCGTTAGATACATAATTGCATTTGCAAAATCTTCAGCGTTATCGGCAATAAGGACATGCTCGTCCGCTTTGACCTTCAAACCCTCGACGCCTTTTGAAGTGCTGATGACAGGTGTACCCAGTGCCATTGCTTCTAAAACCTTTAGACGAGTGCCACCCCCTTGGCGCAGCGGTGCAACGGCCGCGCCACTGCCTGCGATTACAGGGCGAATATCTTCAACAAACCCGGTAAAACTGACATTGTGAACTTGAGCAAACTGACCCATATCGATATTTTGGATTGAACCAGTCACATGCAAACGCATATTTGACTCACGTGCGAGCACCAAGGGCCAGATCTCACGCAAAAAATAAACAACTGCATCAAAATTGGCCTCATACGTGATTGACCCGTTAAAAACCAACTGCTGCATTTGCGGCTCCGCTAATCCCATCCGATTATGCACAAGGTCAATCCCATTCGACAACACCGCAAATTTCTTGGGTGGCAACCTAAACAGCGGCGGGGCTGCCGCCCAATCACGGGGTGAGGCCAATGCCGTCAGGTCGAATTGGCTGAACAAGCGGCGCTCATAGCGTTTCATCTTGCGCCAAGCCAATCCGCGCCAGACACGCCGGACCAAACCGGTGCTGCCAAGCGCCTGATCCTGCAACATTTGGGTCATTAAATTGTCGGAATCGAGCAGGGCCGGTTTGCCAATCTGCTGTCGCGCCGCCAGCACATAGGGCGCGGTCACAAAAGTCCACGCCAGCAGACAATCCGGGTGCCACTCCGCACACACTTGCAGCATCTTGGCCATCATGGCCGGCGAGTAGGCCGCAGCCACAAACCCCGGCTCTGGCGACAGCCATGCCAGCGCCTTTTTCCAGCGATTCTGTGCAAATGGCTGAACTGGCACCACCTCGACCCGCACACACAGCTGCTGCATCGCTTGCAGCCAAGCCGGCTCGATGGGCGCATCGGCAAACGAGACCAATGCAATCTCATGCTGACACGCCAGCTCGCGCAGCAGATGAAACGCTCGAATCTTTGCCCCAAAGATGGGCGGATAGGGAAACCACGTTGCGGCGTAGAGTATTTTCATGGGTGGCAAAAACCTAAGCTGCACAAACTAGAACAAAAAAACTCTTACAAATGCGCGAACAGTGCTTGGTTCGCCTTAATCCAATCGAACATCCGGCGCGCACCTTCCTTGACGCCCACTTTGGGTGACCACCCTAACTCTTGTTTGGCTTTGCGGATATCGGCGATAAACACCGGCTGATCGCCCGGTCGCCAATCACCATAGGTCACCGGAATCGGGCGACCCAGAAACGCTTCCAACAGCGGGCCAAACTCAGTCCAGACGCTAATCGTATTGGCCGGCCCGCCACCCAAGTTGTAGACCTGTCCCTTGGCCTTGTCGATGTTGTCAACAAAGCTTTGATACGCGTCCAGCAAATCCTCGATAAACAAGGCATCCCGCACCTGCTTACCGTTACCGTAAATGCTAATCGGCCGTTGCTTGAGAGCCGCAATCGTGAACCAGGCCAGCCAACCCTGATCTTCGATGCCAAACTGCCGATAACCATAAATGCAGCTTTGGCGCGCCACGACCGTCCGCATGCCATAGATACGGGCGTAGTCGCGCACATATTGGTCACCCGCACCCTTGGAGCAACCATAAGGCGAATGAAAATCCAACGGTTGCGTCTCTGGCACGCCGTTAGGCAAATCACTGTAACCATAGCGAGTAGTCTGTTCGACCACGCCCACGTCTTCCATCCCACCATATACTTTGTTGGTGCTGGAATAGATGAAAATGGGGTCGCTGCCCGCTGCCCGGGCTGCCTCCAACGCGTTAAATGTGCCCAGCGCATTGCTCTCAAAATCGGAACGCGGGTCTTTAACCGAAGTGGTGACGGCGACCTGCCCCGCCAGATGATAGATGCGCTGAACGCCCTTGGCTGCCTGTGCCAGCTCTGCGAAGTCCTTCAAGTCCGCCTTTACCAGGGTAAAGCGATCTGCGCCGTGGGTCTCACGCAGCCATTCGACATTGCGTTGGCCGCCCGAACGCGAAACATTGTCAAAGATTGTCACGATGTGGCCCTGGCTCAGCAGCCGATTCGCCAAATTTGCGCCGATAAACCCGGCCCCACCTGTTATCAAGATTTGTTGTGTTGTCATGTTTGTTTCTCCGTCTGCGCCAGCATATCTTCCAACTGCGCCACCGATTTCTCCCAACTCCAGCGCTGGGCAACCACCTCGCGGCCTTGCCACCCGTAGCGGTCGCGAATGTTAGCATCTTGCAGCAAGCACTGGACAGCCCGCGCAAATTGCTGCGGATCACGATCCACCAGTAATCCGGTGCACTCGTGTTCAATTGTCTCGCGCACCCCACCCTCACGCACCCCAACCACGGGCGTGCCACACGCCATCGACTCAATCGGCACAAAGCCAAACGGCTCCATCACGG
>JANMVQ010000374.1:0-6348 GCA_031392845.1 Chloroflexota bacterium
CCACCGCTGGTCAACTGCACAGGTGAAACACTTTTGGTAATGCTGATGACGCCTGTCACTGGGTTAGGGATAGGGAAGGTGGACGGTGTGTAGGCAGCACCACCCCGATATTTGTATTGGGTGCCACTGGTGATTTCAGCCCAGGGAATCGTGGTTGAAGTCGTCCCCGGCGAGCACAGTATTAACCACTTGTAGACAACAGTCGCTGTGTTGCCATTCGAGGTATTTGTACTCGGAAAGTACAGCTGATCAACCGTGCCAACTGTGACTCCGTTCAATGTGGGCGACACCTGGGTGATGGTTGAACCAATCAATCGAATACATTGATCGTTGAAATTTCCATTGCCGGTAGGTTGAAAGAATAGCTGTGAACCAGCAGGGTTATTGCCAAAGTCATACACCACACTTTCGGTAATAACCTGACCGACTGAGGCACCTGCTCCGATGGCATCGCTCACCCGTGCCCCACCCGCATTGGCGCTGATCATGCTTAAACTATCGAACACATCAGTAAAGACCTTGTTCGACGATAACCCACCATTGGTTGAGGAGACCGTCAATGTGTAATTGTGTGCATACCATCCATTCGTGCCATTGTTGCAATTCGGCATGCTACGCAAACTGCGGTAGTCAAAAAAATAGAAGATTGTGGTCGTTACTCCGGGGCCGAGTGTGCCAAGATAGCGCGTGGGATCATCGGCCACCGAATTAAAAGGTGGTGTCAAAGCCATCTGCAACCCGGTGTATGTCTCATTCGCTGTCGTATTGGTGACGATCACCGGCAGCCATATTCCATCCGGTCCGTCTGTGCTATTACAAAAACCGTTGCTGTCCATGAAAAAGTTGCTGGTGCCTGCCAGGCCAATCTGAAGCCCCCCCGGATGATTGGCGTGAGCGATGGAGGCATCCTGAACTAGAGATAGAAATAGAACCAGAAATAGGCCCACACCCAACCCCGGGCTTACAAAGAATGCTACACGGAACAAACGCTTGAGGTTGAGGAGACCACGACTGCACTGAAAGAATGACATGATTAGTTTCTTGAGGGGGTGTTGAGTTTCACGCATATAGCATCATCGAATGGAGAAATTGTTTGCAATAACACACTGCTAAAGAGGAAGTGCAACTTTTGTATGGCTGTTCTCAAACAAATGGAAGAGATAACGAACGGTCTTTTGGATGGGAACAATACGTACTAGTATTTGTTGCAGATTAATGGACTTTGGTCTGTAAGCACAAAGAAAACAGCCTAAAGCCATAGGTTATGAGGCTAAAGACCTACGGTTTGATAAGTCCAAAGATGTGTGTAATGTGCAGACTACGACTAAATATGTGTCCACAACGTGTGTTCATATTCCTATTCCAGAATGACGAACACTTATCAGGAAAGGGAGCCGATGCGCTACATGCCTTCGCTCAGCGCAGATTCGCTGCCTTTGGCCATCCCGAATTCCTATGAACAGAATGCTGCATTGCCACCCCAACGCCCAATCCCCATTTCCGCCTACAATTCCCACATGCCCACGCACCAGGCGGATACATCGCTCAGACAGGCGCTCGCCGAGCATTTCAGCCTCGACGAATTGAAGGCGCCGTGCTTCGACGCCGGCATCGACCATCATCAAGTTCGGTGAGCCCCTTGCCCTCCCCACCGATGCCGAATATAGTCATCCTTGGCACGGCTCACCCTGCTGCCACCGCTCACAAACATGCTAGACCGAGAGGAGACGACTTGGCCGACTCACCGCTATTGCCACAATTAAGCGAAGCCCTAAATGCGCACTTCAACCGGGACGAGATCATCGACCTCGCCTTCGATCTTGGGTTGGACCATGAGAAGTGGCCGGACAAGGGCAAGCCGGGCTTGATCCGCGAGTTGATATTGAAAGCGGGTTGGCGAACCAGCTTCAAAGCCAAACCTGCGCAGACTCTCAGCCCGTCGTCATGCAATTCGGCGCAACACATTGGCTATACTTGGGCGAAATTCAGGGCAGCTCGTCTGAATTGCTCCAACATTTAAATACATGGGGGGACCATGACACATTTTCTGACCATTACCGAACATGAAAACCCGAATACCCAAAGCATTGCTCGAATCGCTCCCAAAGCTGCGCGCCATTAGCATCCGCCAACCCTTTGCCGAACAGATTTTGCGCGGCGATAAGCCGATTGAATACCGCACCAAAGTGACGCATGTCCGTGAGCGGGTGTATATCTACGCCTCATTGGGCCTGCGGCCGGTTGAAGATTGGGAGGAGGCCGGCATGAAGCCGTTTAGCCTGCCCATTGGAGTGCTGGTGGGGACGGTGGAGGTCGTCGACTGCACCCCCAGCGACACCTACGACGGCGAATATGACTGGCACTTGACCCGGCCCGAGCGCTTGGACACGCTGGTGGCGCCCAAGGAACACCCGCAGCCGATTTGGTTTTACCCATTCGGTAAACCGGAGGCGAGTGGCGCCGTGGACACACCCCCAGCGACTAAGACTCGCAAGAAGCGCCGCAAGTCGCGCAAGCGTAAAATCGTAGCGTGCGCGGAATAAACGCTTGAACCCAGCACCCCCACCCCCATGGAAAACCGATTCTTCGACCAACCGATCCTCAACTCACCCTACGCCTATCCCAGCCGGTATTGGGAGCTGGATGAGAACGGGCAGCCCACGTTGCAGATTATCGAGAAGCGGCGGCGGGCGGAGTTCATCACCCCGATCCCCAAGCCGCGCAAGCAGAAGGGGATCGCCAAGCAGCAGGCGCTGGTGTTTGACGAGGGCGCAGGGCTTTCGACGCAGGCGCAGCAATACGACCACACCGCCACGATTAACAAGGTGCGCGCTGAGGTGGACCAGTGGCGGCAAATCCCAGACCCGGCCCGCTGGAATGTGACGCCCGAGACAGCCCGGCTGTTGCAGCATTGGCGCGAGCATGCCTTTAGCGATATCCGGCCGTTCTTCTGCCAGATCGAGGCGGTCGAGACCGCGATTTGGCTGACCGAGGTGGCACCCCACATCGGCAAGGTCGGCAAAGACTTGCTGGCGCATTTGACCAACGCCAACCACGATGCCAACCCGGAGCTGCTGCGGCTGGCGCTGAAGCTGGCCACCGGCGCGGGCAAGACCACGGTTATGGCCATGCTGATCGCGTGGCAGACCGTGAACGCGGTGCGCCGCCCCAACAGCAAGCGCTTTACGCGCGGCTTTCTGATCGTCGCGCCGGGCCTGACGATTAAAGATCGCCTGCGAGTGCTGCAGCCGAACGACCCCGACAGCTACTACAAGAGCCGCGAGCTGGTCCCGGGCGATATGCTGGACGATCTGGATCGGGCCAAGATCGTGATCACCAACTACCACGCCTTTAAGCTGCGCGAGCGCTTGGAGCTGTCCAAGGGCGGGCGACTGTTGTTGCAGGGGCGCGGCGGCGAGGAGCTGAACACGCTGGAGAGCGAGGGGCAGATGATCCAGCGGGTGATGCCGGATTTGATGGGCCTGAAGGACATCATGGTGATCAACGATGAGGCCCACCACTGCTACCGCGAGAAGCCGAAAGCCAACGATGAAGAAGATGGCGAGGAAGACCTGAGCGGCGAGGACAAGCAGGAGGCCGAGCAGAACAACGAAGCGGCCCGACTGTGGATCTCGGGTTTGGAGGCGGTCAACCGCAAGCTGGGGGTGAACCGGGTGATCGATCTGTCGGCCACACCGTTCTTTTTGCGCGGCTCGGGCTATGCCGAGGGCACGCTGTTCCCGTGGACGATGAGCGACTTCTCGCTGATGGACGCCATCGAGTGCGGCATTGTCAAGCTGCCGCGCGTGCCGGTGGCCGACAATATCCCCGGCGGCGTGATGCCCAAGTTTCGCAACCTATGGGAGCATATTCGCACCCGCATGCCCAAGAAGGGGCGCGGCAAGGCCAAAACACTGGACCCACTTAGCCTGCCGGTGGAGTTGCAAACGGCGCTGGAAGCGCTCTACGGCCATTACAAGAAAACCTTTGAGCTGTGGCAGGCGGCGAGCGTACCGGTGCCGCCGTGCTTCATCATTGTCTGCAACAACACCTCAACCTCGAAGTTGGTGTATGACTTTGTGTCGGGCTTCTTCCGTGAGAACGAGGATGGCTCAAGCGCGCTGGAGAATGGCCGATTGGAGCTATTCCGCAACTTCGACGAGCACGGCAACCCGTATCCGCGCCCGCGCACGCTGCTGATCGACAGCGAACAGCTCGAATCGGGCGAGGCGCTGGATGCTAATTTTCACAGCATCGCCTCGGAGGAGATTGAGCGTTTTCGGCGCGAGATCGTGGAGCGCACCGGCGACCAACGCCAAGCCGAGAATATTACCGATCAGGATTTGCTGCGCGAGGTGATGAACACGGTCGGTAAGCCCGGGCGATTGGGCGATTCGATTCGCTGTGTGGTGTCGGTGTCGATGTTGACCGAGGGCTGGGACGCCAACACGGTGACGCATGTGCTGGGGGTGCGGGCGTTTGGCACGCAGTTGCTGTGCGAACAGGTGATTGGGCGGGCGCTGCGCCGCCAGTCGTACGACCTCAACCAAGATGGGCTGTTTGATGTGGAATATGCCGACGTGCTCGGCATCCCGTTCGACTTCACCGCCAAGCCGGTGATTGCACCGCCCCAGCCACCGCGCAAGACCATTCAGGTGAAGGCGATGCGGCCCGAGCGCGATGGGCTGGAGATTCGCTTCCCGCGCGTGCAGGGTTATCGGGTGGAATTGCCGGAGGAGAAGTTGAGCGCCGAGTTCAACGCCGACTCGGTGTTGGCGCTGACGCCGGATTTGGTCGGCCCGTCGATCACCCGCAACTCCGGCATCATTGGCGAGGGGGTGGATCTGAGCCTGAGCCATCTGGGCGATCTGCGGCCCTCGACCTTGCTGATGCATTTGACGAAGCGCCTGCTGTATACCAAATGGCGCGACCCGGGCGAGGAGCCCAAGCTGTATTTGTTTGGGCAGTTGAAGCGCATCACCAAGGACTGGCTGGACACCTGCTTGACCTGCAAAGGCGACACTTTCCCGGCCCAATTGATGTATCAGGAATTGGCCGATATGGCCTGCGAGCGCATTACGGCGGGGATTACGCGCGCCTTTGTCGGCAACCGCCCAATCAAGGCGGTGCTGGACCCCTACAACCCGGTCGGCTCGACGATGCATGTCAACTTCAATACGGCCAAGCCCAATCGCTGGATGACCGACGCGCGCAAGAGCCATGTCAATTGGGTGGTGCTGGACAGTGACTGGGAGGCGGAGTTGTGCCGGGTGGTCGAGTCGCATCCGCAGGTGCGGGCGTATGTGAAGAACCAGGGCTTGGGGCTGGAAGTGCCGTATCGGTATGGCTCGATCACGCGCAAGTATCTGCCGGACTTCATCGTGTTGATCGACGATGGGCATGGCCCGGATGATCTGCTGCATCTGGTGATCGAGATCAAAGGCTATCGCCGGGAAGATGCCAAAGAGAAGAAGACCACCATGGAGATCTATTGGATCCCCGGGGTGAATAACCTTGGACAATACGGGCGCTGGGCGTTTGCTGAGTTTACCGAGGTGTTTGAGATCCAAAAGGCCTTTGACGAAATGATTGCGGCGCGGGTGACACGCTAAATTCTGAATCAACCTATGGCAAATACGTATACGTCGCTTTTTTACCATGTGGTGTTTAGCACCAAGAATCGCGAGCCGTTTATTGGGCCGGACATTGAGCAGCGGGTGTGGGCCTACATCGGCGGCGTGGCGCGCCAACACGATATGACCGCGCTTCAAGTCGGCGGGATCGAGGATCATATTCATGTGTTGGTGCTGGCCCCGCCAGTTTTGTCGCCAAGCCAGATCGCACAGTATGTGAAGGGTGATTCATCCAAGTGGATTCATGAGACGTTTCCGACGTTGCGACACTTTGCATGGCAAACGGGTTATGGCGCGTTTAGCGTCAGTAAATCCGGTGTATCGTCGGTTGTGGACTACATTCAGAACCAGCGCCAACACCATACGCGTAAGACATTTCAGGCAGAGTATGTGGAGTTTTTGCAGAGGCATGGGGTTGAATATGATGAGCGATATGTTTGGGGGTAGGTTCTTGTGTGCCCATATGTTCATGCGCCCCGCTGGGGCGCGGAGATGGGAGATGGCAACAGGCCATGAATGGCCTGCCAACAATCATGGGCCGCTACGCGGCAGGCGGAGCGGATCGTGGTACGGCGGAGTGTCCGGTAGGGACATGTGACTTGAGGATGGGCATTTATGCCCATTTACGCGGCGGGCGGAGCGGATCGTGGTACGGCGGAATTTCCCGTAGGGACGTGTGACTTGAGGATGGGCATTCATGCCCATCGCAACGATG
>JANMVQ010000376.1:0-2355 GCA_031392845.1 Chloroflexota bacterium
CACAATCAGCGGGTTGCTGCGAACATCGATATTCGTGTGCTCATTAAACGCAGCCGCCAACCCACCCTGCGCCATCGGCGAAAGCGCACTCGCCAGTCGCCGCGCGTGATCGCGGTGAATGCTGGTCTTGGCCACATCCAGCAACGCTTGGTGCAGATCGCTCAATAGCGGCGCGGTGCTGGTGTAGGTTTCTGGCTGGTCTTTCAGAATGCCGCACTTTTCAAATGCGGCGAAGTAGGCCGTATCCAGCACTTCGTTTTCTTCTGGCGACAAACTGCGTTGCAGCACCGTCAAAAACCAACCCTTGAATGCCTCAAACGCGCCGCCCAATCCGTCAATCTCATACGGATTGATATCGAGCACATTGACCTTGTTGGGCGAGGTAATATTCATATCGAGATACAGTCCCCCCAGGTTGCGACACAGATGACGATACTCATCCTCGATATCCAGCACAAACACGCGTGCACCATCTAGCAGAAATTGCTCAATGGTGTCTTTCATCCAGTAACTCTTACCGCCACCCGATGTGCCGATCAAAATGCAGTTCGGGTTTTCGAGCATGAACGGATCAAGCACCACTGCCATCTGCGACTGGGTGTCGTAGCCGTAAAAGATGCCCTTGGGCATGACGATCTCATCACCCAGCCAAGGGAAGGTGTTCACGAGTGCGTCGAGTCGTGCATTGCGATGCCGGTCGCCCAACGTATACATATTGAACGGTAAGAGCGCATTCAGACCCGGCTCCTGATCCCAGCGGGCGCGGTCAAGCAACAAGCCGATGTTGCGGCAGTAGCGCTCCAACTCCATGCTCCAGATATTCAGGTGCTCGTAACTGTCCCCGTATACCCCAACCGCAACAGTCAGATAGTAGAACGGGTCTTGGTCAATCTCGATCAACTGGCGCTCTTCGCGAATCTCCTGCAAGAGTTTGTCTTCAGTCGGCGAGGGATCGCGCCGCTGATAAATGCGCAGGAATCGTTTGGACTGAATGGCGGTCTCTCGGCGCTCAAGTTGAGGCGAAACCAACCCCGGCGACAACGGCTCCATGAACAGCGATATCCGCAGGTCAGCCGGAAAGCGCAACAGGGCCTGCCAGCTTTCGTAGCGCAACTCGCGCGGCCAGCGACGGATATACCAGATCCGCAGCCACTCCGTCGCAGAGAAACTGATGCAATCTTCATGGGTGAAGTCCATCGAGCCGGGTGCCAGTTGGTCGGCCAAGTCATTGTCTAGCAGGTCTACGACAAGCGTTTGGGCCGGTTCGGCACGCTGGCCCAAACCAGGCGCAACTTGCTCGCGCGGGCGCAGTAGCGCGGGTGGAAATAGCTTCTTGATTCGATTCATCGGTTACACAGGTTCATATGGGTTTGCCCACGCTATTTCACGCTGGCCAGCCGCATCGATACCGATCGCTCGGCATGCAAGACTGGGTTGAGCTGAATTTGGGTTGGGTGATAGAAATGGCGTATGTCTTCGAGTAACTCAGTATGGGTCGCCCGCCAGTGCGGTAAGCGCATCTGCTGCAACCCTTGGGTTAGATCGGCACAGTGTTGCGTCAAGGTTCGTTTGGCCCGCTCCAACTCATCGATACTGAGTGGACCAGGCTGCAACCCAACAAAGACACGTGGGTTATGCGCGATCACAAAGAAATAGGTACGGACCGGCGCATGCAGCAAATCAACTTCGAGCTCCACATGCTGGGTGCGCTCGCTGATAATCGCCTGCCAGCGTTGTAGGCCTGAGCTCGTCTCATCGCAACGCCGAAAGAGTTTGCTCAGAATCGCCCTGCGGCTTTCGGCATCCGCCTTTGCAAACTCTGCGGCCAATTTATTTGCCTCCGTCGGCGCACTCAACTGACGCGCCACGGCATGCGCGCCTGTATGCTTTCCATCGATACTGCCGTCGGGTGTGTTCAGCAGTCCGTCCGGCCGAAAGCCAAAGCATTTTGCAAATGCGGCCTCATCATGCGTGCTTTCATCTAGTAAATACCCTGACATCCGTGTGGTGAGGGTGTCGATGCGGATCTGGAACTGCCCAATCCGTTCACGCGCGCGTTGCATTTTGTCGGCATACGCTGACAAGTTTTGTGGACGGGTCCCGATCAGGAGTTGCACATCAAAACGCAGGGATTTCAGCAGATTGCGATAGGTTGCCAACCGTGCCTCCAATGCAGAGGGGGAGAAAAGTGCATCACTGATGCTGGCAAATCCAACCGCCGCAACCACATCGCCATCACGCAATACCAACACATCATCCTGCGCCGTGACGATCTCGATTGCCTCTTGCGTCGAAGGCAGGTCCCTGGCATGCAGACGTTTTGGCGCACCGGCTGAGGTAGCGCCACCAAGCGAT
>JANMVQ010000466.1:0-4150 GCA_031392845.1 Chloroflexota bacterium
CAAAGAAAAAACAAGCCTTGCGGCTCTGCGCCTTTGCGTCTTTGCGTTGAAATCAAGTGACACATTTCCGATTATTTCAACGTAAGCATATACGCCACCAAATCTTCGACCTGCTGCTCCGTCAATAGCTTTTTGTAGTCACGCGACATCAGCCCATCCTGAAAACCGCCAGCCAAATGGGCGTCAGGGTCAATGATGCTGGTGCGTAAATATTCTTCAGCACTTTGGCCGGGGACTTCCTTGGTTGCGCGTATGCCAATGTCGTGAAAGTTGGTTCCCAAGCCAGTCTCGGATTTCTGCCCTGCGGCCACGGCATGGCATTTGGCGCATGCGGGTAACGGCCCGCGGGCCGATTGCACGGGTGTGTCAAAGACTTGCTTGCCGCGCTCGGAATCGCCCGGCTGTACGCCGCCTTCGCAGGCCGTTAGGGTGAGCATCAATATGGCGAGCCTGATAATTGTGAGAGAAAAACTATTTGCCTTCATACGTAATCCGATACACCACGCTCGTGCCAAAGTCGGCGATATATAAGTTGCCATCTGGGCCATTGATCACGTCTATCGGGTAAAGAAAGCCACTGCCAAATACCGAATCAATCGCCTGATAGTGGCCTTGGGCATCCTGAACTAACTGTATTCGTAAGACATCACCTTTCTGCCACAGTGCGCTAAAGGCATTGTCAAAATATTCTGCCGGGTAGGTCTTGCCGGTGTAAAACGTCAGTCCGGTTGGGGTGGAATGGGGCGCGAGGCCAATCAGCGGCAGTTGTTTATCACCGGAGTTGACTCCGCTGCTGAGCGCGCTGTAGTCGCCGCCTTCTTTCACCTGGGTAAATCCATCCGGCGCGGTCTCACCGTCGGGTGTTGTACGGCTGCTGCTATCGCCAGAGAACATATCGCCTTTGCTGTTAAAGGCGGCTTCAAATGGGTTATCGAAGCCGCTGGCAAAAACGCGTGCGTCGCCACCGTCTGGGCTGACCGAGACAATCGTCCCGCCCAGTGGGTGTTTCTCTGGGCCGCTGATCGTGGTGTTGCCCACCCCAAAATACAGGCGACCGTCCGGCCCAAACGTGAGGCTGTTGTTGGAGTGGGGTGCCAGGATCATCGAGGGCAGCCCTTCGGCCAAGGTACGGCGTGCATCGGCCTTGCCATCGCCGTTGGTGTCTTTGATCGCCTCGACTTTGCCCGCGCTGGACACATACAACTCGTCGCCACGCCAGGCCAGCCCTAAGAGCAGGCTATAGCCCTCGGCGAACTTGCTGAGCTGATCGATCTTGTGATCATTATCTTTGTCAACACCCACCCACAAATTACCGGCGATGTCAGCAACATACAGCTTGCCATCTGGCCCAAAAGTCATCGTGGTCGGGTTGTCTAGCCCGTTCTCGGGCGTGGCTTGCAGATAAATCTCGGCGCCAAACCCCGGCTCCAGCTGCAGATTGCGTTTAAGCGGATCGCGCTCGCGCTCACGCACCGGTGTACTGAGCACACTGAGGCCATACAAGCTGCCTGCGGCCAATACCGGTGTAAGGAGTGCTGCGATGAGGTTGAGGCGACCAAAAACCGCGTCGGTCTTAGAGACCGAC
This sequence comes from Chloroflexota bacterium, assembly GCA_031392845.1. Taxonomy (GTDB): domain Bacteria; phylum Chloroflexota; class Anaerolineae; order J036; family Brachytrichaceae; genus JANMVQ01. The sequence continues at coordinate 1,586 of JANMVQ010000466.1, forward strand.
GCGGTTTGACGACGTTTTCGTCCAAACACCAGCACCGCCAACAACAAAGTCACCACCAACGCAAGAACACTGCAGGTTAGAAAGCCGCGTTGCGTTATGCGGATCAGTGGGTTGCCGATGCCGACCGGGATCAAACTCAAGGCCGCTTGCGCCGCCACTACCAATGTGGCTTCGATCGCCAACACCGCACCCCACACCCAGCGCCGCCGAGCGAGTTGCCCAATACCTACGACCAGCACCCCCAGCCATAGGGTCATCAGGATCAATGTCAGAGCATTTATCATGCCCTAATTATGGGCACAAATAGATGAGCTAGACACGAGAAACTTTTCAGGGTCAATGGTCAATCTCTCTCTCTCTCTACTTTAGTGCCAAGCGCCCAGCGTATTCCGCGCTCTCGTCCAGCATCTCTTCAATTCGTATCAGCTGGTTGTATTTGGCAGTGCGCTCGCCGCGGGCAGGCGCGCCGGTCTTGATCAAGCCGGTGTTGAGGGCGACCACCAAGTCAGCGATAGTCGTGTCCTCGGTCTCGCCAGAGCGATGCGACACCGCCACACCCCAACCGGCACGATGGCTCATCTCCACCGCAGCAATGCTCTCACTCAGTGTGCCGATTTGATTCACTTTGCACAATAGCGCGTTGCATGACTTCTCTTTGATTGCGCGTTCGATGCGTTTGACGTTGGTCACCAGCAAGTCATCGCCAACCAAGCGAACTTTGTCGCCGATCTTGGCGGTCAGCTTGGCCCAACCAGCCCAGTCATCTTCCGCCAATCCGTCCTCAAGCGAGACAATCGGATACTTATTGCACCAATCGACCCAATACTCCACCATTTCGTCGCTACTGAGCTTCTTGCCTTCTTTGGCCAAATTGTATTTGCCGTTCTCGTACAACTCGGTGGCCGCCGGATCCAATCCAATGCCGATCTGCTCGCCCGGCTTATAACCGGCCTTCTCGATGGCGGTCAGAATCAGCTCGATGGCCTCGGCATTGCTCTTTAGGCTGGGCGCAAAGCCGCCTTCGTCACCGACGTTTGTGCCAAAACCTTTGCTCTTCAAGGTCTTGCCCAAGGCCTGATAGATCTCAGACCCCCAGCGAATGGCCTCCGCCACGCTGGGTGCTCCCACTGGCAGAATCATGAATTCCTGCATGTCGGTGCTGTCCACGGCGTGCTTGCCGCCGTTTAGAATATTCATCATTGGGGTGGGCAACACATGCGCATGCACGCCGCCCAGGTAACGAAATAGCGGCAAACCAACGCTATCCGCAGCCGCATGGGCGACAGCCAAGCTCACGCCTAACATGGCGTTTGCGCCGAGGTTGCTCTTGTTGTCAGTCCCATCAATCTTTAGCAACAGATCATCAATCCCGCCTTGATCTGTGGCATCCCAGCCTTCCAGCGCCGCCGCCACTTCCACATTGACATGATTGATCGCTTTTTGCACACCTTTGCCGCCAAAGCGATTCTTGACATCGGTGTCGCGCAATTCCCAAGCCTCGTGAGCACCAGTGCTTGCCCCACTAGGCACGCTGGCGCGTCCCGCTGCGCCGTCTTCCAAAACCACCTCGACTTCCACGGTCGGGTTGCCGCGCGAATCCAAAATCTCGCGGGCGTAGACAGATTCAATCGAACTCATTTGCTTTAACTAGTCTCCGTATTAATTAGTGTTGTGTGGACATTATTGTAACTTGAGCCATAAGCTGGAATCTGCGAGCTGAAAGCTCAACCTCATGGCGCACGACTTCACCGCTCAAGATACAATCGCCCCTCGCTCACTATGGCACGTACCCTATTCAACCTCACTATCGTTGCTGCATTACTGCTTCTACAATGTGCGCAATGTGCGCCCAGCGGCGTTTCTGCGCAGGACACGCCACCCACCGCCGATCCCAATGCCCAACCGCCCGTGGCTGTAGTCACGGCGGAAGCCTTGCCCACCCCTGAGTTGCCACAGCCCACACCTACCGAAGTTTTTGTGCCAGCTCCAGTCGATACGCCCACGATAGACCCGTTTTTCACACCAGCTCCCATTGAGGAGGCGACTGTGCCGCCCCAACCCGTGGCGGTACCGACCGCGCCGATTATTCCGACTTATACCCCAGTCCCATTTCCAGAATCCGCCGATCCGTTGGTGCGTGTCGTTTCGGTGGGCGAATCGCTATCCAGCCTGGCGGCTCAAGTAGGTGTCGCGCCGGATGACCTGGCCCAGCTTAACCGGGTCACCAACCGCAATCTGCTGTTGACCGGGCAGAAAATTAAATTGCCCGTGTCGCTGTCCAGCGGTATTCGTATTCATCGGGTGCGCGCATCTGACACGTTGGCTGGAGTAGCTGCTGAATATAGTGTGTCGTTGGCTGCGTTGCGCACGGCCAATGACCTAGTCTGCGCGGCTTGTCTAGTCCCCGGGCAATTGTTGCGTGTGCCGCAGACCAATGTCGAAACCAACCTGACCTCGCCCTTCCAAAGCGTGCGTATCTTCCCATTTTTGCCGCATCAGGGTGATACGATCATTGTGCGGGTCAAGGCCGATGAAGGGGTGACGGCTGCTTCAGGTGACTTGGCC
>JANMVQ010000492.1:0-3232 GCA_031392845.1 Chloroflexota bacterium
CTGACGCTTTGACTCGATGTTAATCAGCGCTGCCTCGCGCGTTTCGGCAAAGTCGATAGGCAGCATGTAGCGCGAAATTTGCTCCTCCCGACATAGTGCACTGTTAATGAGTATACGAAAATCGCCTCGGGTTTGATCTGCCAGATGACACATCACCAAGCCATCTATCACTCCAAACGGATGATTGGCAATAAAGACCAATGGCCCTTCACGAGGGATTGCTGCCAAACGCGCCTCATCGATATCCAATGTCAGGCCCAAGGCATTCATAGCAGCTGCCCAGAACGAAGCCCCGCGCCGCGTGTGAGCCAACACCTTACTGTAACCCCGCTCTAGCCACAAGCGTCCACCTGCAACCTCAATCGAAGTAATCAACCCACGTTTAAGTGGGTGATCATATGGGGACCCATAAGTTAGACGTGCGGAACGATTTACAGCCAGCTGCATGCGATATACCTTTATGCTCTGTGTTTTGAATTGCCGTGTTGATCTTATAATTACTTTAATGTAGAAATGTTAAGAAGAGATCACCAGCGCATCACGTAATGCCAAAGCAGCATTCCGCATATCGTCGGCAAATTCCAATGTCTTGGAGGCATAGATCACTTCGCTGGATGCACAAACCAGTGGCCCCAAACCCTCTTTGGTTTTGCCGTCGGCCAAGATAGCGGCGTGATGCTCGACTTGCGACAACCGCATCATGAACGGCACATTTGGGCAACGGTTGCGCAAGACCCGCATCCCGCTAGGCTTGTGAGGGTGCGCCACCATTCCGACCCGCCCAGCCACATATTCGCGTTGCCATTGGTTCATCCAGTGGTAGGTATAAGCTGGCTCTTCCTCCGGGAAATCGGCAAAGACCGTCTTATCGGGGTCGCGCAAAAACTCATCCACGATGCTCTCGCGTCCTTGCGGCCATAGCACCACCGCATCAGCTTGAAACTGGGTGTACGCGCCGCGGGCATACGCCGCAGCCCCCGCCGCCAGGGCCGAACAACCCAAATCCAAAATGATGGGGATATCACTAGGAATAATCCGCACAATCCGTTCCAGCGCAACCATCCCGGCGGCACCTTCGGCAAAGTAATATGCTAAATCCAACTTGTATGCACATACCAAATCTTGGGTAGCCCCAATAATGGCACGTCCAAACGGGAGCATCGGATCATCGGCAGACAGCATCGGCAGCGGCAGGTCGGCAATAACGATATCCAAACCAATACACAAATAAGACTTATTACGCTGTTGAGCAGCGGTTAATTTGTCGATAAAGTTCATGTTAAATTTTGCTTTTGAAATAGACACGTCAGGTCTATCGATTCTATTTTCAATCCAACGGCAAATAGTAACTTACTTTGATACCACCTGGCAAAGATCGCTGTTCAGACAGACGATACCCTAGCTGTGTATGCGTCATTTCAAACTGTTCGGCCAATTCTTGCCGCCAGGCGTTCTTATTGCGCATGTCATTCGTATTAAATAGCGCCGAGCCAGAGTCGACCCGAATAACCGTGATCTGCGTCCCAGGGTTCTTGTGAGCCCAAGCGGCCACCCGCTGCAAGTTTTCACCGTCGCCAGGGGGTGCATCGTATTGAATCTCCCCATGCAGCTGATCACCTGTATACGCGGGTAACGGGCGCAACCGCCACTCAAACAACGGCGGGCTAAGCTCACCAAAGGTGCCAATAATCAGCACAGGCCGGCTGGGGTCTTGCCAGCGCACAATCTGCTGCGCCGCAGCGCGCAACCCATCAGCTGACTCCCCCGCCCACACCGGCTGCAAACGCGGTAAGGTCTGTCCCAACACGACAATGGCAAACAGTAACAGGGCCAGCCCAGTAGCCCCTATCTCCAACCACTTAGCTGGGACGGAGGCTTTGGCCAACAGCGCCTTAATAGCAAACGCCGCCCCTAACCCCGCCAACAGCCACAATGACGGGAACAACGGCGTAACATATCGTTCCGCCTTCAACTGATGCACTGTCGCCAAGACAAACCCCAAGCTAAAGAATAGCGCCAACAGCAACACACCCGTGTGCCGCACTTTGGCCACCGCAACTCCCGCCAACCCCGCCGTTAGCCCCACCAACAACCCATGTGGCATTAGCCAATTCGCCGCCACTCGCACATAGAACAGCAAATTCTGCTCACTCCAAAATGCATATCCGGAATCTTCATTGGTCACGAAGAAACGAAAATCGCGCCACTTGGTCGCGGTCGGAACGATATCCGTCCCGCCAAAGAACCAAAACAACAAGCCTAGGGTAAATGGGACAAGCAGCGCGAACACATGCACAATAGGCGTAACAAAACGGTGCTTGGTCAACCAGCCGCTGGCAATTTCGGCTCCTGTCACCGCCGCCACTGCAAACGCCGCATAGTTATATTTGGTCAGAAACAAAAAGAACAAGCCCACACCCGTGCCGACATACCCACGTAACTGCTGGGTTTGATTGGCGCGCAAATACAGCCAAAACACAACAAATACCACCAACGCAACCGGCGTTTCTTGCATGGCCCAACTGCTCACATACAGCCACCCCGGCGCACTCAGCGACAATAGCGCTGAGAAAAGCAGCGCCAATGGTGCCAAGTTTGGCGCAATCTGGCGGGCAATCAAACCGCTCATCAGCACAGTGCCAACCAACATAATATAGGCAAACAAACGCGCCGATTCGTCGCTGCGGCCCAATAGCGCCAAAAACGGGGCTTGCAAATACGAGAACCCCGGCGGCCACAACGTCTGAATATGCGTGTCGCCCCAAAATGCCCGCACATCCAAGTGCATCACATCGCGCAAGATGTAAAACCCCGGTAAGCTGTGCGCAGCTTCATCAAAATTGAGCGGGGCTGCTGGTGCGATCAACCGCCCATACACCTGAAATCCCATCAGCACCGACAATAGCAATACCAACAACACCGATCCAGCCATCGGCAAACGCGACACGCGATTCATCGCTCCCAGTATACTGACTGAAGAAAAGACATTTCCACTTATGCCGCTCCTATCTCAATCGCCATGGCTGCATCGTGCTCGCATAGTTCTTGGTGTAGTCGTACTCGCTCTCGCCGCCATGCCCCAGATCTGGAACCCCTTCAGCCGTGACCATGGCGAACTCACTGCCTGCGCCCAGGCCCTGTTGCGAGGAGCGACCCTCTATCGTGATTGCTGGGAGAACAAGGGGCCACTCACCTACCCCTTCTTTATGCTGCCGGTGGCTATCTCGCCGAC
>JANMVQ010000519.1:0-27875 GCA_031392845.1 Chloroflexota bacterium
GTGAGCCTGCAATCGCACTCGGAAGTGCCTTTGCTATTGGCGTGATTGCGGCGCGATTTCTCAAAAGCTCCAACCAACGACGTTCGACCTCCGGTTACCGAGGACAATATGAGAATATGAATCGTCAACTTATGACGCGCACTAGCAATCCGAATAACAATACCAACACTGAAACTCAATACAACAAGGAAAAGGAAAATGGTAGCAGTGCAGGTAATAAATATAATTCAGGTAGCCAGCGTGGCAGCTATTTGGCCGGTGATATAAGCGGTGATCTGGATACTCATGAGGAGTCGTAATGGCAAATTCAAGCGATGATCGTTCGCTTGGTGAGCTCTTTGCATCTTTATCGAAAGATACGACTCGGCTCGTACGGCAGGAAATTGAGCTCGCCAAAAATGAAATCTCTGCGAAGGTATCAGAAACGGGTAAAAATGTGGCTTCCTTGGTAATTGGGGGTGCAATTGCTTATGCGGCCTTGATTCTAATTTTAGCGGCGATTGCTGTTGGGCTCGCGCAAATTATGGAGCCTTGGTTGGCTGTACTAAGCGTCGGGATTGTCGTTGCTATTATCGGTCTTGTACTAGTTCAAAAGGGTATTAACGCGCTTAAAAACTTAAGTTTCGTGCCCGAAAAGACTATACAAACACTTAAGGAGGATAAAGAATGGGCTCAGCAACAGATAAAGTAGGCGCGTATGGGCAGACCAATGATTCTGATATGAATAACAACAGTGCTGATCGTAACGTCGATGAACTGCGTTTTGATATTCAATCCACTCGTTCTGAGATGAGTGAAACAGTGGATGCGATTCAGGCAAAACTTAGTCCACAAAGCGTTCAGGAAACAGCGGAGCAAATTACTGAGCGAGCCAAAAAAGCCGCGCTTGAAGTTGCGGAACTGACGACTGAACGTGTAAAACAGGCAGCACTCGATGTTTCGGAGCAGGTAACTGAACGTGTGAAAGAAACGGTTACCCAGCTAAAAAATGAAGTGAAAAGCGAAATTCACGATGCGACGATTGGGAGGATTGAACGAATGGTAAACAATGTAAGGGAAACAACAAATGGCACTAGTGCTACAGTAATGGAACTGATTAAGGCTAATCCTATTCCAGCTGCTTTGGTAGGTATTGGTATGGCTTGGCTCTTCATGAATAAATCAAATCACTCTTCTCAGGGTGGACATTTCTATCCCCAAAATCAGGGGCAGATGTGGAATAACTCCCAAAATCCGAGCTTCAGCAATACTGTTCAGCAAAAGGCTGACCAAGTTAAGAACACGGTCAGTGAAACAGCCGACAATATTAAGGAGAAAGCGGAGGGGTTTGTCAGCCAAGCACAAGATCAAGTTGAACACTTGTCAGATCAAGTACAGGATCAAGCCCAGCGCGTGATGAGTCGATCTCAGAGCATGTTAGATGACAATCCGCTGATCACCAGTGCGTTGGCACTCACTGTGGGTGCGGCTGTGGGATTTTTGCTGCCGGAAACGCGTCGTGAGGATGAATGGATGGGCGAGACCCGCAATAAATTGCTTAATCAGGTAAGTGAAGTCGCGCACAACACAATGGAAAAAGCTCAAAAAGTGGCGACAGAGGTCATACAAACAACCGGTGAAAAAGTCCAAGAAGCTACGAATTCCGAGCAGCGCACCCCAAATAAGCAGTAGACTACAACAAGCTAAATAGAGTGTGCTGGTCAGGTGAAAATAAACGAGGGCAATCATGTGATTGCCCCCGTTTTTAGCAGATCAACAATGACAAATAGCTGGATATCTTCGTCTAAAGCATCATTTGAAGAAGACGTTCCCCCTATTTCAAAAATAGGTGATTCTGCTTTTCTTATTCCAAAGCGTATTGAGCAAACTGAGCTGCTTGATCAAGGCGCAGGTTCCCTCGCTGATGTTCGCGCCAATCTGGACGAGATGTGGAAAGTCAGTCAAGTGTTTGGTGGTATTGACTTATTGACTCGCTACATTAAGACGCCATTTCAGCGAGAATCGCAACCCATGCGCATCGTAGATTTGGGCACAGGTTCAGGCAAACTTGCACTTCATCTTGTTAGAAATTGGGCTCATAAACATCATATTCAGGTGTGTGTCTATCCATTGGATTTATCACGGCGTAATCTTTATATCGCGCATGAGAACACAAAATCGGAAGGAGATATTCATCTAGTCCAAGCCAACGGGTTAGCCCTACCATTTGCTGCGGATTGTATTGACTACTTTGTCTCATCGCTGTTTCTACATCATTTCTCCCCAGACTCTCTGATTGAGCTTTTAGGTGCGATTTATAAACTTACCCGTCGAGGCATCATCATGAGTGATATTACGCGCGGCATTTTGCCTATGGTCGCCTTTCGTCTTATCCAACCGTTCTTTGCTCGTCATTTTCTGACCCGTCATGATGGCATTCTTTCGATCAAGCGCGCCTACTGTCCAGAGGAACTTTTACATATGGCACAGGCTGCGGGGATCCGAAATGCCCGTGTATATACCCACTTTCCATGGCGCATGACGCTTGTGGCGGATAAACATGTTTGATGCTGTCATCGTCGGCGGGGGACCGGCTGGCTGCAATGCGGCGATCACGCTCGCACGTTTAAACCATCGCGTGCTTTTGTTAGAAGCGGGAATTTATCCACGCCCGAAAGTTTGCGGTGAATTTCTCTCGCCTGAATCGATTGTGTTCTTCACCGAGTCGGGCTTTCTTGGTGAGCTTCGAAAGCTAAAACCGGTGCCTATTCAGACGCTGCGTATTACGGAGCCTGCGGGTCACCAGTGGAGTAGCAAATTGCCAGCTCCCGCGCTTGGTCTTAGCCGATTCGCCCTGGATAAAGCCATGGCCGATTATGCCCGTGCTGTGGGAGTAGAAGTGCAAGATGGAACTCAGGTAAAGCAAATTGAAGGCAATTTACGCGCTGGCTTTTCCATTACCACACAAACTCGGATGCGATCGCAGGTGTTTCGAACGGCTACGGTTATTGCCGCGCACGGCCGGCATAGCAACTTGGATCGAACCTTGCGACCCGTCGGTTCAAGATTGTCTTCCAAACACTATCTTGGGCTCAAGCAACATTTTATGGGACCAAAGTTTTGGGGGCATATTGATCTTCACGTCTTTCACGGGGGATATTGTGGCATGTCGCAGGTGGAAGATGGCACAACGAATGTTTGTCTACTTGTCGATCAGAAAGTCTTTCAAGCAGTGACCAGCACTGGTCATAATCCTATTGCCGGATTCATCAATTGGATGAGTGGACAAAATCCACATTTAAAAAAATGGTTGGCGCAATCATCACCTGTATATCCAGAATGGCTCAGTACTGCACAAATATCACTGGAGACCAAACTGCCGGTTGAGTCCGATATCTTGTTTGCCGGGGATGCGGCAGGCATGATAGCGCCATTGGCAGGGGATGGAATGGCAATGGCGTTGCAGAGTGGCAAACTTGCCGCGTTGTCACTCAATCGCTATCTTACCCGTGTGCAAGATGCTTCTGCAATGAAGCGTGACTACATATATCTATGGCGACGCACATTTGCCGGACGCTTGAAATTGGGACGCCTGTTGCAGTCACTCATGTTGCGTCCGAAATTACTTGCGCCAGCATTGTGTCTGATCAATCGGTTTCCTTTCGCAGGCAACTGGCTTGTCCAGCACACCCGTGATCGACAATTAATCGAGCAGAATTTATGAGCAACCCCAAAATACTTACTGTGCAAACTGGCGTGCCCACTCCATGTTATACACAAGAGGCTGTTACGGATATGTATCTGAAGCTATTGAACACCAATAGCAAGCATCGCGAAAGAGCGATCCGATCGGTGATGCATCAGTCTGGTGTTTCATTCCGGCATTTGGCCGTCGAGATGCAGTTTTTTGGATCGCTCAGAACGACTCAACAACGCAATGAGCGTTATATGGCGGAAGCGCTTCCGCTGGGCGAACGGGTAATTCAAAATGGCCTAAAAAAAGCAGGCGTAACGGCACAAGAAATTGATAGCTTCGTGATTGTGTCCTGCACTGGATTTAACACACCAGGGTTGGACTTATTGCTGGCGCAACGCATAGGGATGTCGGCACATCTCAATCGCACCTGCGTTCTGGGAATGGGCTGTTATGGTGCCTTTCCCGGTTTAAAGCGTGCCTGGGACAGTGTTGCCGCAAAGCCTAACCAGCTTACCCTATTGCTCTGTCTGGAGATATGCACAGCGCACCTCCAAGTTGATGATTCAACGGAAACAGTGGTTTCGACATCGTTGTTTTCCGATGGTGCTGGCATGGCTTTGGTCGGCGAAGCTCAATCAGATGCCTCAGGTCCTACCCTCATTGATACTGAAACATTTTGTGATTACCAAACTCTGGGCCATATGACATTTACTGTCACCGATCAGGGATTTCGTATGTATTTGTCCAGTTACGTCGCGGATGTATTGGCAGCCAATATTAGAAAATTTGTTGAGCGATTGCTCCTGAGGAATAACCTAGAGATTCCAGATATTAAGTTCTGGGCCATACACCCTGGTAGTAAGCGAATTGTTGAATATATTCAACAGCAGCTTGATTTGACTGACAATCAGGTCAGCTATTCGCTTCAGACACTTCGCGACTATGGCAATATGTCCTCCGCAACCGTACTTTTCGTGTTGGATCGCATTATGCAGATGGGCTCACCTCAGCGGGGCGATTATGCGGTGATGATGGCATTTGGACCTGGGTTGACAATGGAATCAATTCTATTGAAATGGTAGCTGGTAATCATGCGCGTGCAATTTTCACCCCTGCTTAATCTGTTTGCGTTTATCAAGCTGGCACGCCCCATCTTTCTTCTGGGCGGTATTTTGTTGTACTGGCTTGGGATCGCAATTGCATTTGCCCAGGGTGCATCGATTAAATTGCTGCCGGCTATTGTTGGGCAAGTTATGGTGACCGCCATACAGTTGATGGCGCAATTTGCCAATGAATACTTTGATGTGGAAGGCGATCGTCTCAATACGCACAGTCGTACATTTTTCTCGGGTGGGAGTGGTGTCCTGCCCAGCGGTCAGCTCAAAATAGAGCTTGCTTTATTCGCGGCCTATTTCTGTGCGGCTGTCGCTGTTTTCTTTATTGCGTTTACTGCATTGGGGAATTCGCTGGTGAGCGCTATTGCAGCATTAGCGCTATTGGGGAGTTGGTTCTATTCGGCGCCCCCTTTATCACTAGTGAGCAGTGGATATGGCGAGTTCTCCACCTCATTGATTGTTGGGCTTCTGGTGCCATTAACAGGCTATATTTTGCAAGCCCAACGATTCGATCTGCCGGTCCTCTTTATTTGTCTGCCCTTAATGTTGATTCATTGGGCGATGCTTATTGCATTCGAATTGCCAGATTACGAAGCGGACAAGGCGGTGGGGAAGCGCACACAAACTGTTCGACTGGGTTTACGGGGTGCCTTTATCCTACACACACTGCTTTTAATTGGATCTTTTATAGGTATTTTGACCTCAATCATGACGTTTGGAGTGTTTGCGCGCTATTTATGGTTGGCCCTTCCACTGATTATTTGGCAAAGCTATAGTTACAAATTGTCACTTAAGTATCGCGGCGATCGGATTAAATCGCATGTGCTCACTACAGGAGCCGTCGGATTGTTTGCATTAATATCCGTATTGTGGCTTTTTGGATTTATCCATGCAATTGTGTTTTAACGAAGTAAGACCGGAGGATTGAATTCAAAGAAAATGCCTATAAATAAAGCCACTTTAGGCCGATGATCTTGTCTGCGAGCTTATCTCTAAACTCCGAAAAACCCTAGGAGGTCTCTAAGACCTGCTAGGGTTAGAGATAATCTTTAAACTCTAATGCCGTTTTGGATCAGGGGTTTGACAACTGCTGTGTAGAGACAGAGTTTAAAGGCCCGGCATATCACTTCTCCATACCTACTTTCTGCATCTCACCGCCCATTGCCGCTGGGTTCACCATCTTCTTGGCAATCTCACTCAGCTTGGCATCGGCTTGCTTCTCTTCGTCAAAAGTTTGCTGAAGCAGTGCCTGGGCATCGCTGAGTTTTAGGGCTTTGGCAAACGCAATGGCGCTGCCATATGCCGCCATCTCGTAATGCTCCACGCGTTGGGCATCTGGGATCAGGGCCGCATCACGCGCTTCGTTCTTGGTTTCTTCGGTCAGCAATTCACTGCCCTCGGTCAGCAGGCCCTCCATGCCTTTGCATTTGTGGCCGCTCAGAGTCAGATCACACATTTTTGCTACCTGCTCCAAACGCTGCACATGCCCTTGCGTCTCTTTAAGATGGCTTTCAAAGGCCATACGCAAGTCATCACTCATGGCACCCTTAGCCATCTTAGGCAGGGCTTTCAGAATTTGGTTCTCAGCGCTGTAAATATCCTTCAACTCGTGCTCGAATACGTCTTTTAGATTTTCCATTTGTTGTTTTGTTTTTCCTCTATTAGTTAGGTTTTATCCAATTTGTAATTGTGCCGTCACATTGCCCCAGCCTTATGCGGCTTTTTTCGGGCCATTGGCATAGCTTGAGCGTAGCAATTGCTGCACAAAAGAGATATCGGCTTTGATCGCAAGTGGGTGTAGGCAAAATCTCCATTTGTGTCAGATATTTCCGACGCGGCTGATGACATTTTTTACGCTTATTCAACCGAGCAAAAGAATCACCCTACATTCAATGAGCAAATGTCCTATGTGCTTCTACGTTCTTGACCGATTGGACGCACAAACGCGTTGAGTAGTCTATGAACGTAAGTAAATAATTGCTTGCACAAGACAGCATAAGAGTCAAAGGAGGCTCTGCAAAAATGCATAATTACATGCAGCTTCAAAGTTATGAAGCCACCGATGGCCAATCGGTTGGCAAGATTGACAACATTTGAAATTCCACTCACTCGCGAAGAGGCTCTAGTGGAGAAGACGACCAATATCACTGGTGCAGTGCGTGCCCGCAAAGTCTCAAACGCCGAGCATAAAAATATCAGCACCCCAGTGCGAAAAGAAGACGTTGAGGTAGATCGTGATGTCGAAACGGACGATAGTGCCGATGCATCAAAGGCCCCAAAGACGTCATTGGATGCCGATCAGATCGCCGTCGGTTCAAAATCGCGCAAGCGGTAACCCTATTTTAGGAGTTTTGAAATGCAAACAACTTATCGAGATAACCCCTTAAACCCATCCGGCATCGAGGTCAACACAGGCCTGCTGACACCGGTTGACCGAGTCCGTCTGCCCTCAATCGTTGCGGGTCTGTTAACCACGCTTTCAACGTTGCTGGCGTTGTCTGTCCTTGGCTTGGCCCTGGGCTTAGCCCGTTATGATGGCACAGGCAATGATAATGCCCTTGGCCTCGGTGCAGGCATTTGGGGTGCTATCAGCGCCCTCATCGCGTTTGGTTTGGGTGGCTTTGTAGCAGCCCGCTCATCGGCCACCGCGTCAGGCCCGCGCAACGGCATCTTTAATGGTGCCATTATGTGGATGGCAGCCATTGTGTTGATCCTGATTTTGATCGGCGGCAGCATTGGTTCGCTACTCGGCCTAGCGGGCGGTGTAGCCAGTACAGCGATACAGGCAGTGGCGCCAGTCGCGGGCCAAGCAGCTGAAACTGTAGCTCAAGGGGGCGTGGCCACTACTCCGGTTGCGGGTGCAGCATCTGCTGTTACGACGGCAGTGCCCAATATCGTTGCCCAAGTGCAAAGCCAGAACACGGCGGCAAACCGCGACCAGATCGCATCGGATGCGTCACAAGCCGCATGGGGCGTGCTGCTCACACTCGGCTTGAGCGCGGCGGCAGCCTTGGGTGGTGGTGCAATGGGTGCTGGTGCAGATCGGCGCAATGAAGTGACGACCACATCACGCACGGTCTCACAGACAAAATAACAGGAGATTTAGGCTCTCTCGCAAATTTGATGGGAGTATGGTAGTTGGGATCAAGCTATGCAAAAATGCGGCTTCTAGAAGCCAATACGTTACTTATGCGGTTGAATGTGATCTCAAAACAGCGACAGTTTCAACTTCAGATCAAATAATAAACGCGACCACACCGCCAATGGATTCTGTCCATCGGCGGTGCCATGGATTTAGGCGAGCTTCATCACGCGTGCTTTGAGCAAATCCAAGTTGGCGCGGCCATAGGCCTGGCGTTTGATTAACTTGAGTCGCGGGATAGCCCCTTCAACAAATCCAGTGGAGTCGACAGACAAATACACCCTTACCAAACGCAGCAACAGGCAGTTTCGAAGTCACGCATTGCTATCACCCGCTGTATGGGAAGATATTGGCGGTGGTTGCCATCCGCAGTAGCTGGAGTGTGGATCAGGTGTATCACCATGATCTGGATGGTCGATTGTGTACCATCCCGATTACATGGACCAGCCTGATTGCCACGGATCCAGCGGTGGAATTCGGTAGGGGAAGGTCTCCATTTAAATTGTCCGATTTGCTGGAATTGCTCCGTGAGCCACACAGCAAGACCGCAGAGATCAAAGTAGACCGAACGGAAGAGGTCAAAGTAGATAGCAGCCAGTTACCGGCAGATGTGGAGTTCAAAGGGCATGAGACGGTGGTGGTGCAGGACATCGTGATCAAGACCAACCATGTGCGATTTTTGAAAGAGAAATACTACTCGGCGAGTGCAGGCAAGACGTATCTGGCAGCACTGCCAGCGGGCTACGAAGAACAATTCGAGCCTGGGGTGCGCAGTTGGGTGATCACGTTGTATTACGCTGGCGGGATGAGTGAGCCAAAGATCGGGGAATTGTTGAAGCAGACGGGGGTGAGCATCTCAGTCGGACAGGTGTCGAACCTGTTAACGCACAACACCCAAGCATGGGAAGCAGAAGCGCGGACGATGCTGCATACGGGTTTGCAAAGCACATGCTGGTGTCAAGGCTTGGGACACCTTTATGAGCTTGGCCGAAACTACAAAAAAACTTGGCGTGAGTTTCTACGCCTTTGTCCATGACCGCATTTCCAAACTGGGTCATATTCCGCCTTTGGCCGAAAACATTCGCGCTCGTGCTGCCCCTGCTTGATCCCGCTACCCCCCTTTTTTGAGAAGATACCAAATTTGCAGAAAAAATCTGCCCGCTATCTTAATCCGGCAGATATGCCTGCCATGCCGCGCGTAAAGCGGGATTGATTGTGGCCTTACTGCCATCTGTCCCGTTAGTGATAAATTGGGCAAAATCACGCTGGACCAAATTCTTGCTACTGACCCTGGTATAGAGTGCTTTGGGAATGGAAAACCCAAACACGACGCCATCGCTGGATGTGCCGTTCTTGTCTTTAATCTGGCCAATGACCTCGAGACGTAGGGTTTGCACATCTTCGTGCTGCATCACGGCTTGGGTCAAACTTTGCAGGTCGCCGATGACACCGTCCACTAGCTGGTCGCCCGAAAGGTTCTCATTGAGTTTGCATGTCACTGTCGTGGTGGCGCCGATCTTCACCTCGATCAGCCGATCACTGCAAACTTGCTGCGCCTCGGCTTCAATTTGCCCGTTGACTCCAGTCGATTTCGTGGCTGCCTGCGGCACGAGCGTGGCACTCTGATCTGATTTTGCAATAACTGGCGCGATTGTGACTGCAATTGCAATCCCGCTTTTAGGTTGATCTGTGGCGGGGACACTTTTTTGCCTGCCCGCGAATACACTGATTAATACGCCAAGTAGCGCCAAGCCAATGCAACCAATTACAATATATTTCAGCGATCCTTTTGTCATAATGTATCTCCTTGTAGACTTCATGTTACTTTATTGAGATATATGGCGGACAGTGATCGGCCATATATTAGGGTTGTTGCCTTCAACTACGAACTATACGCTACTTTGTTGCATCACAGCGAAATATTTTTTCGACAAGTTGCGGCATCCACCCCTGCAACTTTTGGGTGGCCAAACCTGTAGTACCCTGCAGATATGCCCATCGAAAGCACCGACTGCGATCTAGCTCTGCGGGCCAAGGCTGGCGACCCGATTGCCTTTGGAGCGCTGGTCGAACGGCATCAGGTGTCAGTATTTCACGTGTGTTATCGCCTTTTGGGCGAGCGACGTGGGGCAGAAGATCTAGCCCAGGAAACTTTTATTCGGGCCTATCAGCGTTTGAATACGTTTGATCCCGCCTTGCCGTTTGGCCCGTGGGTGCGGCGGGTGGCGGCGAATGTCTGTCTCAACGCGCTGGATCGCAAACGGCCGGTTCTGTTTTCCCTTGATGAAGATCGCGCTGAAATTGAATCTGTCGCGCGGGTGAATGACCCAGCCGTGATCCATGATCACACCGAAACCGTCGATGCGGTTCGCAATGCCGTACTGTCGCTGCCTCCGCACTATCGGGTTGTGATTGAGCTATGTCACATGCAAGACATGAGTTATGCTGAAGCCGCCGACACCTTGAATATACCTTTGAGCGATATAAAAAGTCACCTCTTTCGTGCCCGCAAGCTGTTGGCCCTCCGTTTGCAACAGTTGCGACCGGCGCCTCAACCCAAACCGAAAACGAGCCACACCCATGAGTAATCTTCCCCCTATCACCGATGATGAACTAAACGCCTATTTGGACAATCTGCTTAGTCGAACCGAGCGAGGCCGGGTGGAAGCTGCGCTAGCTACCCAACCCGCGCTGGCACAGCGACTGGCTGACCTTCAACAGGTGTTTGCCGAGCTTGATCTGCTCAAACATGCCGATTTGCCCACCCCCTCGCACGACTTGAGCCTCGATGTTTTGCGCGCCATTCAATCAACCGCGTTAACGCAACGGGCAACTGTTTCTTCTACGTCCGTGCCAACATCGCTCACCGCAGCGCTGTGCTTGCAAGTCGCACTGGCGATTGTGGGTGTGGCTGTGCTGTTACCACTTTTGCAGATACGCTGGCCGTTTGACGTCTTTGTGGCGTCATCACTCATATCAACAACAAGTTCTGTGCAAAGCGGGTTCAGCCAATGGTTGACCTGGTTATCGACGGTTCAGCCAACAGTCGATTTATCTAATGCGCTGCCCATGTGGGGGTTGTGCTTTGGTGCCATTCTGTTGCTGTGGTTGGTGGGCAACGGCGTGCTGCTCAGTCCACAAACCACCAAAAACATCAAACCAAACAAATCGGGGAATGCTTCATGACTGATCTTATTCGCTTTCTGTTCATCCTTGTCTTATCTGCGCTGACGCTGTGTGCCTATTTGGTGGTCTGGCGTATTCTCTGTCCGCAGCGGGTGGCATTTGTCATCCAACAGGCAGAGGCAACGCCCGTGCGTGCCACTGTGATTGGCTTTATCAATCTATCGTTTTTTGGCATTGTGACGTTGGGACTACTCATACTGTCTGACCAAATGAAAAGTTCACCGTTTGCCGTGCTGTTTCTGCTGGCGGGCGTGGGCTTGGCAATGATTCTCACAATCGGGCTCAGCATGGGACTGGCTGCGATGGTACAACTGGTTGGTTTGCGCTTGCAGCCGCAGGCCACATCGGTTCGCCAGAGCATTGCCGGATCGTGTGGGCTGGTGTTGGCGTGCAGCACACCTTTTGTGGGCTGGTTTTTGTTATTCCCATACACCGCTGCGCTGGGTACTGGTGCATTCATCCTACATGCGCTTGGGCGCATCAATCAACCGAAGCAAACCCAAAGCTCGGCTTAAGCACACGCAACATTTAGCACCCCAAACCTGTATGTCTAGGTGATGGCAAATATCATTACCCTGTTCGGCATTCTCTTCATCCTCAGTATCACCTATCCCGCACTATTAACCTTTGTATGGCTGATGTGGCCCGCTGAGGTGATACGTAGCCACGACTGTCTAAAGCGCAGCATGTCGCGCTGTTTTTGGATTGGGTTGATCATCACCTTGATTACGGGTATCGGGGTGGCAGTGCTCTTGGCATCGCCATCTGGCGTGTCGCAGTTGCTGGGTTGGAGTGCACTCGTGCTGATGCTGGCGTTAGCGTGTCGTGGCGCGTCCGCACTAGTGTTGCATTTGGCCCAACGGAGTGGCATGCCCCCAGACGCCAACGCATTCTTTCGGCGCGCCTTGATGATTGAATTGGCTGCCGCGTTCCCAGTCATCGGCTGGGTTATCGTGTTGCCTTTCACGTTGTGTGTCGGTATTGGCGCCACTTGTTTGGCGCTGCGCTCCCCGCGCAATGTTGCATTGCCGGTGACACAAATGTTGCCGACGCCATGAAAACCTACAGTCGGCGCGAGTTCCTACGTCTGGCTGGCCTCGCTATCGCAGGTGTGTCACTCACCGGCTGTGCCAATGGTCAGTCCCAAATCATTGCTCGCGCACTGCCTGGGCCCAGCCTTGCAACAGCTTTGGCTAACCCATTGGCATTGCCCAGCGCCGACTTCCGTGCGCTTAATCGTCTATGCTATGGGCCTACCGCAAATGAACGAGCGTTTGTGCGTGCTCATGGCATCCCGGCCTGGATCGAAACTCAGCTCGCGCATACGGGTATCAACGATGATTCAACCCAATGGCGGCTTTCGTCGGTGGACAGCCTAACCCTAAGCGCCAATGAGATTCAAGATAGCTACGCAGACTTGTTTGATGGGGCGGACAAAGAGGCCGCGATTGGCGAACTGCGTCAGGCTACCCTGATCCGACAGATTTACAGCGAGCGCCAGCTCTACGAAATGATGGTCGAATTCTGGAGTGACCATTTCAACATTGATGCAGGCAAAGGCGATTGTTGGTTTCTCAAAATGGTTGATGACCGTGAGGTGATTCGTCCACATGCACTGGGTCGCTTTCGCGATTTGCTATGGGCCTCCGCCCATTCGCCCGCCATGTTGGTCTACCTCGATAATCAGGCTAACCGGGCTGGCACACCTAATGAAAATTACGCACGTGAGTTATTGGAGCTACATACTCTCGGCGTGCATGGCGGTTACCAACAACAGGATGTGCAGGCGTTGGCTCGCTGTCTGACCGGTTGGACCGTCAAAAGCGGTTTTGTCCGCTGGCCGGGCGAGTTCATTTTTGATGAGGCACAACATGACGTCCAGGTCAAGACCGTGTTGGGCATGACACTGCAACCGGATGGCATCAACGAAGCCGAACGCGTGATCGACCAATTGGCCACACACCCTTCTACGGCACAATTCATCGCCACTAAGTTAGCCCGCCGTTTTATCGCCGATGATCCGCCTGCGCATGTTATCGGCCGAACTGCCCAGGCCTTCACCCGTAGCCAGGGCGATATCCGGGTCACGCTCAAAGCATTGTTATTGGAAGGCAACGGCTTGGCTGCGCTGCAACCTAAGCTAAAACGCCCGTCGCAATACATGGTGTCGGCCTTACGCATGTTGGGTGGGCAGAGTGGTGGGGGCGCGGGTGTGCAAACTGTGCTACGCCGGATGGGGCAACCTTTGTTTGGCTGGCCCACACCAGATGGTTATCCTGACCGGGCAGAAGCCTGGCAACACAATTTGCTGCCGCGCTGGCAATTTGCTCTGGCATTGACACACGACCAGATTGATGGGACATGGATTAACAATGAGGCGTTAGAAACAGTCGCGACATTGATTAACTCGCAACGCATTGACTCACTTTATCAATGGTTGTTCGGAGAATCCTTGCCCGAACGGATGCGAGAAAGCCTGCGTGCGATTGCAACCGACGCAATTGCTGAGCCTAGTGCCACGGCACGAACCACCCTCGCAGCTTTGCTATGTGCGCCAAACTTTCAGTGGCGGTAAGTGAGCGTAAATAAAGACAACAAGATGACAACACCCTTTAACGCCCGATTGGGCTTTGCCCCGGTTCACACGGCCCCACGTGGCGATGTGCTGGTCGTTATTTTTCTGCGTGGTGCAGCCGATGCCCTTAATATGGTCGTGCCATATGGCGATGCGGTTTATTACACCCTGCGGCCAACATTAAACATTCCACGTCCCGACGACCGCCGATTTGAGCTTGCACAACGGGCTCACGATCTGGATGGCTTCTTTGGGCTGCACCCAGCCATGCAGTCGTTGCTGCCAATATGGCAAGCCGGACATCTCGCGATTGTGCATGCGTGTGGTGCGCCGGATGAATCGCGCAGCCACTTTCAAGCGATGGCTTTGATGGAGCGCGGGGTCGAGAATGAACGCGGCCCCGGCTCTGGCTGGATTGGGCGACATCTGGCTTCACTTAACACTGGCAACACCTCATCGCTACGTGCGGTGGCGCTGGGTGACATGGCTCCCCTTAGCTTGAGCGGCAGTGTCCCGGTAGCAGCGATGCGCTCGGTGGCTGATTTTCATCTGGGCGGGAAAGGCACAAACGCAGCTATTCGTGCGGCAACTGAATTGCAGAAGGTTTTGGCGCAGATGTATGCCCCGACCGCCCCGCATGCGTTGGCGCAGCAAGGCGCACAATCGCTCGACGTGCTGCAATTGCTGAACAAGCTTGACCCATCCCGCAAAGATACATCACTGCCTTATCCACAAACTGATTTTGGCGAGAGCTTGCGTCAAGTGGGATTGTTGGTCAAAGCTGAAGTGGGATTGGAGGTAGCGGCGTTAGATTTGGGAGGCTGGGATACTCACTTTGCACAAGGTAGTAGCGTGGGTTGGATGGCCAACCTATTGCGCGAACTGGCCGATGGTTTGACCGCCCTTTACGCCGATGTTATTGATAGTGCCAATCGGGTAAGCGTCGTGGTCATGTCGGAGTTTGGGCGACGGGCGCACGAAAATGGCAGCCTTGGCACCGATCATGGCCACGGCGGGGCTATGTTGTTGCTCGGTAGCCAGGTGCGCGGGAAGCGGGTACATGGGACGTGGCCCGGTCTGCAAGCGGAACAACTCATTGGCCCTGGCGATTTGGCCGTCACGACCGATTATCGGGATGTGTTGGCTGAGCTATGCATAAAACGGTTGAACAATCCAAATTGGCAACAAATCTTCCCCGGCTATACAGCCACTTTTCGGGATGTATTCGCACTTAAATAAAACCGAAAAGTTAAGATGACTTGCGACCGATGCAAAGCCAAAGCGGTACGGCTTGCTCAGCGCAACTGACACGCTATTCAGAGATCAAAATGTTGATTGATCTCTGACTGATAGATATCCGCTGTGCCTGCCAGCATTTCGGCCTGTGTAACAGTCCTCTCCAACGCCGATGATTCGAGAATGGCGAAGGCACAAGCCAAGTCTCGCAAGCCTTCTTCTCCACTCGTTTCTGGATCTCCGCCCCGTTCGATCGCGCGCAACCAGTCCAGGTTCTGGATGGCGTAGGCATCGGTCAGGCCCAAGGGGAAGAATTGCTCACGCTCGATCGCACTCAATTCTTTCTCGAACGTTTCGCGAAGCGGCTGCCTTTCGCCAGTGTTGGTCCAGATCTCACCGTTGCGGATGGCCCCAGCGTTGCCCAACACGCCAGCCCCGCCGTCCATGCCAAAGCTGTGCTGATCTAACGCCCACGACCACCACAGTTGCCCGATCGCACCGCGTTCGAACGCCAGCGTGGCAAAGTAGGTGTCGTCGACATCGGCCTGAATTGAGCTCAGAATGTTGCCCTGGGCGTCACGCTGGTGACGGGTCGGAACCAGCGTGCGGGCGGTGGCGCTGACGGATTCGATCTCGCCGACCACATAGCGCTGGTAATGCATTTGGTGCACGCCAATGTCGATGGCCCCGCCGCCTCCGCCAAGCAGTTTCTGATGGCGCCAAGGTGTGTCAGCCACCACCCGGTCTGGCGACCACAGACCTCCCAACGAACCGCTCACAGACACCTGGGGTTCACCGATATACCCCTGGCGCACTGCCCATGCGGCAGCCCGTACATCTTTGGCTTGACGGACGTTTTCAAATACCCCGAACGTCAGATGTTTGGCGCGGGCACGCTCCACCATCAATTTGGCCGCCTGAACAGAGATGGCTAGCGGCTTTTGGGTGAGCAGGTGTAGTCCGGCATCGAACGCTGCCAGTCCAACTTGATGGTGCAGGGCAAGTGTGCTGGTGTCGTTGATGGCATCAACTTTGCCGCTGGCAATTAAGTCACGATAGTCGGTAAAAACAGCCACATCGACATCATCGTGCAAATCTGAGACGTAGGTATGTGGTGCTGCCAAGGGGTCGCCTGTGGAGGGATCAAGCACTGGTGGCCGAGGCACAGGCCCTTCGCCGCGCTTGCGAAACATCAACGCATCGTCTTTGTTGCGCGCACACAGCGCAGTGATGCGGAAGTTGTCGATACCGAGTTGGCGCAGCTTTAAGTATCCCTGTAGATGCGCATTGAGAATTCGGCCGCAGCCGACGATGCCAATTCTGAGCATGTTTGATTTTCCTATATATCGTCCGGAGTGCTTAATCCTCACTCTGGCTTATGACGAGCGCGAAAGCGGCGGTCGGCCCAGCGCTGCGCGTATTGCACCTGCATCACATAGCGCACGCGATCCGATAGATTGGGCGCACCGCGATGCCAAGTCTGATGATTAGTGAGATAAATATCGCCGGCCTTGCAGAACACGGCTTTAGGTGTATGACCTTCAAATGAAATATCCGGCGATTGGCTGGGAATGCGCCCGGAATAATGGCTGGTCGGCACATATTGGGTTGGCCCGTGTTCAAGACTGTCGATATCGCTCAGCGCCACCTGCACCGTGAACCAAAACACCGGCATGCGCATACGTGCATCGAAGCGCGGCACATCAGCTGGCAGCGGAAACTCGAGCACATCGTCGACATGCCAGTTCGAAATCGCTTGCCCAGGCCCATTACGAATGACATTCATGGCGTTAAACACTGCGCCGGGACCCAGCACGGTTTCAGCAATAGTGGCAAGGGTTGGGTGGGTGATCATGTCCGCGAATACAGGGCCAAGCTCTTCACACTGTCGTAGCACAAATGCCTTGCCGGCATAAGAGGTGTGCCTGCTGTTCGGATCTGGATTGAGTGCACGTGCGTCTGTCGCTGCGCACAATGCCGCCACTTGCGCGGCAGTCAGCACGTCGGGAATGCGCACGCAGCCCTCGCGGGCAAACACCTCAGCGATGTTGGCAGTATCGAGCTTATCGATACACGGAACTTCCTGGTTAATCAAGATTTACGCTCCTTACAGATTTAAGCGATTTTAGTTTACGACAGTTGCTCGCTCATAATGATATGGACCTATTTCAACGGCGCAACAAAATCCTCTACCCAACCCAACTCGACCTGTAACACGGCGGGTTTGATGTTGCCCATCCGCATGCCACGCCTTTGGCAAGCGGACAAATACTTGGTAACGCTATCATGCACGACCATGATTTCAGCGATATTCAACGTGCGTTCCAGCCTCAAGTAGCAACCAGTAGCAATATGTAATGAAACCCAGCCGACATGAATTGATCGCGTCGATCACAGACCCAAGACCGAATCGTGCCGCACTACGCTATCGCCCTTCGCCCGCACCAGCAGACCCTCGGCCAGCAATAGGTTTTTGAGCGCGGGCACATCGGCGAACTGGTGACGCAGGAGATTCGCCAGCATTTTGTCGGTGTAGGCGATGTGACGATCCAGATGGTCGGCGAACCAGCGCAGCACCAGTAGACGATCCGCCAGATCGCTGGGCAGCGCCGGGATCTTTCCATCGACCATGAAGCGTTTTTTGACTGCCAGACTGCGCAGGCCCATGACCTTATTGGGGTCAGTGATGGTCCAGGTTGCGCCGTCGTCCGACGCGCTCAGCAACTCAAGCCGGATCATGCGCGTACGCATGTCATCGATATTGTGCACACCTAGATTTCGCATGTGCGTATCGAGTGCTGCGCGCGTCAGGCTCAATCGGCTTTTGCTTTTAAGCTGCCGCGCGATATCCTGGGGGGAGAACTCATGCTCCGCCGGGTGGAGCTGCTCGAATGAGAAGCTCGGGCGCTGCGCTTCGGGTGTGTCTGCGCGCCAATACCAGCTGCCGTTGGATACGCGCGCCAGCACCTTTTCGCTGATCATGTAGCGCCGCATTGAGTTGGTATCGGGACTACCATAGATGCTCTGGCCGAGGATGTCTTCGACCTGCCGCTCGTCGTAGCGCATACCGCGTTGAAATTTGGTGTCGCCAACCCAATTCAGCAGCACCCGCTGTTTCTTTAACCCGCCGGTCCAGCATGCCATACCACTCTCACGCACATAGTCCTTGATGACACCACGCGCGTAGGCGGCTTCATCGGTCAAAGTGGTCAGCGCCGCATCTTGGTCAGCGCCAATAACACGTTTGCCGATGCTATCAAGCGCTTCGGGTTTGAGCGAATACACACTGTAATACTGCTCGGTGCGCATTTCTACCAACCCGGCCTGCGCCAGTTTGCTCAGATGATGTGACACGGTAGGCGCCGACAGCCCGAGGGCTGCAGCCAATTCGTCAACTGAGCGGGGCTGTTTTGCCAAAAGCCCCACGATCGTCAGACGCGATGCGTCCGCTAGCGCCTTGAGCGCGGCCAAGAGTTGCTCATCCATAATGTAAAAATCCTATTCGATATCCGTCGAATAAGATATTACGAGAAAAGAAGCGGATGTCAAGCCCCACTTTTGGTTTGGTGTTTTAGCGTGTGATTTGCTGAGCGCCTACGGTTTAACCCGTATACCCTCAGCTGCCAACAGATCACGGTCCCATATTTGTGCCGCCTGCACTTGGCCCGTCGCGTCCATGACAAATCGAATCTGCCAGAGCGATTCTTTCAAGAAGAACGCAGTCGGTGAAAGTGCGACTATCTCTTGTGTGGGTTCACCCTCAGAAAACTGGACAAAGAGTTGACCCGACTGAAGCGTGACGATGATGGTGAAAACAACGGCGCGACTCACCTCATAGCGACCGACGAACTGTTTGAGTAACTCTTCTTTCAGCGAGATCGCAACCGGTTCTGGGTAGGGTTTATCAATGGCCAGCGCAGCGAGCTTGAAACCGAGCAACATGGGCGACACCGGCGGTGGCATCGCGTTCATGAGTGCGGCAACGTAGACCCGCCGTTCAGGGATCCGAATCGCAAATGTGTTAAAGCCATGAATACCCCCGCCATGTTCGATGCAGGTGTGGCCCTGATACGCGCAAATGCTCCAACCATAGCCATACTGATTGTCGGCGCCACTATTTAATATAAACGGTGTCCACGCCCGCTTGAGCGTAGTCTGGTCGACCAACTCATTGGTATAAAGCGCAGCATCCCACTTGGCCAGATCATCGACTGTGGACGCCAGCGATCCTGCAGCATACGGCCGTGTCATGCTGATGTAGGCCGCATTTTCGAGGCCATTCACCCCTTTCCCATAACCTGCAACACGCCCAGGAATGATCTTCGTAGGTAAATCAAAGTAGGTGTGAGTCATTCCCAGTCGGTCAAAGATATTCTGTTTCAGGAAGTCCTCATAGCTTCGCCCAGAGACATTTTCGATAATTGCGCCCAGCAAAAAGTAGCCTGAGTTGTTGTAGTCCCAGCGTTCGCCCGGTGCAAAGGCCATGGGCTGATCTCTAAAAACATTAATGTGATCGAGAACCGCCTTGTCTTCCTTTTGGTCTGCCCAGAAGTCCGGCATTGATGTGTAGCTCTTGATTCCCGAAGTGTGTGTGAGTAAATGTTCAACCGTAATCTTGTGCCCGTGGGTCGGATAGTCCGGGATGAACCGCTCAATTGGGTCTTGCAACGAGAGTTGCCCGCGTTCTTCCAACATCAGGATAGCCACCGCTGTGAACTGCTTAGTAATGGAACCAAGCCGAAAGACCATGTCGGGCTGAATTGACACACCCAACTCGATGTTTGCTAAGCCAAAGCCGGCGCGCAGCAGCGGTTCGCCATCGCGCATCACAATGATGCTGGCCCCGGGTTCGTTCGGTTTGAAATGGCTCGTGGCCAGGTCATAGAGTTGGGTTTCGAGAGTGTTTTTGCTCGTCATAATTCTCTTCCTTTAAGCGTCGGGTTGCTATCTTTATTCAGCGGACGACGTGACTAGGCGAGCCAAGCCAGCTGATTTTGCGGGTTCTGCCGTGTGGCCCGTTTGCATACATGCAGAGGTTACCAGATCGCACCTCGACCGTAACCCTGAAAACATCGGATTGACCTGATACAGGATAAATCGGAAAAGTGCACCCCGAGTGTGAACTGCGCCTTGTTAGCGCGATAATCTGGAGCACGCCATGCGTGGCACTGGGCATGGACAGCCGAACATCCGTGCGCCACTGCCTTGGCCTTTACGGTGCTGAATGCGGGCGAGGTGCCACCGCCCTCTGTGCTGAACATCAGTGTGTTGGGCATAGTGGCCGGCAGTAGCCCGATCGCAGTGAGCGTAATGGGCATGGATTTCATGAATGGGGCACAAGTGCTGTGGAATGGCGAAGACCGCCTGACCCAGTTTGTGGATGCCAACACACTGACGATGACCCTGAGCGCAGCGGATTTTGTTGTTCCCGGGCCAGCCAATGTGAGCGTGAGGAATCCGGAGGCCTTTGGACGAGAATCCAAAGTGGCAAGTTTTGGAGTGGTGGGTGCAGATTTGAATCAGGTGTTTCTGACCTATTTGCCGTTGATGAGGAGATAGTTTATTGTGAGAACGATGTTGCTGCTTGTCCATGGCCTGCCGGCTACTGGCAAAACCACGCTGGCACAATGGCTGTCTCGTGAATTGGGCTGGCCAGCAATCCATAAAGATGCGATCAAAGAAATATTGTTTGATACGCTGGGAGCCAAAGATCGCGCATGGTCGCGCAACTTGGGCATCGGTGCCATCGAAATTTTGTATCACGTCATTGATATGCAGCTGACCGTTGGCATCTCGTGCATTGCTGAGTGTCCTTTCAAACCGACCTTGGCATCGCCGCGCTTGCGTGCCTCACTGACGCGTGCGGATGCCAGCTGTGTACAACTATTGTGTCGCAGTTCCGGTGCGGTGCGGCTGGAGCGCTTTCAAGGCCGCAGGCGACATCCGGGCCACGCCGATGCTGAGGTGACCGATGGGGCCGCACATGCGTGGTGCAATGAAACGCTTGACCCTTTGGATATGCCTGGCCCTTTGATCGAAGTGGATACCACTGACCTGACGCAGGTCGATTACAAAGCTATCTTGAGCCAGATCTTGGCGTATCGGCCCATTGCTTAAAGCGGCGTCGGATCAAAGTCGCTGTCGTGGCATCAATGCCCAAATTAGTTTGCCATCTCGAGATGGGCGTAATATATTGCCTGTTGCGTCTATTCATAAAACGCACACAACCTAAACTCAAATGGATTACTCAAAAGTCAAACTCATCCCACCCGACGATTTGGATTTGCCGATCCACGGCCAGCCGCATCCGCCAGCCAATCGCGACCTCATCCAGAAGCTGCACCGTGTCAGCACAGCCACTGCCAGTGCCGAGCTGCATCGCATGGGCATTCGCCAGACGTTTATCGAAGGGCCGCGCAGTTTTCGGCCCGGAGCAAAAGTGGTGGGCAGCGCGGTCACTCTACAGTTTATGCCGCAACGTGAGGATGTGGGCAGCGGGGCCGAACAAGAGAACAAAGAAAAATTCGGTGCGTTGTGGCATGTGTTTACCACCGTGCAACCTGGCGATGTATTAATGGTGCAGGCCTGGGGCCACATGCACACGGGCGTGGTGGGTGAGATGTTGACGACCTACTTTAAGGGCAAAGGCGGCATCGGCATGGTAATTGATGGCTGCTTCCGCGATTGGCCCAACATCGAACCGATCGGCACGCCGATGTGGGCGCGCGCCAGCACACCAAACTATGCCTCGCAAGACAAGCTCTTCCCATGGGCTTACAACACGCCGGTGGCGCTCAGCAACGTGCTCGTCATTCCCGGCGACATCATCATCGCCGATGACGACGGCATTGTGTGCGTGCCCAAGAACATGGCTGAACAGTTGGCTGAGATCGCACTGGCTCACGAGGACTGGGAGGATTTCAGCCGTATGAAGTTGACCGAAGGCGGCGAGCTATTTAAGTATTACCCGTTGAATGCGGAGGGTGAGAAGGAGTATCTGGCGTGGAAGGCCAGCCGGGCGAAATGATAGCGACCCTTCCTTTGGGGGAGCCCCTATTGAGCGCGCTATCTGTCTTGGGGCGAGAACAATGCTAATAATGGACTGCTTGTCCAACCGTCTCGCCGGATGCCAGGCGGCGCAACCAGGCCACGCAAAATCCAAATAACTCGCCCTGATCTGAGGCGATGACCAAGTCCAGTGCATTGATATAGTCTGTCATTTGGGTGGCGTGAGTGCGCCAGGCATGGGTCATGCTTTCACTTTGAAATACCTGGCGATGCAAATCCACATACGCCTGGATTTCGGCACTGGGATCGAGACAAACCACATCGGGCGACCTTCCCGCAGCGCGGTCATCTCCGCAGCACGCGTTTGCGCCCATTCGAGCATCTCCCGATATAGGTTCGGTGGGGCATTCGGATGCACCACGCAATCTATCGCCCAGAATGGCGTTTGCATGACAGCCCAACCCAGCAAGCGCGATGATTCGTCAAACCACGCACACGTATTGCGCGGGTTGTCGATGGCCCACGACGAAAATCGATACGGCCAATCCGCGATGTGCGGGATGTTTAGCCCTGAAATATCGGCGAGACTGAGCGCTGCTGCCAAGTCGCTTGGCAAATTAAACTGCCGCTGGGAAATGGTCATGGTATGGCTCCTGATGTCCAGCCACATTAACATGTGTGAACAGCAGGGTCAACCCGGGAATATTCGGGGGTGTGAATGAGATTCCATCAACCTTGCATAAATGCGCATAATCAAGTAAAACTACATCATGTTATCGAGATGAAGTGTATAGGCTTCAATAAAGTCGAAACTCGATTTCACTTGAATATATAGACTTGAATATATAGATAGGAGAAAGCTGAATGACAACGAATTCTAAGAATTTATCCCGACGTCAATTACTTAGGTTAGTTAGTATTAGCGCGGGCGGTGCGCTGCTAGCAGCCTGTGCACCTGCTGCAGCACCCGCGGCACCAAAACCCGCTGCTGAAGCCCCAAAGGCCACTGAGGCGCCGAAAGCCACTGAAGCGCCCAAGGCTGCTGAAGCGCCGAAGGCTACTGAAGCGCCGAAGGCGATGATGAATAGCGTTGGCCGCGAGATGCCTGCAGATGCCGCGCCACTTGAGTATCAAGTCTGGTTGACCAGCGGTGAAGGCAAAGGTGGCACTTTTCTGGACATCAGCGCCAGCGTGTACAACCGCGGCCCGTTTGCGGACCTGTTTGGTGTGCCGTTGACCCGTGTTAACAAAGACTTTGTGACGGTTGTTGGCTCCGCCAAGACCTGGAAAGTGGATGACAAGGGGACAGCCTGGACATTTGTTTTGCGCGATGATCTACCCTGGTCCGATGGCAGTGGCATGCTGAACGCCGATGACTTTGTCGCGACTTTTCGATACATGGCCGATCCGGATGCTGCGTATGACTTCACTTGGTATTACAGCGCCGGTGCTGGCAATATCAAGAACTTTGATGAATCCGTTGCCAAGAAGGCCAAAGTCGAAGATCTTGGCGTGCGCAAGGGCGCGAACGAATTCGAACTGATTATCGAAACCAGTGTGCCAACACCGTATTTGCCAAACCTGTTCGGATTTGCCATGCCACTGCATGCCAAATCGTTGCTGAAGCCGGTAGATCCGAGCAAGAAATACAACGCCAATTACAACGCCGATCCCAAGACTTGTGTTTCCTGCGGTCCATTCCTTGTGAAGGACTACACGCCGACCCGCGTGGAAATTGTGGCCAATCCTAAGGCAGCCAACGATATCAAGCCATACCTCGAGCGTGGTATCGCAGTGCCATATCCCAATCTCTTCCAGGCGTATCAGGCGGGCCAGATCTGTGGCTACACGCCGGCCAACGCGTCTGAAATCGACACTGTGCTAAATGATGCAGTGTTGAGCAAGGAAGCGCTGCCCGATGTGGGTGACTTCCGCACGGATTACTTCTTCTTTGACCCGCGCAAAGCACCGTTCGACAACAAGAAATTCCGCCAAGCACTGGCGCACTTGGTCGATCGCGATTCGATCGTGAAGGCGATTGTCAAGCCCGTGTTCGGCCGCGCAGCATATTCCATGTTGGCCCCTGGTTTCCCAGCCGCCAATGGTGAAGAGCTCAAAAAGTATTCTAACTATGATCCAGAGACGGCCAAGAAACTGTTTGCCGAATCTGGTTTGGATGCCAAGGCCATTGGCAAACTGACACTGGTTAATCGTGACACTGATTCTGTGCGCATGGGTATCTCACAGGCGTACGCCGATGCGATCAAGCAAACACTTGGTATTGACGTGGAAGTGCAGGGTCTGATCAGCAAGGACTTTATGGCCAACCTATTGGGCAAGGATGCCGATGGCAAACGCAACACCACGATTACCTTTGGCCGCATCGACTACGGCATGGATTATCTCGATCCTTCCAACATGTTGGCTGTGCTGAAAGGCAGCGACTTGGGCGGGCGCCATACTTGGAACAGCAAGGAATTTCAAGACTTGCTAGCCAAAGCTGGTCCGATGACGAATGTTGAAGAACGCACCAAGACCTATCAGAAGGCCGAAGAGGTCATGGTTGAAGACGCTGCTTTTGTATGGATTGTGCATCGCACCCCGCTGAACTTGTGGAAGCCTTATGTCAAAGGCGTACCAATGGAACCGGGCAAGGTCAATACAAACCCAGGTCTATCGTGGCCGGGATTTGCGATGATCAGCACGCATCCGACTGAGATTTACATGAATATCGACGCAGTTAAGGGGATTCCAACTGTCCCATAGTTGGTTTTGCCGATAGCTCAAGATTTTTCGGAATAGCGGCTTTAGCCGATTGCACTTTCACATCAAAATCGCATTCGGTTAAGGCCTCTATTCCAACAATTAAAGTCTGTTAAAGCCTATATTGATTGTATGGCACGATATTTCACCGTTCGTTTCTTCGGTATGATCTTGGTGTTGCTGGCTGTCTCATTTTTGACATTTATGCTGATGTACAACACGCCGGGTGGCCCATTTGATGAAACCAATCAGCCCCTGTCTGCAGAAGCCAAAGCCAACATCATGAAGAAATATGGGCTGGATCAGCCTTTCTATGTACAGTGGGCAAAATATGTCTGGAATGCAGTCCAAGGCGATTTTGGTTATTCGTATTCTTATCCCAATGAAAAGGTGTTGCCGTTACTGTTGCGCTACTGGAAAGATAGCCTTGTTCTAGGCGTTTTGTCGGTGGTCTGGAGCTTTCCGGTGGGCGCAATTATGGGTGTTATTGCGGCCTTGAAGCGCAACACTTGGATAGATAGCACGGTGACGGTGTTGGCGCTAATCACGGTGACCGTGCCTCAGATCGCGCTTATTTTCTTCGGCCAAATGATATTTGTTGTTTGGCTAAAGTGGTTGCCTTTTGGCAATGGCCGCTCGATTACAGAACAGCCGCTTATATTTCTGATTCTGCCTGTGTTTCTGTTTGGGCTTGGCACAGTGGGTGGTCTGGCGCGTTACACTCGGGCGGGCATGCTTGAGGTGATGGGGCAGGACTATATTCGCACGGCTCGTGCAAAAGGCCTGCGCCAGATATCGGTGATTTTTAAGCATGCCATGCGCAATATGATGATTCCCCTCATCACGTTGTTTGCCCCCACGCTATCCAATGCCATCACTGGTTCTATCTTCGTGGAGTTCGCCTTTGCCATTCCTGGTATTGGTCGTTTCTTTCTTGGAAGCATTTTCTCGCGCGACTATCCAATGATTATGGCAACGACACTGATTGGTGCCGTGATATTGACCGTGACTTTCTTGATTTCCGATATTTCATACACTCTGGTTGATCCACGCATCCGCCTCGGAGGGAAGAAGTAAGTGGCTTCCGCACAAGTGATTTCCTCTGCTGAGTCATCAAAGATAGTGATTAACCACAGAATACTCACGCCTTTTGATCTGGCTTGGCGGCGTTTTAAGCACAACCGCTTAGCGATGGTAGGCTTAGTGATCGTCGCCTTATTCGTCTTTGTGGGCATTTTTACGCCAGTCCTAGCCCCATTTCCCTACGACCGCACCAACCTACTTAAGCCATTTCTGGCCCCAGGCAAAGATCTTAACCATTTGCTGGGGACGGATAACCTAGGGCGCGATATGTTGAGCCGATTGATGTGGGGAGTTCGGATCAGCCTGATTGTTGCGTTTGTGGGCCAGGGATTTTCCTTGTTGGTCGGCCTAACCTTGGGATTTTGGGCCGGTTGGCGGGGTGGTATTGTGGATCAAGTGGTCAATCGCTTGTTGGAGATTGCCGCATCGCTCCCGGGCTTTCTCTTCCAAATCATGCTCATGGTGTTGATTGGCAACGGCATTCCACAGGTGATGGCTGCAATCACGTTACTGAGTTGGCCGGGTATGACCCGCTTGGTGCGGGCGCAGGTGTTGGCGCTGAAGGACCGGGAATATGTGGATGCTGCTCGTAGCTTGGGGGCAAATACTTGGATGATTGCTGTCCGGCACCTGGTGCCCAATATTCTTAACCCAATCATCGTCGCCATCACGTTTGGTATCCCCGGATTTATTGGAGCTGAAGCGGGCTTAAGCTTTTTAGGCTACGGCATCAATGAGCCCATCCCGAGTCTCGGTAAGATGGTTGGCGCCTCTAGCGAGTTTCTTCAGCGTTATCTGTATATGGCTATTTTGCCCACAGTGATCCTCTCGATGTTGGTGCTCGGCTTCTCGTTCTTAGGCGATGGATTGCGCGATGCATTAGACCCAGCCTCGGAACGGGCAAGCTAACCGCATTAGCGCCTATCTCTGAATACCTTAGGTTTTTCCGCGAATCACGCTAATTCTCACGAATTTATTAGCGCAGATTCGCGTGATTCGCGGAAAACAGCAAAAAGCTAAGGGAATCGGTGCCTATCTCTAAACCTAACATAAACCTGTCAGGCCGTAGCATTGCGAAGGTGAGACCTGACAGGTTTAGTGACAGGTACATCACTTAATGACCAAAACCCCCTTCATGCGCGTATAGTAACCCGGATTGGTGCAGATATACGGATATTCGCCAGGCGGAGGCGCGTCGAACGTAATAGTGTCACTCTCGGTGACCTTCAGCAACTTCGTGTGTGCGATTACATTTTCATCATTCGGTTTCACGAATCCGTTTGCCTCACCCTCAGCCGTGCCGTCATTGACAACTTTCAAATATTTGTCGGGCTGGGTCAAGACCCAATTGAATAGCTTTGAACCCTTTGCATTGTTCGTAAACTTCAGGGTAATCTTTGAACCGCCGGGTGCTTCCAGTTTTTCTTTGTCAAAGCGCGAGTCGTCGCCGGCCGTGCTTATCTCAAGCGTAACCGCGCCACCACTCCCTGCAGCTGGCGCATTGGCCGCAGGTGCCGCCGCCGGACTGCTGTTGCTATCGCCACCACAAGCCGCAAGTAAGACTACTGCGCTACCGAATAACCCGATGCGCATCCAATCACGTCGTGAGTATTTGAGTTGTGAAGCCAACTGCTTGATTTGAGTCATGTTTTTCTCCTATGTACTGATTTTTGTTTTGGTCATCTAGATTTTCGAAATAGGATTTCTTGACCTACATTGAAATACAGTCATCTGAGAATTACAAATGAGTGTCCTCGCTCTGTTTTGGGGCCGGGTAGTGTTTGCAGCATCTGCTATGCCATTTGCCCAGTATTGACGGCCGCCCAATACACCGATTGCACCAGACCCACGCGCCGAATACTGCCCAGCAACATTCGAGCGTGATCGGCCAAAGTCCAATACTCGCCCGCACAGGTCGTTTGCCGCGTTTGAATTGCACGATACACATCACTGGCCGAAGCTTTGGCCGAGGTGCTGTTAAACAGGGTGTAGCCTTTGCCAATGGAATTTGGGCCATGTGAATCGCTGCCGCCGGTGATGGCTAGCTTCAGCGTCTGCGCCACGGTTTGTGCTTTGCGATTGCAGTCACGG
>JANMVQ010000529.1:0-3531 GCA_031392845.1 Chloroflexota bacterium
CTGGTGGAATCAGATTTTTATATGGTGGAGGGGTGGCTGCAAATCGGCCATTCCACCGATAAAACTGCGACCACTTTCTGTTATGTTCAATAAGCCAATCTCTGTCCAGCGAAAGTGTCAATCTAACTTGAACCGTGCCGCCGATTTTGCTCAAATTGCTAGCGATTCGCCACCCCACACTTTGGGATGGTCTCCTGCTTCGCCAGCGGTCACGTCAAAGTTCACCGCATTTAGCGCACCTTGTCCTCGAACTTGGCCGCAAACAAATGCTTCACTGCACCTTTTAATCCAGCGTCTTTTTTGGGGATGCGAAATCGCTTGGTGAGTGCGCGTGCTTCGATTAGTGCCATTGCAAATCTCCTCCCATGCGGCAAGTCTATGCTCAAACCGAGTTGCACGCACCCGCAAAACTACGGGTGTGCCTGAGCGCGAGGCAACATCGCTGGCGTGAATGCGCCAGAAGCCTAATAATCCCTGAATGCCTATCACCGCCGGATCGCCCATTCGCCTGGCCGAGTTAATGGCCGCGCTGTCCATCGCCACCGATTTGGGCATGGGCCAGCCGATGGAATACGCCATGACCACCTGCATTGTGGCGGTGCGGCTGGGCGATGCGTTGAAGCTGAGCGATGCCGACTTGCGCAATGCATATTACGAGGCATTGCTGCGCTACATCGGCTGCAACGCCGACACCTATTGGCTGGCCTCGATCATCGGTGACGAGTTGGTCTTCCGAACCGAAGTTGCCAAAGTGGACACCGCCGACAATGGCGCGCTGATGGCGTTGATGCTGCGCTTTATGCGCAATACCAACGCTGGCATCGGCGCGTTGCACATCGTGCAGGCCATTGCAAATGGCTTTGCACAACTACCGCAGATCAACAGCAGCTTCTTCCCCGGCCACTGCGAGGTGGCGCAACGGTTGGCCTCGCGTATGGGATTTGAATCCAGCTTTGTGCAGACGGTGGGGCAGATTTATGCGCGCTGGGACGGCAAGGGCGTGCCGAATGTGAAGGGTGAAGCCATCTCACCGGCTATGCAAGTGGTGACATTGGCGCAAGATGTCGTCACGTTCTTTCGGCTGGGTGGCGTAGACGCAGCGATGACGATGGCGCGCGAACGCAACGGCTATGCGCACGCGCCCAAAGTGGTCGAAGCCTTTTGTCAACACGCGCAAATGGTGTGCGCGGGATTGGACATCGAACCCGCCTGGGATGCCGTGCTGGCGATGGAACCTGGCCCGCCGCGCACGCTGAACGAAGCCGAGTTTGATCTCGCCTGCGAAGCTATTGCCGATTTCACCGACATCAAATCCCCGTTTTTGTTGGGGCATTCGCGCAACGTGGCGGCGTTGGCGTTCGAGGCTGCACAACAGCTCGGATTGCCGATAGCCAATAGCCAATCACTCCGCCGCGCCGCCCTGCTGCACGATATTGGCCGGGTGGGCGTGAGCGCCGCCATTTGGGGCAAGGCTGCGCCGCTGAACGAGCGTGAGTGGGAGAAGGTGCGCCTGCATCCGTATTACACCGAGCGCGTGTTGGCCAAGCCGGATGCGTTGGCGCAATTGGGCAGGCTGGCCGCACTGCATCACGAGCGATGTGATGGGTCGGGCTACCATCGAGGACTGCCCCACAACATGCTCTCGCCCGCTGCGCAGATTTTGGCAGCAGCAGATGTGTATAGCGCCATGCTGGAAGCGCGGCCACACCGCGCAGCGTGCACCGCCGAGGCTGCTGCTGATGAATTGCGAACCGAAGCACGGGCGGGTCGCCTCGACGTGGATGCGGTGAATGCGGTGTTGAGCGCAGCGGGGCATTCGACTCATCAGACCCTAAAGGCCTCAGAGACATTTAGGGTCTTGCCAACCGCAGGATTGAGCGAGCGCGAGGTTGAAGTGCTGCGCTTGTTGGCACGCGGCAACACGATGAAACAGATTGCGGCTGTGCTGTTTATTTCATACAAAACAGTGGACAGGCATGTGCAGAATATTTACACCAAGATTGGGGTGAACACGCGCGCGGGTGCAACGTTGTGGGCGATGGAGCAGGGGCTGCTTTCGTAAAGAAGCAAAACCAAATGGGGAGTTCTCCCGATGCGACGAGTTTGTCCTCCGGCTACCGTATACGCATATCCGGTAGACAAATTTTAGGAGAACAAAAACCATGAACACAAGCAAACAAACCCAGATCGCACAAACGCTTTTCGAGGCCATGCAAACCAACGACTACAACCAGTGGAGTGCCTTACTGAGTGACAACTATGTGGGCAACTACCCCGGCCTGACAGGCGCAAACAAGGCTATGGCCCAGACCTTCAACAGCGTTTTCTCGGTGGCCTTCCCCGATCTCAAGTTCAACATCAAGAATATCTTCGAGGTTGGCAACACGGTGGTCTTTGAATGGTCGGGGGGCGGCACGCATACCGGCCCGCTGGCAACGCTGACCGGCCAGGTCATCCCACCCACGAATCGCAAAGGCATGATTGATGGCGTGTTGGTGAGCGAGATCAAGGACAGCAAAATTGTGAGCGAGCGCACGTATTGGGATCAGGTGGCACTGATGAAGCAGTTGGGTTTGATGTAGACCCGTGCAGAAGATTTTGAATAGAGGACACTGACATGAAACCAATTCACTACCCGCGCCTTATCGCCGCTGCGTTCGCGGCGTTTGTCATCACGTTGCTGGCCAACATTGTGTTATATGGCAACCCGCTTACCCAAACCTTCTATTACTCGGCTGCTGCCGGACAAAGCGATAAGTTCGTCGCCATCTGGAACACACTGTACCCGCTGCCTGCGCTCTCAGCCAAGTGGTCGGAGCTGGCCAACCCCGGCGGGCGCACCTTTGCCGTGCAAGGCTTGCTGCTGGTGTGGCTATTTGGCGTGACTTTTGTCTTCGCCAAACTGCACGATGCCATCCCCGGCACAGGGCTGCGCAAGGGCGTGAACTACGGCCTCATTGTGTGGGCGCTGTGCTTTGTCTTCTTCGATGTGTGGTCGCACTTCAACGTGATGGCGATGCCGCTGGTCTTCGTCATCTTTGGGCTGGTGATGAATCTCATCATCTCCATCACGGCAGGTGTGACGGTGGCGATGGTGTATCGGCCAGCCATACAGGCACGGCAAGTGCGGGTGGCGGCTGCGTAACGAAGCCGACGGCGAATTCGTCTCTCACAAAGAACACGAAGAAAATATCTTCGTGTTCTTTGTGAGTAATGAATGGCCTTTGGCCAAAGAAAGGGGGAGAAACAGCGCAGCGGTAAGCTTGAGGAGTTCTGCGAGAAGTAGGCCGAAGATGAACTGGTGCGTAAAGAGCCCATTTGTGAGTATGGGGTAGCGGGCTTAATTTGACCAAAACTACCCCCTCTTCGTGGGTTCGTGGCAGGACATGCAATTACAGCTTCAAAATTCTGGACACAATACGTGCCTCGGAATCGGATAGAGCTGGCGAAGGCACCGGTTGAGAGTAATCAATGCGAGCATCATAGCCACCCCGTTCATATACTGAAGCCACGACTTCGCCAAGATCAACA
>JANMVQ010000562.1:0-11625 GCA_031392845.1 Chloroflexota bacterium
CTGCACCATCTGAATCGTCCGTTCACGACAGCGCTGCATTGTCGAGACCAACACCCCAATATGTGGGCTATAGCCCGGTTCTGGTGCAATTGTCAGTAAACGCTTTTTCATGTCTTTGAATCGTATGTGACGAGCCGAAATTCCTCACTTTCAACTTTCAACTTTGCACTTTCCACTCGTGTATAGCCAATACAACCCCCGCCCGAGGCGACAATCCCATCTTGGGATAGCCGGTTGCCTCGGCGCATTCGTCGCCAAATAAACAGACCAGTTGGGTAGGTGCATCTGTCGCATCGAGATGGGGTGCAATTACTTCGCGGGTGTAAGCCAGATCGTCTGTATCCAGCATCGGTTCAGTGATGCCGGCAAACTGGGCCGACAGCCCATCCAACGCCATCATTTGGCGCAGTGTGATAGGCCGACCGTGTTGTTGCATGTGCTTATAGCGATACACTGCATCCAGCGTTTGCTGGCGCACATGGTCTGGCGAGAATCGCTCCACTTCACTTGCCCATATCGCCACCAGCACAAAGTGCCGCTCGCGGTTGGCCCGTATGCCAAGCTCGCTGCTGTAGCGATAGCCCGCCTCCTTAAAGTGGCGCTGGGTCCAGCCGCCCCGCAAATCATCCAGCAAGTTGATGAAGACCCGCGCGTGTAAATCAAGGTAATTCAGATTATTCAGATTCAGTCGTCGTGCGGCTTCTTCCGCTGCACGGGCCGCAACCCCATCCGCATCAAACGCAATCAGCCGCTCCACCGCCGCCAGACAATGCTCACGCCCCATCGGATTGACCGCCGTGATCGGCATGACCACATCCAGCTTGCCGACCTCATTCATGCCGGTCATCTGCTCGATGTACCAATTGAAGCGTGCCATGTTACGCGGCTTGTTATACAACTCGCGTAGGGTGGTCAGGGTGGGGATGTAATCTAT
Source organism: Chloroflexota bacterium (assembly GCA_031392845.1). Classification (GTDB taxonomy): domain Bacteria; phylum Chloroflexota; class Anaerolineae; order J036; family Brachytrichaceae; genus JANMVQ01. Next base: position 935 of record JANMVQ010000562.1, read on the forward strand.
TTTGAACATATCTCATGCCGCATCCACACATTCGGCTCCACGTATACGCCTTCGTTTTTGTTGCAATCGATCTCGATTGGGTTAAGTGCGCCGGGAATGACATAGCGGCCACTTTCAGGGAAGCGCATGCCTACCCAGGTCTCCCACTGCCCCACCGTGCCGGGGATGCGCATGCTGTGCGACGCAATCTTGACCATGCTTGCGCCCATCCGCTCGTGTGTGCGCAGCCAAGGGTCGAAGGACGCAGCGCCGTCGTCGTGCTTCCACCTGACATAGTGTTCGATAGGTGTCAGCGGATAGCGCGCTTTCCAAGAAGGTCGCACCGGCGCAACCAGCGTAGCAAAGCCGTGTTCCTGCGCGATATGGCGCATCTGATTGATGACCACCCGGCTAAACCCCTTACCCTGATACTCTGGTGCGATCACCGCTTCCAGCGCCGTGATTTGGTTGGGCGTGCGACCTGTCTTCAGATCGTCAATCGCTTTGGCGAACACGCCATCCCAGCCGTCATCCGGCAGCTCGCCCTCCCACTGAAAAGGGATCGTATGCCCAACGGCCGCAATCGTGCCATCAGCATCCATGTCACGTAGCACAAACTGAAAATCAGGGAAATCTTCTTCCAGATGTCCCCAACAAGCATCGGCCACTGGATCATTAAACATGAACGTCGGCCACACCCGCTTTTTGACTACCGGGAAGACAATAGCGCTGACTTCTGGCTGCTGGCGAAATGTAAAACAAGCTAATTTCATAATGTTTTGTCTTAGAACCTAAACCTGCCTGGTCTCCGAAAACTAGGTAGGCTTTGCGACGTTTAGCGATAAGCGCTTACATATTCTTGCGATACATCGTGCCGCTGAGATGGACATGAAAGCCCATGCTTTCGTAGAGCTTGTAGGCCCCGTTGGGGTTTTGCGTATCCACGCCCAGCGCGGCCTCGGTCATGCCTTGCGCTTTAAGTAGATGCAGGCTGCGGGCGATCAAGGCCTTAGCCACACCCCGCTTGCGCCATGGGCGGCGCACCCCGATTGGGTCGGTCCAACCGCGCTTTAGCCCCAACGCCTCGTTCTCTTTCTTGGAGATATGCGTTAGCACGCCGCCGGCAATCTGGGCGCTCTCGATATCCCAGGCCACCTGATACAGCGACGTATCCAAATCCGGCTCGTCATACCAGCCTTGAAAATCGTTTTCGGTCCACTCACGGTGGCCCCAGTGATCGCGGAAGGCCTCGTTGAAGGCGGTGAAAATAGGGCGCAGACCCTCTTTGTCCGTCGGCCGCACTTCTAACCCTTCAGGCAAAGGCAGATTCGGAATTGGCTCATCCAATGGCCGCAGCATCATGCAGCTGAAGCGCGTGGCGATGTAACCCGCGTGCTTGAGCAACGCTCCCTTCTCTGGCACATGATCCTCAGTCCGGGCTTGAAGCAAGCATGACGCATTTTCTGGTGCATGTGATGCAAGCAATTCGCGCCCGCGTGACTCCAGCCAATGCAGCATAGCGCTGCCAAGGCCTTTGCCGCGCCAGTCGGGGTGCACCAAGCCGCTCAGCCAGGCGATCCATTCGCCTTCGTCGTTGTTCATCCAGTCGGTATTGCCTTTTGCAATGATGCCAGGCACCCCGTCGATCTCGGCAATGATCATGTCGGTATATGGATTGTGCTTGTCATCCAAATGCGCCAGCCAGTGCTGTGCCTGTTCCATCGTATCAACATACTCGCCTTTGTCCGCTTTTGCGCAGACATTGTTCAATTCCACGCTCGCCTGCAAATCCGATTCCCCAGCAAACAGCCGAAACCGCAAGCCTGGAATGACTGGCCCGTCTAATAGCACAATTTGAGTTGTTGTGTTTGTCATTTTCTCTTTCTCCCTATGTTTCAACCGTCATGCGTCACGGTGTTTCCTTAAAAACTGGACTTATGACTCTTGATTCATGACTTGTGACTCGTGACTCCCGATCGCCTTCCGCCACACCCTGCTGCGCTTGTAAACGGAAAATCCAACTTTCTCGTAGAGCTGTAGTGCACCAGTGGGATTGCTGGCATCCACACCCAGCATGCCTTCAGCCATGCCTTTGCCTTTTAGTAAGCGCAGGCTGCGCACCAATAGCGCTTTGGCCAGTCCGCGCCCGCGCCACTCGCGCCGAACGCCCAGTGTGTCGATCCAACCGCGCTGAAAGCCATAGTGTTTGTTGTCTTCGTAATAAATTGAGTTGATCGACACACCTGCCACACTATTATTCGACATGTCCCACGCCACCTGCCACAGATTATGTTCAAAGGTCGGCGTCTTGCACCAGCGTTGGAAGTCCTCCTCATTGCGCTGAGCATGACCCCAGTGATCGGCAAATGCGGCCTCTTTGGTGTCCCAGATGGGTCGCAAGCAATCGGGCTTTTGGACAGGACGGATTTCGATGCCAGCCGGCAGCGGCATGTCCGGCAGTTGCCGCAGACTATGCTGCATGGTGAAGAAATGGCGCACCGACTGATACCCCAATGACTCGACCAAACGCGTCTCGCTCTGTGCTTGTTCGGGCAACCAAGTATTGATGTAGCTGCTGATATTGTTCATGGGATCTTTCAGCGCCAACTGTCGGGCGCGTTCCTCACAAAACAAATAGAGCGGTCGCATCAGACCAAGATGCTTCCAAACCGGGTCGATTTGTACTTCCGAGTCAAAGCGGCGCTGGCCTTCATCATCGATGCGCCACTCGACTCCACCAAAGGCAATCAGCAATTGGTCTTTCTCGATAAAGACCATATCCAATAGCGGATCGCAGTTATGCAGATGGGCGTATTCGTTGGCGAGTTCGTCCACGCTCATCACTTCTTCTACCTCGTTGATTGCGTTGCGGGCATTGATGATCTCGACCATGCGCGGAAAATCCGCCGCACCGCGGAAGGGTCTCACTCGTAAACCGGCCTCATCGGGCCAGTTCAGCTTGTTGATTATTTTTATTTTGATCGGTGTATCTACTGTCATTTTTATTCTCGCTATGCGCTATATGCTATAAACCGTGAACTTTGAACTTGTCACTTCTCACGATCGATTAGGAAACAAAAAAAGCCACAGGTACCGTCTGGCACCTGTGGCTTTGCATCTTTGTCGTAAAAGTAATTTTACGTGTGACGTTTCGGCGGGCAACAGGCGCAGTACGGCAAGGAAATACCCAATCCACCTGCGGGACGATTCATAAGAATTCCAGAAATGTTCAACATAGTTTCTCTTGCCTCCTGTATGCCAAATTTGCCGCGTAACTTTGCAGCAATAGTCAACATATCACGTCCAAATTGCTGCGTCAAGCTATAAATACGAAATACCCTCTTTTTTCCGGGTGTTGCCCTGGGGTTACGAGGGCACAAGTCATGAGTCACAAAATTTTCATCAGCACCGGAATTATGACTTATGACTGCTGGATAAGTAGAAACACCAGCGGCTAATAACCGTAACGCTATCGCTTCCGACTTATGACTCGTGACTCTGCCTCCCTCACTTCGGCATTACTTCGATCTTCCACTCGCCATTAGCCTGTACGTCGATAAACACGGTGTCCTCGGTCACATCGACCTGGCCTTCATACGCCTGCTGGGCGTTGACGATAGGGCGGCTGGTGCCGTCCAAGTTATAGGCAGTGACAACGAACGGCTTTTTGTCACCGATGCCCTTAATCTTGAGCTTGCCGGGCTTGGCGACGCTCGTCAGAAGCGCAATCCCATCATTGCCTTTGCCTTCAAACTGACCCGGTACATTTAGAGCGGTGCCAATACCAAACGGCACAATCGACATGCGCCACTTGCCCGAGGCCTGCACCTGAAACTTTAGGGTTTTCTGGTCAGGCTTCAGATCGAGTGGACGCATACCGCTGTACTGGCCCTTTACATTGACCAGTGGCCCTAGCAGCTTGTTGTCTGCGCCCAGTCGTGCCACATAGATTGTGTCTTTGGCGCTACCTTGGAACGTAATTTCTACCACGCTTGGCCCATGCTCTGGCACATCCACAATCTGGCTGCCGCTGCCTTCCAACTGAATTTTGGCGGCCTTAGACGACGGATTGCTACTTTGCGAGGCAGTCGCAGAAATAGGGGTGGGTTGAGTGATGATTTCGGTACCGCTTAGGGCCGTGCTAGTGCTAACGTTGGGGGCTTGCGGGCCATCGGTCAGCACTGTTTCCCCAGAAGTGATTTTGGCGTCATCGCAGGTCTTGGGCAGTTCGATGTCAAACGACTTGTTGATATTTGAGTTGAGCATCGATACGCTATACGCGCCTTCGTAATCCTCGCCGTTGAATAATTTCAGCTTGGCCTTGCTGATCTCGCTGATTTTGACCAGATATTCGCCCTCTTTGGCCACCCATACTTCCACGCGCGTCCAGTCGGGCAATTTGTCGTCTTTGACCGCCTTCTTGAGTGAGTCGATGTCGACCAGATAATGCTTGGTTTCCACCCCTTCGATCGACTCTTCACTCAGCTTCCAACCGGCCAATAGCGCGCCCTTCTCCTTGGCCCCCAACGACCCAATGATCTTGTCGGGCGCGTACAGCTTTTCCATCTGCTCGGTGCCGGAGATTTGTTTCTTTGATTTAAAGCAATCTGGCGGATCTTTGATGATCCAGGCAAAGTGATCGCCACGATACAGTGCAAACCCCCACTCGCTGAAGGGGATATCGCCCAGTTGGTCGCCCATCATGATGGGGGCCAAAGGGCCAGTCAGGGTGAAGCGGCTTTTCTTCCCCTCCTGACTCTTCGTTTTGTCTTTCGGGTCTTTCTTCTCGGTAGCTGCTGAAATATCAATTGTCAAGCGCCCAGCGATTTTCTTGAGTGCTTTCTTCTTGCCCAAATTACCGGCTAGGTCCAGATCAATCGTTGTGCGGATCGAGTCAATCTTGGTGAACGCCTCCGATAACGGGCGGATCAGAAATATTTCCGGCGGGGGCAGGGTGGGCGTCGGGGTGATCTTCAGCTTCTTGATCTTGGGGACTGGGGTGGCCTTGGCCGCAGCATCCAACGAGGCTTGCGCCGGCTGCAGGCTGAGGGCGGCAGTCGTAATCACTGCCAGTGTAGTAATAGATAGCAAGAATTTTTTTGTAATGTTGCCTTGATGACATTTATTGCTCATTTTTAACCTCTGACTTAAGTTGGTAGCCAAAAGTCATTTCAACACTTTCTACGTCCAAGTGCTGTATTTCAGCAGCAGTGCTCGCCAGAGTGCTTTTGGCGCCCAACTCAATAGTGCATCAACAAACAAAGTTTTATAGCACTAAATGCATCAGACATTGCAAGACTTTAGGGGGAGATTTCTTCTTGCCGGCTATACGATTATCTACAGATTGGGTTAACTGCGTTATGTCAATACTTATCTACATAACGGCATTTTGTGCTGCCATTCAACGATCAAACTGGCAAACCGGCAATTTGTTTTACCGATGTCTTGATGTTGGCTGTGGCTATCGATAGCACTTGCATCTCTGGCACAATTGACCCATGAACCAAGCTCTGCTCAAGCAACGTCAGATTGTGGGAATGCCCGCCTTTATATTGGTATGGATTGGTCAAATCGTATCCATGTTGGCTACTCAAATGACCCAATTTGCGATTACCGTATGGGCATATGAGAAAACTGGCAGTGTTACCGCTTTGGGCTTGGTGACCGTGTTTGGCAGCGTGCCTTTCTTATTAATGTCGCCCATAGCTGGGGCAATGGTTGATCGATATAACCGCAAGCTGATGATGATGATCAGTGATCTTGGCGCTGGCACCGCTACCCTCTTGCTTTTGACGTTACAGTCAACAAATGGCTTGCAGATGTGGCACCTGTACTTGGCGTCTGCGATTACTGGACTATTTAGCGCTTTTCAGTGGCCGGCCTATTCGTCCAGTATTAGTTTGATGGTGCCAAAGAAGCACCTTGGGCGTGCTAATGGGCTGATGTCATTGTTGGACAACGGGCCAGGGGTGTTGGCCCCATTGCTGGCAGGTGCGCTATTGCCATTCACTCATTTCGCCGGTATTCTCACCATAGATGTCGTTACGTTTGTTATAGCTATTCTTGTGCTGCTGATTGTGGTTGTGCCACAGCCATCGCAGGTCGCAGCCGGAGACAAAGGCTCAGGCAACTTGCTCAGAGAGTCGGTCTATGGTTTTCGTTATATTTTTGCTCGGCCAAGCTTGTTTGGCCTACAACTGTTGGCCATGGTTGCCAATATTTTTGGCGGGATTTATTTTGTGTTGCTTCCGGCCATGATTTTGGCTCGCACAAGCAACAATGAATTGGTGCTGGCGTCGATTCAGAGTATTGGCGCAACCGGTGCCATACTCGGTGGCATTGCGTTGGCAGCATGGGGTGGGTTTAAACGGCGCGTGCACGGTGTGCTCCTGGGTTACATTGTCGCTGGATTGTTGGGCTGCGTCGTTATGGGCCTGCGCTTTGGCTTGCCGGCATGGCTGATTGCATCTTTTATATCAACCTTTGCCATCCCAACGATTGGTGGATCGACCCAAGCGATCTGGCAGAGCAAAGTCGCGCCCAACGTGCAAGGGCGCGTTTTTTCTGCGCGTCGTTTGATCGGATGGAGCAGTCAACCGATTACACCTATTCTCGGCGGATTGTTGGCCGACCGTTGGCTGGAACCGGCCATCCGTGCCAATGGCAGCCTTGCGCAATTTTGGGCACCAATCGTTGGTACTGGCCCCGGCGCAGGCATGGCGCTGATCATGATATTTATGGGGCTGGGTACGGCATTGATTGGGGTAGCAGGCTATCTTGTGCGCGGGATTCGCGATGTAGAAACGATATTGCCTGATCATATATGAGTCGCTAAGTTGGGCACCCCTAGTTCTTTTGGCACAATTAGACTGTCCATCTCTGGCACAATTGATCCATGAACCCAATTCCGCACAAACAACGCCCAATCGCTGGGATGTCCGCCTTCGTTGTGGTGTGGATCGGCCAAATGGTCTCGATCCTGGCCACGCAGATGACACAATTTGCCACGACAGTATGGGCGTATGAGAAAACCGGCAGCGTAACCGCATTGGGGTTGGTCGCGGTGTTCAATAGCGTCCCGTTTTTGCTGATCTCGCCATTGGCCGGAGCCATGATCGACCGTTACAACCGCAAGCTCATGATGATGATCAGCGATCTTGGTGCAGGTGCGGCGACGGTGCTGCTCTTGGTATTACAGATGATGGGTGTGCTCAAGGTGTGGCATCTGTATCTGGCTTCAGCAGTAACGGGTTTGTTCAGTGCATTCCAATGGCCAGCTTATTCGGCCAGCATTAGCCTGATGGTGCCCAAAGCGCAACTGGGTCGGGCCAATGGCTTGATGTCGTTAATGGAAAACGGTCCTGGCGTTCTGGCACCATTGTTGGCAGGGGCGTTGCTGCCGCTGATTTACTTCACCGGCATTCTGACCATCGATGTCGTCACATTTGTTTTTGCAGTTGCGGCCTTGACCATCGTGTTTGTGCCGCAACCGCCACCCACCAAAGCCGGTGGCCAAGCGCAAGGTAATTTGTTGACCGAATCGATCTATGGTTTTCGTTATATCTTTGCCCGACCCAGCTTGCTCGGGTTGCAACTGGTCTTCTTCATTGGCAACATCTTTGGCGGCATCTTCTATACCCTGATGGCCCCGATGATCCTGGCTCGTACCGGCAATAACGAGCTGATATTGGGCTCGGTGCTGAGCGTCGGCGCGTTTGGCGCAATCGTGGGCGGAATCGCGCTGACGGCTTGGGGTGGCTTCAAACGGCGTGTGCACGGTGTGCTGCTGCGACATTCGCTGCTGGGTTTGCTGGGCAATCTACCCATGATGTTCCCACTGGGTCTGCCGATTTGGCTCACCACATCTTTTCTGGGTTCGTTCATTGTGCCCACAGTCAACGGATCGAATCAGGCCATCTGGCAGAGCAAAGTTGCGCCCGATGTGCAAGGGCGCGTTTTCTCCTCGCGGCGATTAATCGCCTGGATCAGTGGACCCATCACCCCGCTCTTGGCTGGATTGCTGGCCGACCGTTGGCTGGAACCCGCCATGCAGACAAATAGCCGTCTTGCCCAGTGGTGGAGCCCGTTCGTTGGCACCGGACCCGGCGCAGGCATGGCTTTGTTAATGGGGTTCATGGGTTTGGGGACAGCGCTTGTCGGCGCGTTGGCCTATCTGTTCCCAGTCGTGCGTGATGCCGAGATACTATTGCCCGATCACTCATGATTGAGCTAACCCCTTTCTATCAACAAGCTGCGCGGTTGCATCATCACCTGTGCCCACGAATTGTGCTGGGTGTGCGGATGGCGGTGTATGCGGGCGATGTGCTGGGGCTGACATTGCCACAGACCGATAAACGCTTACTCGTGGTTGCGGAGACCGACGGTTGTTTTACCGATGGGCTGGCCGTGGCAGCCAATTGTTGGGTAGGGCGGCGGACACTGCGGGTGGAGGATTATGGCCGGGTAGCGGCTACTTTTGTCGACACCCAGACTGGCAAGGCCGTCCGGCTGTCACCTCAGCCCAATGCCCGCGAGTTGGCGCGACAACAAGTGCCCGAGGCGGCCAATCGTTGGCAAGCACAGCTATTAGGGTATCAGCGTATGTCGCCGGAACAATTGCTACTTGTGCAATCGGTCACCCTTACGATCGATGTGCAGGCCTGGATCGGTCGGCCCGGCCAGCGCGTTCTGTGTGATGGCTGCGGTGAAGAGGTGATCAACGGCCGTGAACGCACCATCAATGGTCGGTTGTTGTGCCCTGCGTGCGTGACTGGAGCTTATTACCGCGCTACGAGATAAAACCGTCATGCCGGCTTCCGTCCGCCGTCCACCGTCATATTTTCTTCAGTGGCGGATAAACGCCTCCAGCTTCGCCAGCGCCTCCGGCATATTTGCGCGCCCAAAGCCTAGGCGGAAGTGATTGCCAGTGTCGCCATAGACGCTGCCGGGTAGCAGCAATACGCCCGCTTCTCGGACCAGTTGATCTGCAAAATGATCTATTTCTCCTTGCAAGAGTTTTGGGAAAGACATGGGACTGGCTTGCGGACGCTGCCAACTAAACATGTCCGCGTGGCGTGTAAAAAAGCCATCTAACAGGGCCAAATTCTGCCGCAACCGTTTGACCGTGCGTTGGGCCAACTCTTGGCGATGTTTCAGTGCGATTTCAGCCAAGACCTCGCTAGGGGCACTGTTGCAGATGGTGGTGTAATCCTTGAGCGCCGCCATGCGATTAAAAATTTCGCGGTTGTGAGTGGCAACCCAGCCGATGCGCAACCCTGGCAGGGCATAGGTCTTGCTCAGCACACCTAGGCTGATTGCGCTGCGGTTCACATCGCAGGCGGCGGGTAGGGTGGGGCCGCCGTATTCACTCTCGCGGAAAACCTCATCACTAAAGAGCAGGATGTCGTGTTCCTGCGCGATCTGGTTCACTTGGGCAAACAAATCTGGCGACATCAGATAACCAGTCGGATTATGGGGGGTGTTGATCAGAATGACCTTGGTGTTGGGCCGGATCAAGCGGCGCAGCTCGTCTATATCAAGCGCCCAGCCACTTTCCTCACGGGCCTGCCACTCGCTCACCTGTGCGCCCGTGCCGCGTGCTACCTCAGTGTAGCTTTGGTAACACGGGGTGTGGATGATAGCGTGGGCATCTTGATTATTAAGTGTGGCCATCAAGAACAGGAAGATGGCTTCTTCGGCCCCACTGAACATCAAAATTTCGTCAGGTGAGATCGTGGTGTAAATCCGCGCGACTTCTGCCCGCAGGGAGGAGGCACCGATACTTTCGGTGTAGCCCAGCCAATGGTTCAAATAACGCTCCTGTGCGCCGGGTTCCAACGCCAGTAAATCAGCAGTGGTCATGCTTTCCGGATCGCTGCTACATAACAAATAGCGCGTCGTAAATTCGTATTTGGCGAAGTAGCGTTCGAGTTTGAAGGGTGCTAGATACATCATTTAGGAAATTTGCAAAGAGTTAGAGTTAAGTGACTGGAGATTATCTCTAAATTCTAAACTCCAATCTCTAAACTCCAATCTCATCACTTTTTCTTCTTGAAATAGTTGTCTTAAATAAGTCGATTGTGATAAACTTCTCAATCAGATAAGAATATCATTAGTGCCACATCGTCGCTTCATCGCAACTGGTCGTGGCACTTTTTGTTGCCATGCTTTCAGAATATCTACCGATCCTCCTCCTGATTATTGTCGCGACTGGGCTAGCGGGCCTGATTGTGCTCATTTCGATCTTGTTTGGCCCTCGCCGCCGGGCTAGCAACCCCAAGAAACTGGTGCCTTACGAGTCGGGCATGCGCGCCATCGGTCCAGGCCAACGCCGTTTCCCGGTGCGCTTCTATTTGATTGCTGTGATCTTTATTCTCTTCGATATCGAAGTAATCTTTTTCTTTCCTTGGGCAGTCGCATTCCGTCAGTTAGGTCTGTCTGGTTTTTTCGGAATGCTGATCTTCGGAGGCATTTTGCTTGTCGGACTTATCTGGGTCTGGAAGAAGGGCGCTTTGGATTGGGAGACAATGGACAAAGAAATTAAGAATTAAAAAGGCAGAATGAATGAAGAAAGGTAACTACTCAGCGAAATGTCATTCTGAGGGCGCAGCCCGAAGAATCCCCTGTGTGTAGCATGGATGACGACCTTGGCAGGCAAAGATGGCCGCTCTGGCCTGCCGATAGTTGTGAGATGGTCAAGCATAAGTGATTCC
>JANMVQ010000563.1:0-3859 GCA_031392845.1 Chloroflexota bacterium
CGATATGCGTCGCGTCTCCACGATATGCGTCGCGTCTCCACGATATGCGTCGCGTCTCCACGATATGCGTCGCGTCTCCACGATATGCGTCGCGTCTCCACGATATGCGTCGCGTCTCTACGATATGCGTCGCGTCTTTACCAGAATAGTTGTTTCCTGTTAATTAATATTTAACACTAGGTTAAGTATTCATTAAATCAAACTCTCAACCAAACCGGCCGCTTACATAGTTCTCGGTGCGTTTGTCTTTGGGCAGCACGAAGATTTGATTGCGTGTACCATATTCGATAGCCTCGCCGCCCATAAAGAATGCTGCTGTGTCAGCCACCCGTGAAGCTTGCTGCACACTATGCGGCACAATAATCACAGTGTAGTCCTGCTTCAGCACGATGAGCAGCTCTTCAATCTTGGCCGTGTTGATGGGATCAAGCGCAGCCGTAGGTGCATCCAGCAATAATACTTCTGGATTGAGTGCCAATACCCGCGCGATGCTAAGGCGCTGTTGCTGGCCACCCGACAGTGCCATTCCGGAATCATTCAGGCGATCTTTAACCTCGTCCCATAGTGTGACTGCTGTCAATGAGCGCTCGACCGCTTCATCGAGTATGGCCTTGGTGCGGATTTTTTGTAGGCGCAGGCCATAGGTTACGTTATCGTGGATCGACATGGGCAATGGCGTGGGTTGTGCAAACACCATACCCACTTTCCGGCGCAGGGCAGGTGTATTGACCTCTGGCGCGAAGATGCTCGCACCGTCCATCAGAATATCGCCGGCGTGTCGTTGGCGCGGGTCCAGTTCCGCCATGCGATTGATCGAGCGGAGTAGCCCACTTTTGCCACTGCCAGCTGGGCCAAACACTGCCACTACTTGGTTGCGCGGTACGGTCATTGATATGGACTTCAGCACCTGATCGCTGCCAAACCAAAGTGAGTAATCTTTGATTTCGATTTTTGGGTTCATAGTAAGTCAGCTTTCAGCGATCAACAATCAGCTTTCAATCACTAACCGATGAGGGCTGATAGCTGAAGACTGATTGCTAATGCTTCGCTCCACGTGTTCTACCGGCGACAACACGAGTGATAATGGCATTGGCCGTGAGATTAATAAGCAACACGGTGATGATAAGCACTGCGCCAGTGGCATAGGCCTTCTCTAATGAGATGCCTTCGACTGCCAGGATATAGAAGTGCACTGCCATGGTGCGGACCGGCGAGAAAATCGAATCGGGCAGATTTAGAGCCGTGCCAGCGGTAAAGATGACCGCTGCGGTTTCGCTAACCGCCCGGCCAAATGAGAGAATCACGCCTGTCAAAATGCCCGGCAATGCGCTGGGCAACACCGTAGTAGTGACCATCTCCCAACGGGTAGCCCCCAAGCTGTAGCCAATGTCGCGGTAGGCCTGCGGCACAGTTAACACTGCTTCTTCAGTCGTGCGGATGATGGTGGGCAGCATCATCAGGGCCAATGTCAGGCCACCGGCCAGAATAGACCAGCCCATATGCAACACCGTGACAAAGAAGATAAAGCCAAACAAGCCAAACACGATCGATGGCACACCCGCCAATGAATCAGCGCCAAAGCGAATGATTTTGGTCAAGCCACTCTCAGTAGTGTATTCGGTTAGATACAGCGCCGCGCCCACACCAATCGGCGTAGCAATTAGCAGCGAAACAGCGCCCAGAACGACCGTGCCGATGATGGTCGGTAAAATGCCGCCAGAGCGGCCCAAATCTTCTGGTACACCGGTCAGAAATTCGAGAGTGACAGAGGGTAAGCCGCGCACCAACAACACCCCGACGATAAGAATGAGAATAGCCAACGCCAGCAGCGCCGCCACCCAGATCAGCATGAACACAACGTTCTGCGTAATCCGACCTGAGGTTCGTTCACTAAAACCGGTTTGAGTCATACTGTTCTCCGTGTGCTGCCGCGCTTCACAAAAGCGGTTGTAATGCTATTCAGCAGCATGATGAGCAGAAACAAAATCACGCCCGTGGCAAATAGGGCATCGCGATGCGCCCCGCTGGCGTAAGCCATTTCCAAACCAATGTTGCTGGTGAGTGTCGTGGCTGAATCAAGCGGCGACACCGGGATGTTGAGCGAATTGCCCACCATCATGATAACCGCCATCGTCTCACCCAAAGCACGTCCCATGCCGAGAATGATGCTAGCGATGATGCCCGAACGGGCTGCCGGCAACAAGACTTGCGAGATCATTTGCCAATGATTGGCCCCCAACGCCAGCGCGCCATCACGCAAGCTGCGCGGCACTGCCCGGACCGCATCACTCGAAATAGCAATCACGGTTGGCAGAATCATGATGCCCAGAATAATAGATGCGGTCAACACACTCAGCCCAGGCCCGCCAAATACGCGCCGCACGAATGGAGCCAACAACGTCAGACCAATAAAGCCATACACCACCGAAGGAATACCCGCCAACAATTGGATGGCTGGGCGCATGACCATAGCCAGACTGGCTGGGGCCAAATCGCTCATGAACACAGTCACCGCAATGCCCAGCGGCACACCAATCAGCAACGATCCCATGGTTAGCCATAACGAGCCGATCAGCATCGGTAGAATGCCAAACGAGGGTGTTTTGGCTGTTGGCTCCCAAACCGTATTGAACAGAAAACCCGGCAATCCAACCCTAATTAGAGTGGGCAGCCCAGCTTGAAAGATGAAAAAGCTGATCAGCACTAGCGCAAACACAGCCGCTAGCGCAGCGACCAATAGCACAGATTGAATCACACGCTCGCGCATTAATTCACCTTCCCACGCACCAAGCCCAGCCGTTCTAGTTCAGTCTGGCCTCCCACGCTGAGCACATAATCCACATAACTTTGGGCTAAGGGCGACAGTGCAACGCCTTTGCGCCACACAAACAAGAAGGGGCGCACAAACTTGTATTTGTTCTCTAATACGTGCTTCACCGAGGGCTGAACCTGATCTATGGCAATGGTTTTGACGCTGGCATCCACAATGCCCAACGATATGTAGCCGATCGCGTTGGGATCTTCGGATACGACTTGCCGAATAGCGCCATTTGAGCCTTGGCGCAGGGCCGATGCCACTGGATGTGCGCCCTTAAGCAGCAGCTCCTCAAACGCACCAAAAGTGCCAGAACCAGCCTCACGGGTGACTAATATGATCGGTGCATCAACACCGCCCACCTCACGCCAGTTGGTGATCTTGCCCAAAAAGATGTGCTGGACATCGGTCAAAGTCAGGCTAGCAATAGGGTTGGCTGGATGCACGATCACCGCCAACGCATCACGAGCAATGACCAACTGATCCAGTTTGGCTGCTTCGTCGGGCTTTAGATCGCGCGATGACATACCAATTTCGGCCACGCCATTGATAGCAGCTTGGATACCGGCGGTGGAGCCAAGCGATTGCACATTAATCGATGTGCCAACATGCTGCTTTTGATACAGCTCGGCCAAGTGTTCGGCAAATGGGCTAACTGAGGTCGAGCCAGACAGGCCAATCCGGTTGGCCGTGCTGCCGCCATGATCGCTAGTGCATGCTGTCAGCAGCAATGCTACCGACACACCCACCGTAACGATCCATAAGTTGGGTTTACCAGTGTGCAATTTCAAATTATCCTTGTGAGCGAAGGTTATCAATACGTTGTAAGGATATTATGTATAAGTTAAGCAAATGTTAAGTGAGACATACCGTGTGAAAGTTGAGCACGAAGGGTTGAAAGCAGCTTTCTGCTCCTATGGAATCCCTGCTTCGCTTGAGATATAATATTTTCGTAGTCATGCGCTGGTGGTGAAATTGGCAGACACGCCATCTTGAGGGGGTGGTGCCGCAAGGCTTGCAGGTTCAAGTCCTGTCCAGCGCATC
>JANMVQ010000273.1:0-8573 GCA_031392845.1 Chloroflexota bacterium
ATTGGCGGATGGCTTGTTGGCCATGGCGACCATTGCTGGCTAAGGCGTGAATACTGGGATCAGGATTTTGGTGGTAGTTGCAGTCGGGATTGGGGCAAAAATAACCAGCGCTATCAACCCTCTTCTTGCGGCCGCGCTTACTTTTACGAGACGACCACGCTTCAACGGTGGGAAGGGGTTGGGCGATGGCGTTATCGGTAGCCTCAGCTCGGCAACAATCACATCGCGATGGATCACTAGGACGCCAACGTCGCCAAAAGGGGATTGGATGGGACGGATGGCTCGATTTTCGTTTGCCACTGCGACCGAACCAGTAGATCAACAACACGATGCTGGCGGCCAAAATGGCGAGCAGCATCAGAAACAGGGGTTCGTTAGTTTGTCTTTCCATGCGGAAAGATTAATCCATCAACATTTATGTTTTATCAGCATCACTTTCACGCACTACCCTTGGTACGCAAAGTGCGCGTTGATCCCGAATCGGGCACTATCACTTGGCCTGGGGATATTGATCTTGATGCCGATGTTCTTAATGAATGGGCGACAGGGATGTCACTGCCCGCCTTTTGAGCTGGGTTGGAACGCCACGCCGTGGGTGCGAATACTTCACTGGAGCGCGCGCGAATGAGTTCGGGTACTGGCGCTGCAACAGGCTGATGTCGCCGACGCGCTGGTGTTTTGTCCGTTAAGTGTCCACGTTAGGCCGCCAGCACGATCCACTTACTTTTCTGCGCTACACCCTACAGATTGAGAAACGTGGCCATGTAGACGAGTAGTTCACTCAGCCGCTCGGTTATATCGGGCAGAGCTAGGCGTTCCTCTCATGCTTCGCATAAAGGTCGTGAGAGCCTTTTATCGCAGCATTTGACATGCGATATATCTAGTGATATACATTATAGACACCACGACGTAGCCTGTTACACCACTTGCACATTGGTTTCGCGTCGCATTGTTCCTCATATTCCCATGTTCCTGTGTGACATGCGTTCATTCGGTCATTTGTGTATCAATAAGAGTTTCAGAATTGAGGAATATTAGATATGAAGTCACTATCAGGAGAAAATAAACCGACATCGCCCCGTCTGTCTCGCAGAACATTTATTCGTGCCTCGGCCTTGCTAGGTGCTGGAGTCAGCTTGGCCGCCTGTGCACCGCGCGGCGCAGCGCCGGCCGCCCCAGCTGCTGCGCCGGCCGCACCCGGCAATTCCACCACTGGCGATGCTGGCACGCCTAAACGCGGTGGGGTGCTTAAGGCGGCATTTTCCGCTGACCCGGCCGGTTTCGACCCCGTGCGCGGCCCGAGCGGCATGTCGCACGTCGTCATTGAGCAGGTGTATTCCACCCTTATGGCGCTGGATCCAGATGCCAAGCCCTACCCGGAGTTGGCCGAAAGCTACGAGGCGTCGCCAGATAGCCTGACGTATACCTTTAAGTTGCGCAAGGGTATCAAGTTTCACAATGGCGATCCATTCACTGCTGACGATGTGAAATTTACCTTTGATCGGCTGCGCGCAAAGGATTCGGGCTACTCCTATACCTCGCAGGTCGAGACTATCAAGAGTGTCGATGTGGTCGATCCGCAAACGGTCAAGTTCACCCTCACCCAGCCGACCGGACCATTTTTGATTTACATGGCCTTCCCGGGTTCGTCAATTGTGCCGAAGAAGCTGGTCGAGTCCGGACATGATCTGAACGCCAAGCCGATTGGCACTGGCCCGTTCAAGTTCATCAGCTACGAGCCACGCAACGCCATCAAGTTCGAGCGCAACAACGACTATTTCCAAGAGGGCAAGCCGTACTTCGATGCGATGGAGTACAAGATCATCAGCGATGTGACTGCGCTGACCAACGCCTTGCAGTCCGGTGTGGTGAACTTCTCAAACGAGATCCCACCCAAGGACTTCGCCGCAATCGGCGCCAATCCAGATTTGGTTGGTGTGACGCTCGAAGGCTCGCGCTTTAACTGGCTGCTGCCCAACAATGGCCACAAACCCTTCGACAATGTGAAAGTGCGCCAGGCGGTGTCGATGGCGCTGGACCGCCAAGCTCTGACGGATGGTGCATTCTTCGGTCAGGCCACACCCATTCTCGGTGGCGTGATTCCGCAATGGAACTGGGGTTATGCCGACGATGTGAAATTTGTGCCAGCCAAAGGCGACGCTGACGCGGCGAAGAAACTCTTGGCCGAGGCCGGTTTCCCGAACGGCTTTGAAACCAGCATGACGATTGCCTCATCCTTCCCGGCACAGATGGCGATGGCGCCGATCATTCAGGCCAACCTGGAGAAGATCGGCATCAAGGCCAAGATCGGCTCAATGGAAATCCCGCGCTTTTGGGACGAGGTGTGGGCCACCAGTAACTTCGACATCACCACCATGTATTGGCTCAGCCCGCTGGCCGACCCGGATGACTTTGTCTTCAACAACTACGCCTGCAAGTCCGCGGTGAATGCACAGAAGTCGTGCAGCAAGGACATGGACGCTTTGCTGTCAAAAGCAAAGTCCGCCACCACACAGGATGAGCGCAAGAAGATCTATCGCGATTTGCAAGACTTGACGATGAAGGAGATGCCAATTGTGCCATTGGTGAACGGTTGGCTGCTGATCGGCCACACCAAGAAGCTGAAGAACTACAAGCCCATGCGCACGGGCTTCCTCAAAACGTTGAAGGACGCTTGGTTCGAGTAACGTCGTTAGTTTAGTAGAAATGCAACATGCTCTTTTCCACGGAGGCACACGGATGGGCACGGAGGTTGTTATTAAAAGCCATATCCGTGTAGTTTCGTGTATCTTCGTGGATCAGATTTGTCCGTATATTGCCCATGCTCAAAGTCATTGTCCAGCGGCTGGCCGCATTTGTGCCGACGTTGCTGGCCACATCGTTTGTCATTTTTATTGTGGTGAATGTCGTGCCAGGTTCGGCCGCTCGGGCCGCGCTTGGCATCGATGCAACGCCACAGGCCATCGCCCGTTTCGAGCACGAACTGGGATTGGATCGCCCGATCATGGTGCAGTATCTCGACTGGCTCGGGCAGGTCCTAAAGGGCAACTTTGGCACCTCGTTTCAAAATCGGGTGCCGGTTGGGCCGGATATTGTTCAGCGTCTGCCGGTCACGCTTGAGTTGGCGCTGCTGGCGTTTTTTATCGCCAATCTGATCGCAGTGCCACTGGGTGCATTGGCCGCTTATCACCATCAGCGCCGGGCCGACAACGCCATTACCTTATTGGCGACCGTGCTTGGTGCGGTGCCGAATTTCTGGCTGGCGACCTTGCTGATTTTAGTGTTTGCCCTGACGTTGCGGGTGTTGCCCGCCGGTGGCTATGTGCCGTTTGCCGAAGACCCCGTGCGCAATCTTGAGTTGATGATCATGCCAGCCCTGTCGCTGGGGGTGGTGTCGTCGGCCTTGCTATTGCGCATCATGCGAGCGGGCATGATCGAGGTGCTCTCTTCGGACTATATCCGCACCGCCGCCGCCAAGGGGGCCAATGACAATGTGGTGATCTGGCGGCACGCCATTCGCAACGCGCTGATTCCCTTTCTCACGGTCGGCGCCGTTGAATTTGGCTGGTTGTTCGGTGGGGTGGTCATCATCGAGGATATCTTCTTGTTGCCGGGAGTGGGTTCGCTGGTGCTGGTTGGCATCATCAACCGCGACTATCCGGTGCTGATGGCGAGCGTGCTGGTTGTCACGACCGTGGTGCTGATCGCTAACATGTTGGTGGATATTGTCGCCACAGTCATCGACCCGCGCCATGTGTATGTGAGGACACAGGGATGAGTACCATCACCCCAAGCACAGCGACACGCCCACGCCGCAAATTTGCCTGGGAACGCTATCGCCTGATCCTATTGGGCGGCGTATTGGTTGGGTTGATCTTACTGGCGGCGTTGCTCTCGGGCGTCATCACACCATACTCGCCGTATGAGTTGAACATCAGCGACAAACTGAAAGCGCCCAGCATCGAGCATCTGCTCGGCACCGATGAACTGGGCCGCGATGAGCTTACCCGGGCGATGTATGCCGCGCGCATTTCGGTGCAGGTGGCGGCGGTTGCGGTATCGGTCGGCTTGATTGGCGGCACAGTGATTGGGGTGCTGGCCGCTTACTTTGGCGGCTGGGTCGATCTGATCCTGATGCGCTTGATGGAGCTGCTCTTTTCGTTTCCGGCGATTTTGCTGGCGGTGGTGCTTATGGCGAGCTTGGGCACCAGTTTGGTCAACGCCATGGCCGCCATCGGCATCATCTTTATCCCGGGCTTCTCTCGTTTGGCGCGTGCAGCCACCCAAGGTGTCCTGCGGCAGCAGTATATTGAGGCGGCGCGGACTTTGGGCATGTCGGATGGGCGACTGCTACTGCACGAAATATTGCCCAATGTCGTCACCCCTCTGATTGTCGAGGCCATGTCGGCCTTTGGTTACGCCGTGTTGCTTGAATCGTCGTTGAGCTTTCTGGGGCTAGGTGCGCAGCCGCCCGAGCCCTCGTGGGGCAATATGCTCAATATTGGGCGTGGTTTCATGATTCAAGCGCCCTGGCTGAGCGTCGTGCCGGGGCTGGCCATGTTCATTGGCGTATTGGGGTTTAATCTGTTGGGTGATGGCCTACGCGACTTCTTCGATCCGAAACTAAAGCAATGACTCATACCAAACCAATCGTGCCCGCCAACCGACCCCATCAAAAAATAGATCGTTTGCCCACGCTCACGGTGGATCATTTGTCAGTTCAGTTTGCAAGCCGACGGGGCGTTGCCCGCGTTGTTGATGAGGTCAGCCTTGAAGTCTGGCCCGGAGAAATCGTCGGCTTGATCGGCGAATCGGGCAGCGGCAAAACCATGACGGCGTTGTCGGTGTTGGGGCTAACGCCTGCCACTGCGTCGATCACTCACGGTGACATTTTGTTGAACGGCACCTCGTTGCGCCGCATGAGCAAGAGCCAATTGCGCGAGGTGCGCGGCAATCGCATCGCTATGATCCCGCAAGACCCCATGACTGCGATGAACCCAGTCTTGCGGATCGGGAAACAGGTGGGCGAACCCTATGTGTTACACCGCGCCAGCAAATGGAAGCAAGCGCTGGCCCAAGCCATCAAGGTCATGGGCAGCGTGCATCTGCCTTCGCCCAATGAGCGTGCCCGTGAATACCCGCACCAGTTTAGCGGCGGCATGCAGCAACGGGCCATGGTGGCGATGGCACTGGCGCTGGAGCCAGAATTGCTGATCGCTGATGAGCCAACCACCGCGCTGGATGTGACGATTCAGGCGCAGGTGCTGCGGCTGCTGCGTGAGATCCGCGATGAGCATGGTAGCGCGATGCTATTTATCACGCATGATTTGGGTGTGGTGGCGGAGATGTGCGATTGGGTCTATGTCATGTATGCCGGACGGATTGTGGAGCAAGGCTCGGTGCAACAGATATTGACCCAGCCGCAGCACCCCTATACTCAAGCGCTTCTGCGGGCCACCCCGACGATCACCTCAAGCCAAGGTGAGTTGGCCTCCATCCCCGGCAGCATCCCTTCACCCTTTGAATTGCCAACCGGTTGCCGCTTTGCCGACCGTTGCGAGCGTCGCTTTGAGCGCTGTGCAATTGAGCCGGACTTGCTCAGTGTGGGCCAAATCGGTGACGACCGGGCCCAGCATGCCGCGCGCTGTTGGTTGGTCGAACCGGAGCGTGTGGCATGAGCGAGGCCTTGCTTCAGGTCAAAGCTGTGTCTAAGACGTTTGAGTTGGGGGGATTGCCTTGGCGGAAGCGTCAACTGCGCGCCGTCGATCAGGTCGATTTGGCCATCCAGCCGGGCAGAACGCTGGGCATCGTTGGCGAATCGGGTTCTGGCAAGTCCACATTGTGTCGGATCATTCTGGGATTGATCGCCCCATCCGCGGGTGAGATTCTTTTCAAAGGTCAACCGCTAGACATACGTTCGGGCAGTGAGATGCGCATGGTGCGCCGGCAGATGCAGGCGGTGTTTCAAAACGCCTCGTCGGCGTTTAACCCACGTCAAACCGTGCGAGATGTATTGTTGGCCCCATTGCAAGTGCACGGCATTGGCTCTGGCTCAACACGCCTTGATCTGGTAGCGGAAGCGCTGACGCATGTTGGACTGGATGTGGGCATGCTTGACCGCCACCCGCACGCGCTGAGCGGCGGACAACGCCAACGGGTGGCGATTGCCCGCGCCATCATTCTGCGGCCGTCGCTGGTGATTGCGGACGAGCCAACATCGGCCTTGGATGTGTCGGTGCAGGCCAAGATTCTGAACTTGTTCAAGCAAATTCAGCGCGAGTTGGGGTTGACCTACCTATTCGTCAGCCACAACCTGGGAGTCATCCGCTATATCAGTGATGACGTGGCCGTCATGTATCTTGGGCAGATCGTCGAAGCGGGTCCAATCGAGCGGGTCTTTGCATCGCCGCAGCATCCTTATACGCGGGCCTTGCTGAACGCCATTCCACAGACTGACCCCAGCAAACGCCAGCGCGATCTACCGATATTGGGCGAGTTGCCAAATGCGTATGAGATGCCAGGCGGTTGTCGCTTTCACAGCCGCTGCCCATTTGCGATGGACGATTGCACGACTGTGCAGCCGCGCTTATACGACTTGAGCGAAAACCATCGCGCAGCTTGTTTATGGCATGATGCGCGATTTGCCAGCAACGCGCCAGAATGGGTGACGAATGTAGCACCTTCGATTACTACGGAATGACAGGAGATAACAGCATGTTGAGACTAAACACATTTTCAATTGCCGCACGTTGTGCACGGACCGGTATGTTTGGCGTGGGCGTATCGACAGCGGTACCCGGGGTGGGTAGTTTGTGCCCATTTGCTGCACCTGGTGTGGGTGCCGTGGCGACCCAGTCTTGGGTCAACCCTTATCTTGGGATTGATGGTTTGAAGCTCATGACAGGTGGCACGAGCGCGCAAGCGGCATTGGACAAGTTGCTCAAGGAAGACCCCGGCGCACCGGATCGCCAGGTCGGCATCGTAGACAAAAATGGTGAAAGTGCGGCGTGGACCGGCTCAGCCTGTGTGCCGTGGGCAGGGCACATCACCGGGCCAAACTTTGCCGCGCAGGGCAACATGCTGGTTGGCGCAGAAACAGTGCAGGCCATGGCCGATGCCTTTGCCAAGACTGAATCCGTCGATTTGCCAGAGCGTATATTGATTTGTTTAGAAGCGGCGCAGGCGGCGGGTGGCGACAAACGTGGCAAACAATCGGCGGCGATCAAGGTGATGCACATTGAGGAGTATCCGTATGTCGAGCTGCGGGTGGATGAGCATCGTTATCCCGTGGCAGAGTTGCGCCGTGTCTTTGAAGTGGCACGTCATCAGCTATTGCCCTTTGTCAGCGGCTTGCCTAGCCGAAAGAACCCATTAGGCGGTATTCCACAATCTGTTACCGCCATGCTGTTGACGCCGCCGCCGTTCCGGCCTGGTGGCGGCGGAT
Source organism: Chloroflexota bacterium (assembly GCA_031392845.1). Taxonomy (GTDB): domain Bacteria; phylum Chloroflexota; class Anaerolineae; order J036; family Brachytrichaceae; genus JANMVQ01. The sequence continues at coordinate 7,445 of JANMVQ010000273.1, forward strand.
CGGCATAGTCCGGCTTGAGGGTTGGTGGTGGCCCAAACGTTGATTGTCGGTAAATGGGGAAGAGATGCTGAGCGCCAAAAAGAAGGCAAAAGCGGCAGGACAGATTCGATTTGATGAGTCGAACGACCAGAATGGAACCTTCAAAGTCTGGTCGAGATGACACAAACTTGATAATGACGCAAGCAAAGCGCAATGATGGTGGTCCAAACCCAAGTAATAATTTGGTTGAAGATGCGAGAAGATTCTGGGGAGCAAAAAGGGGTGTTGGGCGCGCGCAAAATGGCCCGGAGTTCATCGAGTTACAAAATAGGCAGCGACAAGTGGGTGAACAAAATGGCATGCAGGGCATGGGAGTGTTTGGCGGCGCGAGCAACCCAACGGCGCAGGGTATTGGACTGGAGATGGGGTTGATCATCGGACGGGCCAAAGGTTCGAGCTGCGCCTTCTTCGGACATGCCTTCGACGATGCTGTTTAAGATGAGAGAGATTTTGTCACTCGGGGTACGTAAGCGATACAAGGCAGCCATGAGTCGAGAAGTGATCTTGCGACCACAAGCTTGGCACATGAGATCGGGAATAGCCTCGCGGGTGCCATGATGACCATAGTGGACTAAAGCGTGTTTGGCTTCATCGGTGATGCCACAGTAGTCACAATCGAGATGGGGGCAAGCACGCTACGCGTCAGCGGTGGAATATTGCTTCTTGCGACCGCGATTACTTTTGATTTGGGAGTAGGGAATGACGTCATCGCGGCCGATGAGAGGCCACAGATAAGCCGGGAGTAGCCCACGCTGCAAGGCGGTCACATCACAATCAATGACAGGGCCTTCACCCGTAGTTGATGTTGGGTCTGCTGGATTGGAGGTGGGCGTAGCCGTCGCACTCGACATTGATAATGCCACTGTCGCTTCTTTCTGGATTTGCATCAACCGACAATGCGGACAGTCGCAGGGGCTGGCCGGCTTAGGTGGGGTATACAGCGTTGCAAGGTGCCCCAAACGTTGATTGTCGGTAATTCAAAGACTTGACATAAACGAGCGTCGGGCCAAACTTTGGGGTATGGGTGGGGAAATAGCAATCATCCCAATTTTGGGATTTGTCTGGATAGCGGCGGTGATCGGTGGAATTT
>JANMVQ010000004.1:0-4852 GCA_031392845.1 Chloroflexota bacterium
GCCCTACTCTACTGAGCTTGGGCTGGATTTCAGCAACTTAACCAAGCAAAGACTCGATCCGTCGGAGGATTTCTAATGACTACAACGTCTAAAACCAATCAAAACAATCAAACCTACCCAACCAACCAACCCAACCCAACCAACCCAACCAACCCAACCAACCCAACCCCAAACTCCCCAAACTCCCAAACATCTGACTTCCCCCTGACCGCCCTGCACCTAACCCTCACTTGCGAGGCGTTTGGCCCAATGCAATTTGATGGCTTTCGCACCGGCGGGCAACTGCGCGGGGCATTGCTGGGGGTGATGAGCCGAGCTATCTGTGCGGGTGATCCGCGCGACCCGGAACATGTGCGGCAGTGTCCGGTATGTTGGTTGGTAGCGGCCAACGAGAAACCGGGCGAGGAGCGGCGTGGCTATGCGCTGATGCCACCGATCGACACCAGGCCAACATTGCAGTCGGGCCAGCGCTTTGAGTTTGGGCTGACTTTGTTTGGCCAAGCCCAACGTTATTTGCCATACTTTCTGATCGCGCTGCCCGAGGCTGGACGGGCGGGCATTGGTCGCTTGGTGCAAGGGCAACAACGCGATCACCCTGGCCAACGTGGGCAATTTAGTTTGCGCAAGGCCAGCGCGCTCAATCCATTTGTGGGCCGCGAAGAGTGTGTATTGGCCGAAGGGGAACAGATTGTGCATGTGCCGGATCGCCCAATTTCGCATGCCGATGTATTGCAAGCCAGCGGACATGAGCCATTGGATGGCCCGCCTGTATCGTTTAACCTGAACTTTCTCACCCCCACTCGTCTGATCGTGAACGAACGGTTACTCAAAGCGCCGGACTTTGGCGCGATCTTCAAGCATGTGTTGCGGCGATTAGACGATTTGGCCGGACAGTTTGCGGATCACAGCTGGCGACGACCTATGGATGAGGTGCAATCCCTACAGGCACACGCCAATAACGCCCAACTGGTCGAGGCGCGCACGCGTTGGGTCGAGGAATTTAGCGGTTCACGCCGAACAAATACCTATACCCCTATCGGTGGCTTTGTCGGCAGCGCCCGCTACATCATCCCGGCAGACAGTTGGCATGCCATTCTGCCGTGGCTGCTGTGGGGCCAGGTTGTGCAAGTGGGCAAGAACACGGTGAAGGGGGACGGGGTGTTTAGGGTGGAAAGAGGATGAAGAGATTGAAATAAGCATCCTGAGCGGAGAAGTGCGGCAATTACCGAGACTATGTTCGCTATAGGTTCGCACTTCGCAGTCGAAGGACGCGCTGCTGGGTGAAGCTTAAACTTCGCCCACAGACGTGTCCTTCGACTACGGGCGGCACTAAAACATTTTCGTTGTCATAGATTATTTGCCGCCCTCCGCTCAGGATGCTTGATTTCTATTGGGTTCAATCAAAAAATGATCATTCAACATTTAATCGTCGAAGAGTACGGGTCATTTATCGGCAAGCACAGCGAGCGGCTGATTGTGACCGATAAAGACGGCAATAAAAAAGTGCAAGCGCCGCTGATGCACCTCGAAGCAGTGTTGATCTCGAACAGCGGGATCAGCCTAAGCGCGGATGTGGTGCGCGAGTGCGCCGAGCGCGGCATCCCGATTCATTTTGTCAGCAAGAGCGGCACGCCATATGCCAGCATGTATAGCGCCGGGTTAGGCGCGACCGTGCTGACCCGGCGGGCACAGATGGAGGCGTTTAAGGATCACCGTGGGTTACTGCTGGCGATTACGTTTGTGCGCGGCAAAATTCACAATCAGGTGAACTTGTTGAAATACGTGGCCAAATATCGCAAAGAGGCTGCCCCACAGATTTATGAGCAGGTACAGGTATTGTTGCACGAAGTGCAGGATGGCGATTTGGAGTTGGAAGATTTCCAACGCCAACCCGCGTCGTTCCCTAAGACCGACGCGGTTTTGTTGACTGTCGATGCCTACCGTGGGCAAATTCTGAGCAGCGAGGGCCGCGCGGCTCACAAATATTGGGAGGCCATCCGGCTATTGCTGCCCGATGCGATTGCGCAAACCTGGCCAGGGCGCGAACATCAGGGCGCGCGGGATGTGTTTAACTCAGCCTTGAATTATGGCTATGGGGTGCTGTATAAGCAGATTGAGCGCTCGTTGGTGCTGGCTGGGCTTGATCCCTATGCCGGATTCATTCACGTGGATCGCCCCGGCAAACCAAGTTTGGTGCTAGATGCGATTGAGGAGTTTCGTCAACCGATTGTGGATCGGACGGTGCTGGGCCTGCTGAATAAAGGCGTGACGCTGGGCCAAGACGAGCGCGGTCGGCTCGATGATGCGGCCCGCCGTCTGTTGGCTGAAAAAGTATTGGCCCGCCTGGAAGTCAGCGAGAGCTACGAAGGCAAACGCCTGCCGCTGCGGGCGATTATGCAATCACAAGCCCGCCATATGGCGCAATACTTTCGCGGCGAACGCGAATCCTATGAAGCGTTTGCAGCCAGTTGGTGATTGAGAGATGCAACTTTTAGTCGTTTACGACATCCCCGATGACGGCAAGCGGGCCAAGATTGCAGATATATGTCTGGATTTTGGCTTGGATCGCATTCAATATTCGGTATTTAGCGGAGCCTTGAATCAGACCTATCAGAAAGAACTACTGCACAAGTTGAAATCGACATTGGGCGCGCGTCCGGGCAAAATTATGCTGGTGCCGATTGGCAAAGATCAGTGGGATGGGCGTAAGGAAATCATCATCGATGCGCCGCCCGCGCTGCCGACAGCCGAGGGCTCTCTGCCCACGACTCCCACCTCACTTGTGTCAGAAAAACCTAATGTCTAAATCTTTTAACGCAGAGACCTGAATACCTTATAGACAAACCAAAATGAGATGGCATGAATTCCATGCCCATTTTCGGGCGAATAAGTGCCACCTTTAATTGATTTATCTATTAGGTTTTTCCGCGAATCACGCTAATTCTCGCGAATTTATTAGCGCAGATTCGCGTGATTCGCGGAAAACAGCAAAAAGCTAAGGTAATCGGCGCAGAGACCCAAGGCCGCAGAGAATACAGGAAATATACTTTTGCGTCTCTGTGCTTTTGCGTCTTTGCGTGTAACTATTCAGCCACAATTAAAATCCGCTAATCACGCTAATCTTCGCAAATAAAATTAGCGTAAATTAGCGTTATTCGCGGACAAAAACCAAATTTGGACTGAATAGTTACGATAAATCAATTAAAGGTGGCACCCGATTACCTTAGCTTTTTGCTGTTTTCCGCGAATCACGCGAATCTGCGCTAATAAATTCGCGAGAATTAGCGTGATTCGCGGAAAAACCTAAGGTATTCAGAGGTGGCACTTATTCGCCCGAAAATGGGCATGGAATTCATGCCATCTCATTTTGGTTTGTCTATAAGGTAATCAGGGGCCCCCTTTGGGGGATGCTGAATGCTTCAATTCCGTCCAGGATGCGTGATCGTTAATAGACCTCATCGGAGATAAGACTTTTGCCCTAAAAATTGCAGAGTTTCAGACAGGATTCGCCTGTGGCACGGCTATCTCCGATAGAGTCTAATGATTCTGACGAAGTGCACTCCAGCGATCAGCCGTGCACACCGTTGCCATTGATGTGTGTCGTTATCGTCGATGCAGCATCGTCTGTGGGCATCGGGATGATGGTCATCCGGCTCTTTTTGGGCTTACTCGATTGAGCGAATACCGCGGCGGTCTGCACCGTGATCTTGCGTTTTTTGGGGGCATATTTGCTGCGCCGCTTAAGCCCAATTTGCTCCAACTGAATCGCATCATCGCCAAAACGGCTTTCGATAAATGCCGCACCACCCTTGGTGGCTTTCCAGATGACATTGTTGATCTTGTCGCGCGCTTCGATCTTGCCTTTCACCGTATCTTCAATCACATCAATCTCGTCGGTCGCTTCCATGGATGCGTGGATCAGATCTTCGATCTGACCAGCAGACGTGCCGTCCGGCAACTTGTCAATACCGTTGCTGCGCATGACACGCACCAAGGCTCTGGCCCGTTCAACAAAATCATTCGGTGGCTGAGGTTCTTTCAAATTCATTTTAAAAAATTAACTCCTATATAAATCACATACAGACCGCCTCGGTCTCATAGACTGAACCAGTCTGTAACAAAATCGAAGCGGTCTGTATAAGCATAGCGAGCATCAATAGAACGAACAAGGCACCAAAGATGGATAGAGCAGTGCATCTGTATTTGTAGTGCGCTTAAGTCGCAAGATGTAGAAAAAAACGCTTCAAAAATGCGGCACTAAAGCACTAGTTTCGTCAAAATCCGGCGGGTTTTGACGAAATCAGATGCATTTCGTCGATACTGAGTGCCGGGATGTCAAAACGAGACACGTTTCGTCGATACTGAGTGCCGGGATGTCAAAACCAGACGCGTTTCGTCGATACTGAGTGCCAGGACGTCAAAACCAGACGCGTTTCGTCGATACTGAGTGCCAGGATGTCAAAACGAGACGCGTTTCGTCGATACTGAGTGCTGGAATGTCAAAACGAGACACGTTTCGTCAAAACAGCGTGCCAGGATGTCAAAACATGGCGCGGTAGCGCAGCACTCAGCAAATTGAGTAGAATTTAGGGTATGCCACAGCGATTTCCAGCACGTTACGCGCTTGAGAAGCGCGCACGATTAAAGACGTTTCGAGGGTATCCAATAGCAACGATTGCCTTTTACGGGCCAGATGACAGCCGTGCGTCTAAAGTTGCGGTGGGAATTCTTGACGCCAAAGATAATTTGATTGAAATGCGTCGTTGGACTAGCGAGACCGAGGACGTCCGAAGGGATGAAGGTATTAGCCAGCAAATCGTTGAGTTCCTGGATCGTCACCAGGTCCAAAGTG
>JANMVQ010000009.1:0-1760 GCA_031392845.1 Chloroflexota bacterium
AGCGTTTGTCCAGCTCTGGATAGCGGGCGCGGGTAAAGTGCTGTTTGATTTGGAGTGCGGTGGCCACACCCAGCGCACGCACCGCTTTGAACGCAGCCCGACGGGTTACGTCTGCAACAGCCAAGCTTTGGTGCGGCGTCCAGTCCGGCAATACCCGCTCTGTCAGGTTCCACAATCGCCCATTACCTCGGCGGCCTGCGACCATGAGTTTGCCGCTTAGCCAAAAATAGTCGAGCATCTGGCTAACGTTGCGGCCACTCGTCCAACCGGTGCTGAGCCATTCTTCATTGGTTTCGTTTTCGAAATGGCTAGAGGGCAACATGCCGTGTTTCTTAATTTCGCGCAGCACCTTATTAGCCAACGCTTTGTTGTCGGCAATCCATTGGCGGGTGCGCTTGCCCCAGGTTGAATCATCCTTGCTGGATTTCAGATAGCTGCGCATGCGGTGGCTGTGAATCGGGTAATCCTCGGTCAGCACCATCGAGGCACAATGCGCCCAATACTCAAATACGCTGCGGTCATGCCACAAGAGCTGCTCAAGATGGCGATTCAGTGTATCGATGGTCTGCGGCTCCATACGGTTGCGCAGCACCAATTGGTGACTCTTGGCCACCGCGCTGATTGGGTCAAGTTGCACACAGCCCAGCTGGCGGAGTGCGTTCAGCATCCCGTCGGGCGTTGCGGGCTGAGGTGCATGCAAGCCCTGGGCCTGCACCGCCAGTTGGCGCGCTTGGGCAAGCGTCAATTGAATAGGATGGGTCATGGCTTGTTGCCTTGCTCCCAACTGAGCACATCTCCTTCGATGACATCGGCGAGTCCCAGATGATTGAGAATGTGAATGGCCTCGGCTCGATGCTGGTGGCTGTGGGTGATGATATGCAAAATGGTGCCGCCAAAAGTCTTTTGCTTCGCCGGGTTATCAAGCTTATCCAAATAGCAATCCTCAAGACGGCCTTGGTCTTGCAACGCACGCGCTAGCGAGGCAAATTCTGTATAAGCGGCTTGCCAACGCTGGAGTAACTGATCAGGGGTGTTGCCTTTCAGATTGCGGACGGGCCGCTCTAACATTAAGTCCGTCCACGCTTCCACATTGTCAACCAAGTGATCAAAGGTCTCGCACAATGAACCCTGTCCGACATCGAATTCCTGCTGCCATTGTGCTGGCGACAACGTCACGCACTGGCCCAACAACTGCGTCGTTGTCCACTCATCATGCCCCAATAATCGATTTAAGATATCCATTTGCTTTGCGCGATTTCACGCAGATTTCAATACACACATCGGTTGGCGGATTTCGCCCAGATGATACGCGGTGTGGGCGATCAGACCAACCACACCGCCGATGATGTCTTCGTGATCCCAACTGGGCATACCCTGCAATGTGGTGCGCATTCGTTGATACGATTGTTTGAGTGCTTGCTTATAAGTTTCCCATTGTTCAGGTGTGACCGCCTTAACTGTGCTCCAAATATGCGCCCAATCGGTCTTGGATTGCGGCTGTTTCAATATCCAACGCTCATTCACATCGAGATACAGCGTGATGTGCGCAACTTGGGCGGCAAGCGTGGCACAACGCCCACCCACCGGGATAGAGGCCTGCTCAGCCGTAATCGCATCCAACGTATCTTCTCAAAAAAAGGGGGGAAACGGGATCAAGCAGGGGCAGCTTGAGCACGAATGATATCGGCCAAAGGCGGAATAAGTCCCAGTTTTGAAATGCGGTCATGGACAAAGGCGTAAAAACTCACGCCAAGTTTTTT
>JANMVQ010000041.1:0-5467 GCA_031392845.1 Chloroflexota bacterium
TGGGCCGCCAGTGGCTGATTACCAGCCTCTGGCGACCCACTACCAGCTAGATTACAAAATTAAATGCTTCTATCTTATCCAGCTTGTTACGCAGAGAAACCTGTGGGCGATGATAGACCGTGGAATAGGGCGCAACGCTATCGCTGATAAAAACATTGCCGCCGATGACGCTGTGATGCCCGATTACGGTGTCTCCGCCCAGGATCGTTGCGTTGGCGTAGATCACCACATTGTCTTCAATCGTCGGATGTCGTTTTGATGAGGCCATGTCTTTGGCTACACTCAACGCACCCAGCGTAACGCCTTGATATAGCTTGACATTGTCCCCTAACACGGCAGTTTCGCCAATGACGATGCCCGTCCCGTGATCGATACAAAACGATTCGCCAATATGTGCACCCGGATGAATATCGATGCCGGTCTGTTCATGGGCAATTTCCGTCATCAAACGCGGGAGCACGGGCACGCCGGCCACATGCAGAGCATGGGCCATTCGGTGTACCGCTACGGCACGGATGCCGGGATAAGTGGCAATGACTTCCTCGACGGAGCGAGCAGCTGGATCCCCTGCGCACATGGCGCGGGCATCGTCCCACAATTTGCCGGCGATGTCGGCCAGTTGGCTGTCGAAGAACCAGTCCGTGATATGGTCGGGCTGATCTGGCAGCAGGCTCTCCATTGGCTCCATCACTTGGGTCAGCGCGCGCGAGGCTTCGGCGATGCGTCGGCGTTGGATGGGCATAGTGCAAACGACATTGCAGCCATCAATTTGTGGAAAGATGACGTGTAACGCCAGTTTAATAAAGCCATCCGCCTCAGACCGTGCAGGCAATAAATCGCTGCTGTTGCATTGCAGCTCGATAAGTTTTACGGCCAGTTGGGTAATCTGTTCCTGATTTAGGCTCATAGCAGAAAAAGAAAAGCGCCACACCGGTTCGGTGTGGCGCAGCAGTTAAAACAAAAACGTGATTGCAATGTGAAAGCACTACCGAACAGCGCATAAGCACAGTCGACAACACATCTTGTCAGGGGCTAGGTTGAGCGTCTCGATAAGCTGATTCATTTGCAAAACGGATTGTAATCCAGTTTCGCAGCAGTGACGGTTAAGGTTTTGAGGTTTCCATTTTCTCTCTCTATATGGCATCCGCATAACTTTTAGAGCAAATTCCTAAATGGCATACGAAGACCCACCCCTAACCCCTCCCCCAAGGGGAGGGGCAGGGGGTGGGGTTCTGTTTCGGACATCAATCAGGAATCTGCTCTAAGTGCTATAACAGCGAAATCCATGCCAGTACATGGTAAAATTTCATCTGCCAAAAATCAATTTGGCAAATAAATTACACATGCGTCCCTTCCATATCTCCTGTGGCGTTTTTAATGCCATGAGTTAAGGGCGCAGAGGTTACAAGGAGCAACAATAAAATGTCAGTAGTCCCAATGAAGTCGCTGCTCGAGACGGGCGTGCACTTCGGCCACCGCACCAAGCGGTGGAACCCCAAGATGAAGCCGTTTATTTTCACTGAGCGAAACGGCGTGCATATTATCGATTTGCAGCAAACAATTGTCGCCATCGATAATGCATATAACCTGATCCGCGATATTGTGTCCAAAGGCGGCAATGTGTTGTTTATCGGCACCAAGCGCCAAGCACAAGAGCCCATTGCCGCACAGGCAGCTCGCGCTGGGCAGCCATATATCACCGAGCGTTTCATGGGTGGCACGCTATCCAACTGGCGCACCATCAAGGCCCGTTTGGACCGCATGGCTGATCTGGAAGCGATGAAAGAGCGTGGCGAATTTGAGCGCTTCACCAAGAAAGAAGGCTTGATGCGCACCCGTGAGATCGACCGCTTGAATCGCAAAATGGGCGGTATGAAGAACCTGCGCCGCTTGCCGGATGCGCTGTTCATCATCGATGTGGGCCGCGAGCACAACGCAATTAAAGAGGCCAACACCCTCGATATCCCTATCATTGCGATGGTCGATACTAACTGTGACCCGGATGGTGTGGACTACGTGATTCCGTCCAACGATGACGCCATTCGTGCAATCAAATTGATTGTAGAAGCCATGGCAAATGCGGCTTTGGAAGGCTTGGCCTTGCGCAAAGGGGTGGATGTGGCCGAAGTGGTTGCCACAATCAGCGGCGAAGGTGCAGCACCTGTGGCAGGCGCTGTATCTACGCCAGAAGAGCCAAAGATTCGCTCGTTTGACCCAGGCGCTGAGGACGACGAGGCGGCTTAGAAGTTAAGTTATTACCCGAGGCGGTTTCATAGACAGACCGAGGCTGTCTATAAGACCGCCTCGGTCTACTGGAAAATAAAATGGCAGCTGTTACTGCAGAGATGGTAAAGAACCTGCGCGAAGCAACCGGCGCGGGCATGATGGACTGCAAAAAGGCGCTTGATGCAGCCGCTGGCGACATCACCAAAGCTGAAGCCTGGCTAAAAGAGAAGGGCTTGGCCGCAGCCGCAAAGAAAGCAGGTCGCGAAGCCAGTGACGGAATGGTTGAAGTGTATTCCCATATGGGTGGGCGGATGGCCGTGATTGTCGAAGTGAACTGCGAGACAGACTTTGTGGCCAAAATGCCTGAGTTTCGCGAACTGGCGCACGAAATCGCGATTCAGATTGCTTCAACCGCCCCTCTTTATGTCAAGAAAGAGGACGTGCCTGCACCTGTGATTGCGGAGCAGACCGAAAAGTTCAAGCAAGATGCGATTGGCGAGGGTAAGAAACCCGAAATTGCCGAGCGCATCGCGCTGGGGCGGATGGACAAGTTCTATCAGGATAATGTTCTGTTAGAGCAAATTTGGGTGAAGGACGATAAACTCAAAATCTCTGATCTGGTGAAACAAAAAGTTGCCAAGATCGGCGAAAATATAGTCGTCCGGCGTTTCTCCAGGTTTCAGTTAGGGGAAACCACTCAAGGCGAATAACCAACAAGACGACTTAAAAGGGCATGTAAATGCCCTTTTTGTTTGTCTAAATAAAATCAACAAGTTGAAATGACTTACGATCAATGCATAAGATGCTGAAATCCAGCATTTTGGTGTGTCAGAATCGTAGAACTTAGGTGGTTTTATTTAGACAAAATCTGCGGGTTTTACCGCAGGTCAAACGCAGATTGAATGAGCGAGTTTCAGGAGGCCAAAATGAGCGAACCGAAGTACAAACGTATTCTATTGAAGATCGGGGGCGAGGCATTTGCTGGGCCAGGTGGAATGGGCATTTCCGCGACACTGGCGGAGGAGGTAGCCCGCAAGGTGCAAACCATCCGTCAGGCGGGTGTGCAAGTTGCGATGGTGGTAGGGGCGGGCAACTTTTGGCGCGGCAAAGACGCCCAGTGGATGGATCGCACCTCGGCTGACCATATCGGAATGTTGGCAACCGTTATGAATGCATTGGCTTTGCGCGATGCGTTTGAGCGGACGGGTATCCCAGCGCGAGTGCAAACCGCCATTGAGATTCGCTCGGTGGCTGAGCCGTATATCCGCTTACGCGCCATCCGCCATCTGGAAAAGGACCGGGTCGTGATTTTGGGTGCGGGGACAGGCAATCCGTTTTTTACGACGGACACAGCCGGTGCGCTACGGGCTATGGAGATCAATTGCGATGTGATGATTAAGGCCACTAAAGTGGACGGCGTCTACGATACGGACCCACGCAAAAACGCCGTTGCTCAACGTTATGAACGGATGACTTATCTCGAGGCCCTGAATAAGCAGGTTGGCGTGATGGATAGCACTGCCATTACCTTATGCATGGAAAACAATATGCCGATCATGGTTTTAGACTTATGGCAAGAAGGCAGCCTACTTCGTGCCATTCAAGGCGATAATATTGGCACAATCATACAAAACAATACATAATCAAACTGTCAAAAGCTATCATTAGTCTCAAGATAGAATTTTGTAGCCTGTCTATTGTGGAAGATAGGCGTTGCAGTCTAGGATGCGAGGTGTTACATGTCTGACGATATTAAAGAGATTCTGAAAGATACAGAGCGTGCGATGCAAAAATCGATAGAAGCTATGGAAAACGACTTTCATAGTATGCGTACTGGGCGAGCATCGCCCGCATTGGTTGAGAAGTTGCCAGTGGAATATTATGGTGCAGATGTACAGCTATTGACATTGGCAAGCATTTCAGTGCCTGAGCCGCAGACCATCATGATCAAACCATTTGATCCGACCGTGCTAAAGGCGATTGAGAAGGCAATTTCGATGTCTGATCTCAAATTGAACCCTAATAACGATGGCAAGGTTATTCGGCTCAATATTCCGCCGCTGACGCAGGAACGCCGCAAGGATATCGTTAAGCAGGTGCACAAGCGCCTGGAAGAGGCAAGAATCACTGTCCGACATTCTCGACAAGACGCGATGAAGCTGCTTAAAGAGTATGAGGACGAAAGCATGATCACCGAAGACGAACATAAACGTGGCAAAGAAGACATCGAAGCACTTACCAAACGCATGATCGAAAAAGCAGACGACTTGAGCGCCCGCAAGGAGCGCGACGTCATGGAGATATAAAACATACTTATGGCACTTCAATCGATTGCGACGCCCTTTTCCCGAACCCTGCTTGGCAAACGCCAAGAACGCAAACCCGCCGTGATTGTTGAGGCTGCGCTGCGCCCGCTTAATCACCTTGCGATTATTATGGATGGCAACGGCCGTTGGGCACGGTCTCATAACCTACCACGCCAAGCAGGGCATAAGGCCGGTACAGAAAATGTGCGTCGCATCTTGAAGTCTTGCGTCAAGAATAATATAAAAATTCTGACGACCTATGCGTTTAGCACTGAAAATTGGCTGCGCCCGGAAGAAGAAGTTACTGGCCTAATGAAACTTTTTGACATGGTGCTTGATCGTGAGCTGGCTGAAATACACAAGAACGGAGTGCAGCTCCGGCATTTAGGTCGTATGGATCGCTTGCCAGACAACATTCAACGTAAGTTGACCCAGGCGCTGGCGTTGACGCGCAACAATGACAAGTTGATCTGGAATGTGGCCCTCAATTACGGTGGACGCGCTGAGATTGTCGACGCCGTTAAAGCCATGATCGCAACGGGAGTAGACCCAGACGCAATTACTGAGGACATGATTGGGCAGTTCACTTACACCGCTGGCCAACCCGATCCTGACCTGATTGTGCGAACCAGTGGGGAATATCGCACCAGCAACTTCCTGTTGTGGCAAAGCGCCTATGCTGAGTATTATGTAACGGACACTTATTGGCCAGATTTTGATGAAGCCGAGCTAAAACGGGCCATCGACCAGTTTCAATGCCGTGAACGGCGCTACGGTGGTTTAGTTGCCAAGTAAGGCCGCTCCAAGAAATAGAATTCAAACTACAACGAGGTGCTTCCAAGTGATGTCGATAAACCAGCGTCCCAAAGTATCAAAGCGCGATAGCAGGGATTCAACTTCGGCCATCAATACCTTGGATAAACGCACACCGGTGG
>JANMVQ010000117.1:0-14955 GCA_031392845.1 Chloroflexota bacterium
TCGGCAAAATACGTACAGGTATAGTTGATCTGCGCTCCGATCAAAAATTGACAATAATCCAATCTGCTCACCGTTGCTATCATGTTCACCATTCTCGCTCATTCGCCTAAGTATTGGGAGCATTCGCGTAAGTCCTAAGCAAACAGAAGGAAGGCTACAAGTGCAAGGTGAAGGTGCAGCCAACTGGTGCGCCGACGATCACGCCGTAATAGTTGAAAGTCGAAAGTGAAAAGTTGAAAGTCGAGAAGTCATATGGCATTACTAAACAAAGATCAGATTTTGGGCGCGTCGGACATGGTGACGCGCATTGTGGATGTGCCGGAGTGGGGTGGGGCGGAGCTGGACGCATTCGAAGCGTCGATGCTAAAGCAGACCGGCAAGAAGCTGCTATGGCAGGCGAACAACTCGCATGCACGCCTGGCTGCGTATGGGATTGTGGATGAGCAGGGCGCGCGGCTATTTAGCAACGCAGAGATTGAGGCGTTGGCCAAGAAGAGCGGATCGGCGCTGAAGCGGGTGTATGAAGTGGTGCGTGAGCTGAGTGGACTCAGCGAGAAAGACGTAGAGGAACTCGAAAAAAACTCCGCAGGCGACCTGAGCGACGCTTCTATTTCCGGTTAGCGTTGGCGCTGGGTTGTACGGTGGCGGAACTGCTGACGCGGATCTCTGCGCGCGAGTTGCGTGAGTGGCAGGCGTATTGGCAGATTGAGCCATTTGGCACTTGGCGGGATGACCTGCATGCAGCACGCATCGAGGCAGCAATCTATAACGTGAACCGTGATCCGGAGAAGCAGCCCGACCCGTTTGGGCCGCCTGAATTTATGTTGAAGACGCGACGGCGCACACAGCCGGCGCGCAAGAGCGCAGAAGATATTTACGATGCGTTCCGCGCCTGGGCGGCGGCACACAAACAATCATGAGCACACTGGCTACACTGATCATCAAGCTGATGGGCGACGTGAAGGACTTTGAACAAGACTTCAAACGCGCCCAGGATAAGGCTGATGCGTTCAAAGACAAGATGCAGGACATCGGCGGCAATATGACGGCTGCAGGCGGGTTGCTGACGGCCGGTGTGACGCTGCCAGTGCTGGCTGGGTTTAACAAGATGATCGACGCAGCCAGCGACATGAACGAAACGATGTCAAAGTCACAAGTTGTGTTTGGCGATTCTGCCAAGTCCGTGCAGGATTTTGCCGCGACTTCAGCCACCAGCATGGGTGTGAGCAGCCAGAAGGCCCTCGAAGCGGCCGGCACCTATGGGAACCTGTTTGTGTCGATGGGGATGACACAACAGAAGTCGGCGGAGATGTCGACATCATTGCTCGGTCTGGCGTCTGATTTGGGATCGTTCAACAATATGGATCCTACCGAGGTGCTAGAAAAACTACGGGCGGGTCTAACGGGTGAGACTGAGCCATTGAAATCGCTGGGCGTGAACATCAACGCAGCTGCGGTGCAGGCCAAAGCATTCAGCATGGGTCTGGCACAGACCGACGTGGACATGACCAAGGTGAATGGAGCCACGCTCAAGCTGGAGCGGGCGCAAGCATCCGCTGCGGCTGCGCTGAAACAACACGGTGAGAGTAGCCTGCAATATCGACAGGCCACACAGCAGGTTGCAGAGACGCAAGGTGCGCTTGAGAAAGCTATGGCGGGTAGCAAGGTGGAGCTGACGGCAGCACAGAAGGCACAAGCCACGTATGCGCTGGTCATGGAGCAGACCACGACGGCGCAGGGCGACTTTGCACGCACGTCGGATGGGTTGGCCAATAGCCAACGCATCACCACAGCGCTATTTGACAACGCGGCGGCCACCCTAGGGGGCAATCTGTTGCCGATCAAGCTGCAGCTGGTACAAACTGTCAACAATTTGCTTACAGCGTTTACCAATCTCAGCCTGGAGACGCAGCGGATGATCCTGATTGCGGTGGGGCTGGCGGCTGTGCTCGGGCCATTGTTGATTGGATTGGGATCGGTGATAGGTGCAATCGGGACAATCGGGGCCGTGATTTTGCCGGTGATCGCAGTGCTGGGTGGGCCGGTTATTCTGGTGATTGGCGCGGTGATTGCAATCATCGTGGCACTGGCGCTGGCGTGGACGAATAACTGGGGTGGGATAAGGGAAAAGACGGCTGCAGCGGTTGGCTATATCCAAGCCATCATCACGATGGCGTTTAACGGGGTGCGCAACTTTATCCAGGCACACAGCGCTGAGATCAACCAGATGCTAGGCAGTGCTTGGGCGACGATTCAGATAGTGGTGACATTGATTGTGGTGCCACTGGTCAACATGATCAAGGGCAAGTTGGCAGAGGCTGCCACATGGATCGCACTACATGGCGACATCATAAAAGGATTTTTTGAGGGCGCTTGGAATGTCATCACTGGGGTGATTCAGTTGGCGGCAAACGTCATTATGTTGGTGGTTCGCGTATTTCTGGCTGCCATCCAGGGCGATTGGAAGGGCGTGTGGGATGCCATTAAGGACTTCACGGTTGGGGCGCTGGATGCATTGGCCAAGATCGTGGGGGGCGTGTTCCAGCTGGGAGCAAACATTGTTCTAGGCCTGGTCAGTGGCTTATGGAGCAAGGCGAATGATGTTGCTAATGCACTTAACTGGATTGTGAACGATGCTATTGGTTCGGTGAAGCGGGCATTAGGGATTGCCTCGCCCAGCACCGTGGCCATGGGCTGGGGCGAGAACACCATGCGCGGGTTTGCAACGGGTATCAAGCGTTTTGGGGGGCTACCCAGCATTGAATTAAAGGGAGTGGCCACTGGACTGAATGCCGGCGCGAGCACGGCAGGCACCACCAGCGCAGGCGGACGTGGAGCGATGGCCAATGTGGTGGTGAATGTGTATGGCGGGGATCGCCAACAGGTGCGTGATGGGGTGGTGGATGGGCTGCGGCGCAGCGGGTTCCAGGTGGTGCCAGCATGAAGCTAGTCCAGTTCGGCGACATTGCCCTGCCCAGCACGCAGAGCAAATTCGACATGCCACGCACGGCGGTGCACCAGACGCTATCGCCAACGGGCAGCCGGGGCGGTAGCTACGATTTGTATGGGGTGCAGTCGCCGATCAATGACCAGGCTTTGGGGTATGAGTTTGTGTTTCGCGGGGGCGAACGCAGCGTGCTGGATGATGTGCTGGGCAAGATTGGCCGGCGCGACACATTGATTGCAGCGTTGTATGACGGCACCCGCCGGCAGGCAAATGCGAAGCTGTTGAGTGTGAGCGAGAGCACATTGACGCGTGAGGAAACCTCGCTGGGGTTGCGCAAGGTCAAGTGTGATTGGACGGCAGAACCCTATTGGTATGACGACACGGCCACACAGGTGGACTTGGTGGCCACTACGCAAGCGCTGGTGGTGAATGACGGGAATGCGCGGGCGATCCGAGGGTTGAAGTTCACGCTGAACCCGACGTTGGCCAGCGGGGTGCAGATTCGCAATGATGCCAATGGGCAATATTTGACGGTAAGCACGAATGTGACCAGCGCCTTAGTGATCGACTGTGGGGCGCAGAGCGTGTTGATGGGTGCGACCAATGTGTATGCAAACACAACGCGGCCCGATACACAGATTGAGTTCTTGAGTTTGGAGCCTGGTCTGAATGTGCTGCGCTTTAGCGTGGCGGTGAGCGGTTGGGTGGAGTATCGAAGTTGCTGGCTGTAGCCAGCGGGAGACATTAACAATGGCAGAGTAACTATTCAGCCACAATTAAAATCCGCTAATCACGCTAATCTTCGCAAATAAAATTAGTGTAAATTCGCGTTATTCGCGGACAAAAACCAAATTTGGACTGAATAGTTACATGGCAGATGTAAATGCAATACCGATTGAAAATGTAGACTTGAAGGGATTGTTGGCGGCGCTGAAGGCGTCCGGGGTGGACACGGTGGGGGATTTGGCCACAGGGATTGGGCTGGTGAAGCTCAAGGTCGATATCGCAGATGTTACGCAGAAAATTACAGCCGAGCGGCAATCGAGGGATACTTTTGTCACTGATAGCCAGGCGCGTGAGGCAGTTCTGGTTGCGCAGCGTGACGCGCTACAAGCAAAAATCACATCGCTGGGAATCTGATGGAAACTGCTTTTCGGGTCGATGTTTATAACGCGGCTGGCGTACGCCAGAATGGCACCACGATCAATGTTTCCGATGTGGAGATTGTGGAACGGGCCAGCCGGATTGGCTCACTGTCATTCAAGCTACCGACGATTGTGGCGTTTGAGCAGGGCTTTGCATTTGGCTCGCGGTATCGGCTGTATCACGAGACGCTGGGTTATCTGGGTGAGTTCAAGCATGATAGCGAGGACATTGGCGCGGATGAAAAGACCACTACCATCGCAGCGCTAAACGAACTGTGGAAGTTGAATGATGTGCTGACCGGCTTTAACTGGGCATGGTCGAATGCGGCGGTAGATGGTGTTGGTGGGGCACTGACCGCGTTGATGGCGCTGACCGGGATGGGAATCAACTACATCACCGGCAGCGGCACGGTACCACTGTATCCATTCACTGGGACGTTTAATGGCCAGACGGTGTTCTCGGCGGTGGATGCCATCCGCAAACAGCAGCGGGCATTCTTTGCCCTGAATGCGCCTGGCTATATTCGCTTTGGGCGATTTCTGCCCAGTGAAGCGACAGCGCCGAAGGCCATTCTGTCGAATGCGCCGATCGCTGGGAATGCCGATGAGGCATCGAGTGTTATCCCGATCACCTCATTGCATGTGGTTGGCGAAGCGGGTGGGGTGGTGAATCGACTGGTGCCGCGCGGGGCAGGCAGTGGCGAGACTCAGCTGGACTTACGGTATAGCAATCGAACAACGCCATATACGATTGCAAGCCGTGGAAACCGGGATGGCTTGAACGTTGCTGGCGCGAATGATGCGGGTGCGACGACACGGATGTATTACATCCAGGACGCAACCAGCATTGCAGCCTATGGCGTGGTGGAACGTGTGATCTCGATGAATGAAATCGCACCGGCGACGAATAGCTTGGCGGATCGCAAGAATGCGGCCAACGCGTTATATGACGTGGCCACAGCGTATCTGGTGCAGTTCAGCAATCCAACCCGCAACTATGCGATTGAATGCGTTAACTTGCCGGGAGACATTCGGCTAGGCGACACTGTGCGCGTGGACTATCGCGGCGTGGTGGAGACGGCGGATGGAAGGCGGGTGGCGCTGCGGATTAGCAACCAGGTGTTCTTTGTTATTGAGCTGACACGCAAGTTTGATGGTCGCTCGACTCGATGTGCGCTGACGGTATCGAGCAATGGCGAACAGGAGAGCGACGCACTGGATGTGTTTACCAATATCTTGCGCGACGTGGATCGTTTGAAGCTGCAACCACAGCCAACACTGACGTATTACTCGCGCAACGGTGGCGAGCGACCCGTCAAGAACGGGCTGAACTACGATTTCTATTTCAACCTGGGCAACGAGGTGCTGGAGCTAAACGCAATGCGGTGTGTATTTCGCACAATGCCGCTGCGGGCAAATGCAGCCAACAACACGGGTTCAGGGGGTGGCACCACTGCAACTAGTACATCGGGAGGCAGTAGCACACCGACCAGCTCGTCTGGTGGTGGAGCGACTCCGACTAGCACATCGGGTGGTAGCGCTACGTCGAGCAGTTCATCTGGAGGGGGTAGCACACCGACCAGCACTGACAACAGCGCAGGGCACACGCATGCTATCAATGTGCGCAAGACCCCATCTGGTAGCACATATCCACTGAGTATCGATGACGGTCTGAATTTGGTTGCGCCGGCGCTTCCTAGCGACGTTCAGACTGCAACTGCGGCAGAGAGCAGCAATCATAAGCATGATGTGCCGGTTCTAGCCCACACCCATACAATGACCGTACCAGCGCATACGCATGATGTGACGGTTCCAGCCCATACCCACACAGTGACTGTGCCTGCGCATACACATGATGTGACTCCGCCGGCCCACACCCATCCACTTACCTTTGGCGTTATTGAAGACACACTTACCCCACAGGATATTCAAGTGTTCCTAGACGGAGTAGTGGTGTTGCCAGTCCGTGATCTGAACACGGGTTCGATTGTGCCATTTGTGAATGGAGCGGGGTGGTGGGAGATTGACATACTGGCGGCATTGTTGGCGCAAACTGATTGGCATGGTAACCACACCTTGCAGTTTCAACACACCGGCGCATCGGGGCAGGGAGCGATCTTTGCGGAGATCCAAGGGCGCGTAACGATTCAGGCGATTCGAGTGGCGGGGTAAACGATGGCAGATACATGGAATTTTGAGATTGAGCAAGGGGCAACATTCCAGATGCGCTTCACGGTGATGGCCGACAATGGTACACCGATCTATAGCGCATCCTGGACACCCAAGTTTCAGATTCGCGCAACACAGGATCCAGCCGCCGGGCTAATTGCAGATGCGGCGACAGGGCCAAACAGCATCAGCTACAACGCAACAACGGGTGAGATTGACGTGGTGCTGGCTGCGAGCGTGACGGCCGCGATGACATTCAGCACGGCTTATTACGATGTGCAGATGGTCAATGGCACCGCCAAGGATCGTCTTTCACAAGGGTCGGTCAGTTTTAACAAGGGAGTGGTGCCGTAATGGCTATTGATACAACCAAGAATTACAAGCAAATCAACGTGGTGGTGCCGGCACGATTGCCGCTGGGTGGTTTGGCGGGGCTGAATGGCATTGGGTTTCCGGCTGCGCAGGTGCAAAACGCTGGTGTGAATGTGCTCGATGATTACGAGGAAGGGAACTGGACACCGGCGCTTGACGCAGAGTCAGCACAAGTTGGGGCGTTTACGTACAGCACTCAAACCGGGCGCTATACAAAAATCGGGCGTTTGGTGCACGCTGTATTTCAAATGGCTTGGACTGCGAAACCGAGTGCGGGGGTAGTTGTCAGAATTGGGGGATTACCATTCGCAGTTGCTGAATCCCTGACACAAAGTGGATCTATATCTTTTTGCCAAGGCATTACATTTACAGCTAGAGCTGGAGGAACTGGCTCTCAACTAACAGTTTCTAGTTATGCCGCCACATATTGCTGTCTCTACACATTCGGCAGCGGTTCATCCTTTGGTGATGGACGGCTTGACATGAGCTCATTGGCTGCGGCGGGGAACATCCTTGGCCACGTTATCTATTACGCTGCAACCTAATTCGTCGAAAATCTATAAATCAGGGTCTCCCAGAAGGCGCAGTGAATGATAATTACATTTATCGTTCACGATGTCACACGCTCTTGTTTCATCCCAATTCTCTCCAACACGCTCAATAAAACGTCCGGCCACGGATGATCTGGCACGCGCTGAGAAATACATGCGTGCCAGCACCAGCGCCAACACCCGGCGCGCTTATACCCAGCACTGGCGACAATTCACTGAGTATTGTGCACGTCGTCGGCGGGCAGCGCTGCCGGCGGATGCGCGCACGGTGTGTGCCTATTTGGCCGTGGCGGCGGATGCTGGGCGCAGACCTTCGACAATTGGCCAGGCGGTGGCCGCGATCACGTTCGTGCATCGGCTGGCCAAGCACACCTTGCCGTCCGCTTATCCAGAGGTGCGCACGCTGCTGCAGGGGATTCGGCGTACCGTCGGCACGGAGCAGCGCCAGATGCGGCCACTGCTGCTCGATGACATGCACCAGATGATGGCCACCCTCGAGGGCTGCGGGTTGCGCGACGTGCGCGATCGCGCGGTCATCCTGTTGAGCTGGTCGCTGATGCTGCGGCGGTCGGAGTTGTGTGCGCTCGACGTGCGTGATGTGGAACTGCGGCGCGGATGCGTGGTGGTGACCATTCGGCGCTCGAAGACAGACCAGGCCGGCCAAGGCATCAGCAAGAGCGTGGCGCGGCTTCCGGTGGACCATGCGAGCCGTTTGCCCGGCCCGGGCAGTGCAAGCCTGGCTGGAAGTCATGCTATTGAAATCGGGACCATTGTTTCGGCGATTGGACGGCGGGGTGCTCCGATCGGAGCGGATGAGCGACCAGGCGGTGTATCGGCTGGTCAAACGATTGGCGGCTGAGGTGGGGATTGATCCGGGGCAGATCTCGCCACACTCGGCGCTGCGGGCTGGGCCGACGACGGCGCTGGTGATGGCGGGCGTGCCAACGCACTTGGTGGCGCGCATGGGACGGTGGAAGACTGCGGCGATGGTGGATCAGTATGCGCGACCTGGTCAAGGGGAAGAGATGGCGGCGATGGCTAGAGCGTTGGGGGCGGTTAAACCGTAACGGGTTGCTCGGTGACCATGCGGGCGGCAAACCAGAATAGGCTGTTGGGTTCGGGTGTTACCCGGTCGGGGTTCAAGTCCTGCCGCGGGCGTCAGGAAAAACAGCACCCGGCGTGGCTAATTTTATTCGCCACGCCGGGTGCTGTTTTTCGTTATTTACTGCGTCAGCGCCAGTTGCCCTTGGCGTGCGTAGTCAATCGCCTCGCCCAAGATGCGGGCCGCTTCTTGCGGGGCATGGAAGCCCATCGAGTTTTCGGCGGCGACGAAATCTAAGCGCCACTGTGCTTTACGTTGCAGCGCCTGTGCGGCCGCGATCTTGTCTGCGGGTGCGCCTGACTCTTGCGCCTTCTTCAGATCGGCGATCAGCGCCACGACGGCTTCTTCGGCCCGCGTCAGGAGGGCCTTGGTGCGATCCTGAATGATCGTCACCCGCGCCACCATCTCGCTCTCGCTGAACTTGTGACAGGTCTGGCAGGCGTTGTTCACATTCAACAATGGGCTGCGCACATGGTGATCGCTGACCTTGACCGCGCCCACGCGCTCGTAGGGCATGTGACAATCAGCACAGGCCACACCGCTGCGGGCATGCACACCCTGACTCCACATCTCGAACTCCGGGTGCTGCGCCTTTAACACATTGGCGCCGCTATCCTTGTGGGCCCAATCCTTCCAGCCCACTGCATCGTAATAAGCTTCAACCTGCTCGACCTTGAGACCGTTCTGCCAGGGGTAGGTCAGCAGCTTCTCCTTGCCTTTGAAGTAATACTCGACGTGGCACTGCCCGCACACAAACGAACGCATCTCTTGGCGCGAGGCCATCGTGTTGGGGTCGTAGATGCCCTTCTTGCCTTCGACCCGCCAACGCTCGATGCTGGGTAGATGGGGTACTGCGTCGGTGGAATTGGCCAGCACGTTGATGCCCGTCAGGAAGCCGGGCCGGGTGACGCGCAGTTGCATGATCTTGGGATCATGGCAGTCGCTGCAGGTGATGGGGTGGTCGACTAATTTCACTGCTTCGGTATAGGGCATGCTGTTGACCAGCTCGAAACCTTTTTGGATCGCCTCAGGACGATGGGCCTCGTCGTTTGGCGCACCCGCCTCGACCCCTTTCTTGTAATACGCCGGGATGACTGAGCCGTGGCAATGCAGGCATGCGCCCGGCTGTTTGAACTGTTTGACCCGCTCCGTATCGTTTTGGTCGATCAACATATAAGCGTGGCCGCGCTCTTCGCGGTAGTCCACACCGAAGGCGTACCCCTTGAAGAGAGTCTTCCAGCGGGTGTCATCTTCAAGCCTAGAGAATGCCTCGCTGCCACCGTAGCGGGTGCGCTCGATATCGACGGTGCGCTTGTAGCCGTCGTATTGGTACGGGTAGTTCTGGCCCCAAGTGGCGGGGTCGACGTCGTTCTCGGTGAGCTTGACCACTTGGAAGGCCGCCTGCTGCGCTTCGTGTTGGCGCTCGTTGATATTTTGGTAGAGCAGCAAAATGCCGACTGTAGCAAAAACCAGCACTCCTGTGATGACAAAGTATGCGCCGAGTGGCAGCGACTTGAGGCTAAATTTTGGTTGCATGTAATCCCCTGTTTGTTGGGACGTGGATGCTCAGGATGAACGCGGAGCAGACAGAAAAATCCGCGTTTGTCTTGTAAATCCACGTCTAGTATCTTTTAGTCCATTGTGCCGTGGCCGACGCCGCGATGGCACTGGATGCAATCGACTTGCCCGCGATGGATATCGGCGGTGTTCTGGCTAAATGTCCCTGCCGAAGCGGTGATGTTGCTGACCATTTGCTTGTGGCATTCGATGCAATTGTCGAGCACGATTTGTTTGCTGCGGTCGCGCATCTCAATCGGCTCGTGAAAGTCCTGAAAGGTAAAAGCGCGCGAATGGGCGTAGCCGTTCTCGGCTTTGGTCAGATATTTGGAGATAAGCGCATGTGGCACATGGCAATCATTGCAGGTGGCCGCGGCATGGTGACTGGCTTTTTGCCATCCGTCATACTCGTTGCGCATGATGTGGCAGTTCACACAGGCTTGTGGGTCATTCGACAAATATGAGTAACCTTTGGCGTAAATAAAGGTGTAGCCGCCTGTGCCAATAAGGATGCCAAATAGAGCGAAAATAACCACCAGAAGAAGAGGGTGCGCGATAGGGCGTTTCTTCATATCGATTGGCCCGATTATGAGGAAACGCCAATAGGAAAATAAGTGTCACCTAGCTAGCATCACATGGTCAGGTGACCAGTAAGGGCAGGCTCGCATACGGGAAAACGCAAAGGGCGAGCCTCGTGCTCGCCCTACTGCATTCGTTTATTCGTTTGAATTCGTTGGCATTATTCGTTGGCAATCTTCACGCCATCGGCCAAAATCGGTTGTACCCGATCTTGGCTCATGGTCTCGCAATAGATGCGCATGAGTGGCTCGGTGCCGGACATGCGAATTAGCAGCCAGCCGCCATCTTCCAGCTCAAACTTAAAACCATCGGTCATATTTTTGCCGGTGACCTTGAGGCCGCCAATGACCTCGGGCTTGACGCTCTTGAGCTTAGCCTTGATGGCATCGCGGCGCTGCGGGTCGATCTTGCTGTCGATGCGGTCGTAGTAGTGTGGGCCCACTTTGCTGAATAGAAAATCGACCAACTGCGAGGGCTTCATGTTCTTTTTCACCATGAAATCCAGCAGATACAGATTGGCCAAGATGCCATCACGCTCTGGCACATTACCGCGGAAGGCAAATCCACCGCTCTCCTCGCCGCCTATGATCGCGTCGGTCTCGACCATCTTGGGCGCGACATATTTAAAGCCCACGCCAGTCTCGTAAATCGGCACGTTGTAAAGCTTGCCCAGCTTCTCCAGCATGCCGGTGGTGCTGAGGGTCTTGACGATGGGGCCGCGCTGGCCGCGCACCTCTAGCAGATACAGCGCCAGCAAGCCATACACCCGCAATTGATTTACAAACTGTCCATGCTCGTCGCCCAGGCCACAGCGGTCGGCGTCGCCATCGGTAATGCAGCACACATCGTAACCCATGGCTTGGGTCGTGTTCAGACCTACGTCTACATTGGGCGGGATCGGTTCCGGGCGCTTCATCTCTGGGAAGATTGGGTTGCGCACATTGTGAATCTCGTGAATCAGGGTGCTGCCGCCGCCAATCAGGGTGGGTAGCCAGCCTGCGCCGTTGCCCCACATTGCATCCATCACGATTTTTAGGCCAGCGCTCTTGATCGGACCCACATCGATCAGCTTCTTGAGATTAGCCATGTAATCGATCGAGGCGTCAAACTTCTCGATCAGCCCCTGCGATACGGCCTTGTCATAGCTCAGCGATTTGACTTCGGCTGTGCTGGGGATACCGGCTTCAATGGCGGTCAGCCCGTCCGGGTCGATGGCGCCGCCGGTGCTGCCACGCACCTTGAAGCCATTGTCTTGTGGCGGGTTGTGACTAGCTGTAATGTTGATCGCGCCCAGAGCTTTTTGGGCCGGCACCGCAAACGCGATGACCGGGGTCGGTGTCGCGCCGTTGGTCAACCATACCTTGATGCCATGGGCGGCCAATGTCTCTGCGGCCGCAGCCGCGAAATCTTCGCTCAGGAAACGTTTGTCGTGGCCAATGACTACGCTGGGTTGTTGGCCGGGCTTTGCAGTGGTCAGGATGTACTTAGCGTAGCCGGTGGCACATCGACGCAAGTTATCGAATGTGTAATCATCTGCAATGCGTCCGCGCCAGCCGTCGGTGCCGAATTTGATGGGGGTGTCTGTCATGTTGTTTCTCTAGTAGTAATATATTGACGAAATTGGGACATGGATTTACCGAATAGCAGGATTATCCTAAAAATCCTGCCATCCGATAAATCCGCGTCCGATCAAACAAATTCTATCGCGATTGCTGCATGATCTCGATCAGCACTTTGGCAACCGCATCTGGGTCATGTCGGATCGAGTCTTGTTTCTGCCACAGGTCGCGCTTCATGTCGGAAATTTCGGCCAGATCGCGCACCACGGCTTTTACGCCGAGCAGTTCGATCCACTCGATTTCGCGCTCATTGGGTAGCAGGATATGTACGCCATCGGCGGCATAGAGTCGGGCAGCATGCGGCGATGGTGCGCGCGAGTTGAGCAGCACATAATTCAGCCGTCCCGCTCCCAGATAATTCACGATCTGTTTGACATGATCAGACAGCCGGTAGCCATCGGTCTGGCCCGGTTGGGTGGTGTTGTTGCAGATATAGATGACGGTGGCTTTGGAGTCGCGGATGGCTTGGGTGACCTGATCGAACGCCAGACAGGCGATGACGCTGGTGAACAAGCTGCCTGGCCCGATGGTGATCAGATCGGCTTCACGCAGCGCTTGCAACACGGGTGGGTAGACATCGGCATCCTTGTGCTTGATAAACACACGCCGGATGTCGGCCTTGTTCAGGGCGCGGACATTGAACTCCTCCTCAACACTGCTGCCATCGACCAGTTCTGCGCAGATATGGGTGCTGTGAGTGGTGACCGGCAGGATGCTGGCCTTCACCCCGGCCATGTTTTGCAACAACGCCACCGCTTGGGCAAAGTTGCCAGTCATTTGGGTCATGGCGGCCAACATGAGGTTGCCAAAGGCCACCCCATCCAGCGCTTCATTGTTGGGCACGCTCAAACGGTGTTGCATGAGCTGAGCCATAAACGGGTTGCTGGTGGCGAGTGTGGCGATGGCATTGCGGATGTCGCCCGGCGCCGGGATATTGGCTAGATTGCGAACCTTGCCGGTGCTGCGCCCGGTGTCGGTCACGGCCACAACGCCGGTGAGCTGTTCGAGATAAGCGCCCAGCCCCTGCAGCACTTGGACCGTCCCGCCACCGCCGCCCATCGACACGGCTTTAATGTTCTTAATGTCGTTTGCATTCACGCGCAATAGTCCTTCTGTATTTTGATTTCAAACGTTGCTATTTTAGTCGTGCTGCCGACTCGTGATTCGTGACTTGTGCCTCCCACACCATTCCGTTATTTGCAGTAACTATTCAGTCCAAATTTGGTTTTTGTCCGCGAATAACGCGAATAACGCGAATTTACGCTAATTTTATTTGCGAAGATTAGCGTGATTAGCGGATTTTAATCGTGGCTGAATAGTTACTATTTGCAGCTTAAGCGCCTCCCCCGTAAACTTAGGCCCCAGGAGAACACTGAACCCATGGCCGTGAATAAGATTTCGTTGCGCGAGAACATGAACCGCTATTTCAGCCTCGATGAGATCGAGTCGCTGTGTTTTGATCTAGGCGTTGATTTTGAGAATATTGGTGGCAGCTCGAAACCCGGCAAAGTGCTGGAGTTGATTCAGTACATGGAGCGGCGGGGGCGCCTAGACGAGTTGGCCGGGGCGTGTGCCAAGTCGCGCCCGAATGTGGATTGGGGGGCGGCGGGTGTTGTCGTTCCGCCGTCGGACCGTGGGGACATTGGCAAGCGTCAGGCGCGGCTTGAGGATGAAGCAGAACCCATAGAAAACCTCGGCCCGATTGAAAACCGACTGGCGTTGGTCGTCGGGATTAACAACTACACCGAGAGCAATAGTTACCCGACACTGTCATACTGCGTCAAAGATGCCAATGATATGGCGCAGGCGCTCAAGGCCTGCAACTATTCGGTGCGATTGCTACGCGATGTGTCACCCGATACCTCGGCCCAATTCCCCACGCGGATTAATATTCGAGCTGAGCTAAAAGAATTGTGCGCCAAGACGAGGCCCAACGACTTGCTTTTGCTGTATTTTGCCTGCCACGGGGTGGTGTTGGACGATGGTCGCCAGTTCGTGATTGTCCAAGATACCCGCAGCAAAGAGTTGGAGGATTCTTCGTTGGCGTTGGTAAGTATTAAGGATTTGATAAAGCAGTTAGCGCCCGCCCGCCGGTGTGTCCTGATCTTGGACGCCTGCCACTCGGGCGCGGATGTGCGCGAGATCACTGAAAAAGATGTGGTGCTGCATGCCTACGAAAGCGCGCATGGCTTTGCCACCATCGCGGCAAGCACTTCGAAGCAAGTTGCGAACGAGGTCGGCGGCAACGGTTTATTTACCAAGTTTGTACTGGAGGCGTTGAGCGGGACCGCCCGGGCGGCCTTTGCCTCCCAAGAAAAAGTGGTGACCGTGTCCAGCTTGCAAAACTATGCCCTGGCGGGTGTGCGCAAGTGGACGATCGAAAACGGCCGCAAACTGCAAGAACCCAGCAGCGTCGATGCCGTTGTCGGCGACATGATCTTGGCCGACTTTCGTAACAATCCGTAGAACATATTCTGCTGCGCGAGTGGTGGCTAGGACGGCTGTAGCCAATATTCCAAGCTAATTAGCTAATTATTGATCCCATGAAAAGTGTAGTTACACTATAACCAATGCTAACCGTCCCCGTCGTTGCCGTAGGCAACTCCCCCGGTATTCGCATTCCCAAAAAACTGTTGGATCAACTGGGGTCTCTAAGCGCTGTTTATCTAGACTTGTGCGATGGCACATTGGTCATCACACCGCTGATTGCACCGCGCCAGGGTTGGGACGACCCAGATATGTGGAAGGGCGCGGCGCTTAACGCGGAAGATCGCGAATGGCTGGATGCAACGGCTACTCTTTACTAGTCACTAGCAACCAATAGCCAATAACTGCCACCCATGCCCCTGACCTTCAAAGAAATCTACGCCGTCGTGAAGCGTATCCCGCGTGGCTATGTGCTGAGCTACAGCGG
>JANMVQ010000135.1:0-15126 GCA_031392845.1 Chloroflexota bacterium
CAGTCATCGACACCGCCAAACTTAAAGGTCAGGCTGTCTTTGAGACTTTAGTCAACCTCATGGGCTTACCCGTCCTGCAATTCCTACACCCTGCCGTCGCAATTCACTCCTCAGCTTAAATTTTCCCGTGAGCAATTACGAAGGTTTGAAGGTTTGAGCGATAGACGTTGCCCGATCCCCTCATGTTCCCGTAAAATTGCAGTAACCGACTGCCAGCAACCAGCTATTTGCCACCGATAACCAAGCACCAACTATACCAGCCATGAGTTACGACGACATTTTCTTCGACTGCGATAGCACACTTTCAACGATTGAGGGAATCGACGAGTTGGCGCGCCTCAAAGGGGTGGAGGATCACATTGTGGCACTTACCAATGCGGCTATGAATGGCTTGATCCCATTGCAAGAAGTATATGCCGAACGCCTGCGCTTGTTGCGGCCCACCCGGGCAGATATGCGCGCCATTGAAGAAGCATATAAGCACACGTTGGTGCCGGACGCGCGTGAGACTATCCGTGCTTTGCATGAGTTGGGCCGTACTTGCTATGTGGTGAGTGGCGGATTGGCCGATGCAGTGGTGGGTTTTGCCGAATGGCTGGGTATTCCGCGTAGCCGCGTATATGCGGTGGGCGTAACTTATAACCAGCTCAGTGGGCGTTGGTGGGATTACCAAACCCAGGCCCAGGCTGGCAACCCAGACGAAAGTTATTTGATCTACGATGATGGCCCCCTCACTAAGCAGCATGGCAAAGCAGATGTAATTCGAGCCGCACGTCGCCCGAACAAACGCGCCATGCTCATTGGCGACGGCTCCAGCGATTTGGCTGCTGCGCCCGCTGTCGATTTGTTTTGCGGTTTTGGCGGTGTAGTAGCGCGCCCAATGGTGCTGGCCAACGCGGCTGCATTTATCTCGGTCAATAGTCTGGCCCCGGTGTTGCTGATGGCGCTGCATGAGCAAGAGGGCGAACATCTGCCCATCAAACAACAAGCGCGGCATATGCTGCAAGAGCAGACAGCTTTGTTACGCTTGGCTTATCGCTAAGATAATTATTTCCAGAGGGGATTTAACGCAAAGGCGCAAAGACGCGGAGACACAAAGTTTTATTTTCTTTGCACCTCTGCGCCTTTGCGCCTTTGCGTTAATAAATGCGTTTGCCTAAAGCAGAACAGGCCAGTTCCACAGCCAGCTCGGCGGTCTTATTGTGCTGGTCCAAAATGGGGTTCACTTCTACTAGATCCATGCTGATGACCTTACTGCTCTCGTACAGCATCTCCATGGCCAAGTGCGCCTCTCGATAGGTGATGCCACCGGGGACGGGCGTGCCTACACCCGGTGCGTCATTTGGATCAAGCGAGTCCATATCAAAGCTAACGTGAATGCCATTGGTGCCCGTGCCGGCCAAACGAATCGCGTTTTCCATCACCTCAGCCATGCCCTGCCGGTCGATATCGTGCATCGTAAATACATGCACGCCGGCCTCGCGCATGGCGCTGATTTCGAGCGGGTCTAGATCGCGCACACCCACATACACCACATTGGCGTCGCGCACAGCGGGTACAGCCGCTAATAACTGGGTCAATGAGCTGTGTCCACGTCCAGTGAGTGCAGCCACGCTCATGCCATGAATATTCCCGCTGGGGGTGGTGTCTTGGGTGTTGAAATCGCCGTGGGCATCGATCCACAATAACCCGATACGTTTGGCTTGATGCGCAACGCCGTTGACCGAACCAATGCTGAGGCTGTGATCGCCACCGATGATGAGCGGGAATGCGCCGCCAGCGATCGCATCGCTCACTTTGTGCGCCAATGTCAAGTTCATCCGTGCGAGAGGTTCCAAATAGCGCAGCTTTTCGCCCGCTGTTGGCACAGCCAATTCATCCATTGTTGGCACTGCAATATTGCCCAGATCATTGACTGTATGGCCGATCTGTTCCAGCCGTGCACGCAAGCTGGCATAGCGCACCGCACTGGGGCCCATATCCACACCCCGTCGGCCAGCCCCCATATCCACGGGCACACCAATTAAAGCAATGGAGAGTGGTTTCTCGATTTTCATCTTTCTGCGTCAACCGTTACGCGTGTCGCACATCATTGCTATTTCTTAATTCTGCACGCTTTGCGTCAATTCTCAATTCTCAATTCTTAACTCTCAATTCCCTAAAATCACTTCATCACCCACATGCAGCACACCTGTGCCAGCGTGCACTAGGTTCTGGCCAAAGATCACACCCAGTTCGTGAGTGCGGAATGTGGCGAGTGTAGCCAGCGGCTCTTTGCCATCTGAGATGCCAGTATCTTGATTGATCGATGGAATCGGGCAGCGTGGGCAAGGCTTGACCACGTCAAATTCAACCCCGCCAATTCGAATATGTTCCCAAGTATCCTCAGCAAATGCATCAGTGTCCTCAACCACAATATTGGGCCGGAAGCGATTCATGGGCAATGGTTCTTGGCCGCGCCCGGTCAGATGCATATTCAGATCGTCGAGTGAGGCTCTAGAAATCAGCAGCACTGGATAACCGTCGGCGAAGGCCGTTTCGTCGGTGGGGCGCGGCGCATAATCTGGGTTCAGTGGGCGTTTGAAATCGGGCGAGGTACCGACTAGCCGTACCGGTTGGTCCAAAAATCGACTCAACCACTCGGCAGCACTATCGCCTTGATCTACTGCATCGACTGTATGGTGCCAAATCTGCACGGTTGTGCGCACGTCATCTTCCACGATGGGCACATCCAGAGGTTCCATGCCTGGTGCAGCCAACACCAAATAATTTTGTGAGAGCTCTGGCGCGATGAGCGCCATGCGTGATATCTCGCGCTGAGTGAGAAAACGGCCCTCTGGATTGACCACCATGAAGGCGCGATCCCCTTCCAGCCCGTATTTGCCGACACGCACATCGCGCAGGGTTGTGCCACCGCAGGATTTGATTGGATAGATGTGGAGAGACGAAACTTGCATAGCATAACTTTAACAGACCAGATCACCAAGATTTGGATCGCACAGCAAAACACCCTGGACGCAGTGTGTCCAGGGTGTTTTACGTAGGGTCAATTTGGTTTGCTGACTTAGATCATCATGTAGCCGTTACCGCGCACATTGATGATGCGATGGGCCAAGTCGGGGCAAGATTCCAGCTTGCTACGCAGGCGCACCAAGTGCGGACGGAGCAAACGCACACCTTCCTCCACATCCATGTCGGAGCGCAACAACACGGCGGCCACCAATTCTTTCATAGTGACGGTACTGTTGCGGTGGGTCCACAGCCGGTCAAAGATGCGAGCTTGAATCGGACTGAGGCGCAACTGGGTTGGCCCCGTGCGAATAACGTGCGCGACGGAATCCCACTGCAAGTCGCTAGGCGCTTCAAGCGGTTCGATAAGGGTGGTGTGGGCAGCGTGTCCATTGCCATTTACATGTACGGGCACAGGTGCGTAGCCATTGAGGGCGCGCATCGATGGGTAGACTGCGGCTGCCACTGGGCGATGGTTCATGATCACACGCTCGGCTAGCACACGGGCCCGGGCCTCACGATGGATGTCTGGGTCGCTGGCCAGCAGGTATTCCTCTACGTCATATTGCAAAGCCTGCACCGGTAGGCGGATATCATCCCCGGTGAGGTCCAGTAGCAGTGAGGGGGGCACATCCAGGGTCTGTTCCTCCAACAGCATCAGCAAGGGGATGGCACCGCTTTGTACCTCGGCCACCAATAGCACCGCATTGCTTGGATTGGCTTGAAGGGACTTGATGATTTCCAAAGTTGTGGTGATCGTCTTGATATGCTGTATCTCGAACCCGGCCGCGTTGAGCGCGCGTTCAATCGCCGCATCGGGCGAAAGTCGGGTGGATAGATAAACAGCGTTCATTATGTTTGCAGCGTTTGTAGCCATGGTATTTTTCTGTAGAACGAAATCTTCTCCTCTAATACATTAGTCGTAGCACATTGCTAATTTGTTCGGTCTAGATATACAAGTTTTTAATTCTCTTTATGAGTTCATAGGGCTTTTGCACTTCATGCTGTTTAATAGCATTGACATAGTTGCAATAATTTAGAAAGATTGCTGAAAGATTTTCAGCGCAGAGAAGCACAGGGCCCGTAGCTTTGCAAAGGTTGCTTTGTGCAACGGGTGATTTTTAGCGACAATTGGCTTAATGACAGCACAGCCCTTGCAAAAAGAAGGTGATCTTATTTGGCAGCCTTCAGACGAGATGCGCCAAAACGCCAATTTGCGTTATTACACCGCTTGGTTGGCGCGACAGCATGGCCTACACTTTGAAAACTATGCAGCGCTTTGGCAATGGTCGGTTAGCGAGGTGGATGCATTCTGGCGCTCAGTGTGGGAATTCTTTGAGATCGAAGCAGAACCGCCGACCCGTCGCCCGACGCAAGTGTTGGGATCACGCGAGATGCCGGGAGCGCACTGGTTCCCTGGCATACACCTCAATTACACCGAACATATCTTGCGCAACCACACCCAGAGCTATCCTGCCATTCAGGCGCTTTCCGAAACACGTGGGCTTGAGCAGATCAGCAGCCTGAGCTGGGATGAGCTGTCGGCCCAAGTGGCCAGCTTGGCAACGGCGTTGCGGAAGATGGGTGTGCAACGTGGTGACTGCGTGGCAGCCTATTTACCAAACATTCCTGAAGCCGTGGTGGCCTTTTTGGCGTGTGCCAGCATTGGGGCGATCTGGTCGAGTTGCTCGCCCGATCTGGGTGTGAGCAGCGTGACCGATCGTTTTAGGCAGATTAGGCCAAAAGTGATGTTTGTGGTAGATGGCTATCGCTATAACGGCAGGATCTGCGATCGACGCGAAACGGTTATCGCGCTGGTCGAGCAACTGGTCACGCTTGAGAGTGTGATCCATGTGCCATATTTGTTAAGTCAAGCTGAGCAATCCCAGCCGCAGCTAGTGACCAATTATTTCTGGCCTGACTTGCTCAAGCAAAAGGGTGAACTTCAGTTTGAGCGAGTGCCGTTTGAACACCCGCTGTGGGTTTTGTATTCCTCTGGGACGACCGGTCTACCCAAACCCATTGTGCAATCGCAGGGTGGCATTCTGCTGGAACACTTAAAGGCAATCACCTTTCATTGCGACGTCAAACCGGGCGACCGTTTCTTTTGGTTCACCACGACTGGCTGGATGATGTGGAATTTTCTGGTCGGCGCATTGCTGGCCGGGGCCACGATCCAGCTCTACGATGGCAGCCCGGGGCTGGAGAACATGGGCGTGCTGTGGCGCTTCGCGCAAACCACGGGCACCACACTGTTTGGCACCAGTGCGGCCTACATCACGGCATGTATGAAAGCCGGGATTCAACCGGGCAAACAATTTGAGTTGAGCAAACTACGTTGTCTTGGCTCGACTGGGTCGCCGCTGTCAAGCGATGGCTTTGCATGGGTGTATGCGCAGATCAAACGCGATGTCTGGCTGGCGCCTATTAGCGGCGGCACCGATGTTTGCACGGCTTTTGTGGGCGGTTGCCCCCTTTTGCCAGTGTATGTGGGCGAGATGCAATGTTGCCTGCTGGGCGCAGCGGTGCAGGCATTTAATGAGCAGGGCAAACCGGTGAACAATGATGTGGGCGAGTTGGTCATCACGCAGCCGATGCCTTCGATGCCCATTTACTTCTGGAATGACCCTGGTATGCAACGTTATCGCGAGAGCTACTTTGAGATGTTCGATGGCGTGTGGCGGCATGGCGATTGGGTCAAGATCACCCCACGCGGTGGCGTGGTGATTTACGGGCGTAGCGATAGCACCCTCAACCGGCAAGGGGTGCGCATCGGCACTAGCGAGGTGTATCGAGTGGTCGAGAGTGTGCCTGAGGTAATCGACAGTTTAATAATTGACTTGGAGATGTTGGGACGGACCAGCTACATGCCCCTGTTTGTGGTGCTGCGCGATGAGGCCATACTGAACGATGCCCTGCGCGACAAGATCAAACAGGCCATTCGCCATGGTCTGTCGGCACGGCAAGTGCCTGATGCCATCTTCGAGATCGACCAAGTCCCGCTCACCCTAAACGGCAAGAAGCTGGAAGTGCCGGTCAAGAAAATATTGCTGGGTCAGCCCATTGAGCGGGCGGTAAATCTTGGCTCGGTGATTAATCCAATGGCGTTGGAGTTTTTTGTGACGTTTAGGAATGAGCGGATGAAAAAGTGATGGGGTGATGGGGTGATGATACAATAGAAATTGTGGCCGCAACTGAGGCCATAAATAAAAAATTTCATGGAGGCAACATGAAGACGATTGGTGTACGCGAATTAAAGGACAGCCTCGGCAGCGTGCTGGCCGATGTGCGGCAAAAAAGCGAAGAAATCGAAATTACGTATCATGGCGAAGTGATTGCAAAGATTGTGCCAGTCGCAAAGCCCAAACCCATCCATCGTAAAAAAGCGCTCGGCGCAATATGGGCCTCAATGGATGAACTTGCCAAACAAATCAGCACTGCTTGGCCGGCAAACGTTTCCGCAGTGGAATCCATTCAAGATATTCGGCGCGAGCTGTAAGGTAATTCAGCGAAATAAAATGACCGCCCCTTCTACTTCGCGCATCGCGCTTTGCGTGCGCTTCGCTCACGCAGAGCCGTGCTTGACCATTAATTATTTTGGCGGAATGACCTAATGGCCGAATTGGTTGTTGTTGACGCCAGCGTATGGGTGGCCTACTTTATCCAACACGATGTACACCACGTGGCTTGCAAGACCTGGCTACAGAACCATGCGCTCAATCGCGGCACATTTGCTGTGCCGGTGCTGTTATTGGCAGAATTAGCAGGAGCGATTCATAGGCGTACAGGCAAAAGCGAGCTGGCCAAGGCTGCGCTTGCTGAAGTGCTGAAGTTGCCAGAACTCACTATCGTGCCGATTGATCGCACGCTTGGCAATCTTGCGGCTGATCTTGCTGCGCAGTTAGGTTGGCGCGGCGCCGATGCAACTTACGCGGCATTGGCGTATCACCTGAATGTCTCATTGCTGAGTCTGGATCAGGAACATCAGACCCGTGCAGGTTATCTCATTAAAGTGAGGAACCCTTGATTTTACAAAACAAAACAGCCCTAATTACAGGCGCGGGTAGCGGAATTGGGCGCGCTACCGCCGAAGCCTTTGCACGTGAGGGCGCACGTGTTCTTGTGCATGATGTGACCGCCCAGGCCCAAACCGTAGCGGACGCATTGGGCATGCCATTTTTACAGGCGGATTTGTCGGATCAGGCGGCGGTGCGCGAACTGGCGCGGCGGGCGTTGGCGGTCGCCAATGGGCGGGTGGATATCCTGGTCAACAACGCTGGGTTTCAATCGATCCACCCAGTCGAGGACTTCCCGGAAGACATTTGGAACAACATGCTGCAAGTCATGCTGACTGCGCCATTTCAATTGATCAAGTATTTGTTGCCGCCCATGAAGCGGAACAAATGGGGCCGTGTGATCAACATATCGAGTTTGCACGGCTTGGTCGCCAGCCCATTCAAGAGTGCCTATATCAGCGCCAAACACGGCTTGATCGGGTTGACTAAAACAGTAGCATTAGAAACGGGGTCTGATGGCATCACGGTGAACGCGATTTGCCCAGCCTATGTGCGCACGCCGATTGTTGATAAGCAAATCGCCGATCAGGCACGCTCTCAAAATATTAGTGAAGCCGATGTAATCGACAAGGTTATGTTAGCGCCGGCAGCTATTAAACGCCTGATCGAGCCAGAAGAAATTGCCGAGTTTGTGCTGTATCTGGCCAGCGACAAAGCCAGTTTTATTACCGGTGCCGCGCACAGTATTGACTTGGGGTGGACGGCGCGATGAGGCGTGGAGCGAGAGGCGAAGAGCGATGTTTACGCTCCACGCCCTTCGCTCTTCGCCCTTCGCTCTACCCCGGAAACAACGCCCAGCCGCCGTCCACGCGCAGCACTTGGCCGCTAACAAAGCTGGCTTCATCGCTGGCGAAAAAAGCGACAGCGTTGGCGATGTCTTTAGGCAGACCGTAGCGTTTCAGCCCCTCTTCGGCCATCATGGCGGGATCGGTTTTGCGGGTGGCCATGAAGCGGGCGCTGCGGGTTGCACCAGGGCTGACCACGTTTACCCGCACGTTATGCTCACGCATTTCCAACGCCAGACAACGGGCGTAATGGATGATTGCAGCTTTGCAAGTGGCGTAGGTTACTTCGGGCGAGACACCCAGATGGGCGGCGACTGACGAAAGGAACACGATTGAGCCACATTTACGCTCGACCATCGGCGGCACGAAGGTGCGACATACGATCATGGTGCCGATCAGATTGCGCTCTACTTCGGCCTGCAGGTCCGCAATCGGTATATGCAGCGCGTCGTTGGGCACTGGCTTGCCTTTGCCAGCCGCACCGATATCGCCGCCAGCAGCGTTGATCAGGATGTCGATCGGGCCCATGCGTGCGCCGATTTGTCCAGCCCAGCTTTGCACGATCTTTTCATCGCCGATGTTGCCAATCACGTGCATGGTGTCCACGTCATAATCGGCGAAGCGGCTCTCGGCTTCGTTCAGGTCCTTGGCCTCGCCAAACACGCTGGGCGAATCAAAGGCTTGATCGTGCAGAATAATGTTGGCACCTTGGCTGGCTAGCTTGTGTGCAATGGCATTGCCCAAGCCACGGCCCGATCCTGAGATGAAAGCAGTTTTACCGTTAAGGGATCTGTAGTCTGTACTCATTTGTAGAGGAATGTAATCCGAAACACAGAATAGGTAAAACGAGGATCAGCCATCCGAGGTAAATACTGGGGCATAGACGTTGGTCACGTGATTGCCATCACGCTGATAGAACGAGGTCGCACCAGCGCCCAGCATGTCATCAATCCATTGCGGCACTTTGAGATTGCGTACACGCATTAGGTCGCAGCCTGCTCGCACGCCAAGGGCATCCCAGATTTCGAAGGGGCCGAGTATGCTGTTGAAACCCCACTTCATGACGTTATCGATATCCACAATGAAGTCGCTGATCTCAGGAATGCGGTTGGCCGCATACGACAGAATTGCCAGCGTAGTATCGATCAAGTATCGCCCTTCACGGTCATCGCCGAGTTTGAATATCTCACGATAACGCGTAGCGAGATCTTCGATGCCCGCGACGCGCTCGGACAAAATGGAGTGTGGCTGGGTCGGTGGCTCATATTGGCCACTCGCCAAATTCAAGATATGGAATTCTCTACCCTGTGCTGTCTGCACTGATTTATAAAAACCCGCACCGGTTTTGTTGCCCAAGGCTTTGGCATCAAATAGCTGCTGCATGTCCGTTGGCACTTTAAACATCTCACGCTGCTCATCGTTTGGCAGTGCGGCATACTGGTTACTGTTTAAATGGACCATTACATCCAAACCAACCAGATCGGCCAAGCGAAAGGTAGCGGTCTTCGGGTTGCCAATCAACGTGCCGGTGATCGCGTCAATTTCTTCCACGCCAAAGCCGCACTCGATGGCGGCCAACATGCGCACTTGCCCGACAAACGCACCGATGCGATTGGCGATAAAACCGGGCGTGTCTTTGCAAATTACCACGCCCTTTTCGAGTGGGTTACTGCCAAAGTCCTTGATAACGGCTGTCACAGTGGGCAGCGTATCGGGGGTGGGAATGACCTCAAGTAATTTGAGGTAGCGCGGAGGATTAAAAAAGTGCGTGCCCAAAAAATACTGTTTAAATTCATGCGAGCAACATGCGCTGATCTGCCCAATCGGGATGCCGCTGGTATTGCTGGAGACAATCGCATCCGGCTTGCGCACCCACTCTATTTTCGCCATGAGCTGTTGCTTAGGCACAAGCTGCTCGCTGATCACCTCGATGATCCAATCGCATTCGCACAGCCGGTCAAAGTTATCCTCAGTATTTCCTAGCGTGACCAGGTGGGCTGCCTCCGAGGTGAACAATCTGGATGGGCTGCTCTTGCGCTGGCGCTCCCAGAGCGTTTTCACCACTGCATTGCGATCAGGGCCAAGCGCAGGCACATCCAACAACACAACTGGCACGCCCGTGCCAGCGATCAAAGCGGCAATCCCCCCGCCCATGGTTCCCGCACCAATTACCCCCGTTTTTTTGATTGAGCAATGCATAGATGAGTATTTAACACTACAACGAGACTTCGTATTACGACTTCTGAATTGTGTTTATGTTGATTTGAACTTGAATTGACTATATCTCAATTTTCTAGCTCACAATCCATACAAATCCCGTAAAATAGACAACATCGGTCGTCGTCAGCTCCCTCCCCCCAACGGCAACGGAGTTAACCGAACTTGCATTACGCACACTTTATTTTTTACTGGAGAGAAATATGAGAAACATTGCAGTGATTGGATCGGGCTATGTCGGCCTGGTGACAGGAACATGTTTTGCCGACCTTGGCAACCGCGTTACTTGTGTCGATGTGAACGAAGAGCGCATCAATAACTTGAAACAGGGCGTTTTACCCATCTTCGAACCTGGATTGGAGGAACTGGTTAAGCGCAATGTGGCCGCTGGCCGCTTGCACTTTACGACATCCTATGCAGAGGCGCTTAACTGCAAAGATGCGTTGGCCGATCTGGCCTTTATTGCGGTGAATACACCGATGGGTGTGGATGGTGAGGCCGAGTTGCGCTATGTGCGCATGGCTGCTGAATCCATTGCACAGACCATGGATCACCCGCTGATCGTCATCAACAAGAGCACGGTGCCGGTTGGCACAGGTGACTGGGTTTCGGATATTGTGCGCAACAAGCAGCCTGCGCCCATCCCATTTGATGTGGTCAGCAACCCGGAATTCCTGCGCGAAGGCGCGGCGATTCAGGATTTCATGAACCCCGATCGAGTGGTGCTGGGTTCTTTCAGCCAAGATGCTGCCCAAAAGGTGGCGCAGTTGTATATCACTCTGCGCGCGCCGATTGTCGTGACGGATATCCGTACGGCCGAGATGATCAAATACGCCAGCAACGCTTTTCTGGCGACCAAGATCAGCTTCATCAACGAGATCGCCAATATCTGCGAGGCGCTGGGCGCAGATGTGAAAGAAGTAGCGGCGGGCATGGGTTATGACAAGCGTATTGGCCGTGCCTTCTTGGATGCCGGTCTGGGCTACGGTGGTTCGTGCTTCCCCAAGGATGTGAAGGCGCTGGCGCACATGGCCAACGTACAGGGCAAACACCCACAGTTATTGGAAGCCGTCATGACGATCAACAACGATGCTCGCCGCAGTATTGTGGCCAAGGTGCGCGCCCTGATCGGTACTACCAACGGCCGACTGAAACTATTGGAAGGCAAGACGATTGGTGTGCTGGGCTTAGCGTTCAAGGCCAATACCGATGATATTCGTGAGAGTCAGCCGCTTGACATCATTCGCATGTTGCAAGCCGACGGTGCAACGGTAAAGGCATATGACCCTGTGGCGATGGAAAATGCTGGGCGCGAGCTGAAAGAGGTCAAGCTGTGCGAGGATGCTTACGATACCGCTGTCGATTGCGATGCGCTGATTTTAGCAACTGAATGGAACGAGTTTAAAAATCTCGATTTCGTCCGCATCAGCAAAGCGATGAAGCAGCCAGTCCTAATCGACGGGCGCAACCTATATGATCCGTTCAAGATGCAAGAGCTGGGCTTTCGCTATCGTGGCGTTGGGCGCGGCTACGACAGATAATCTTGTTCAGATGACGTAATCGTGATCGTCTATCTAGACGACTACGATCACGTAGACGACTACGATCACGTGGACGATCACGACCACGTGGACGACTAC
Organism: Chloroflexota bacterium; assembly: GCA_031392845.1. Classification (GTDB taxonomy): domain Bacteria; phylum Chloroflexota; class Anaerolineae; order J036; family Brachytrichaceae; genus JANMVQ01. The sequence continues at coordinate 11,728 of JANMVQ010000135.1, forward strand.
GATCACGTTGACGATAACGATCACGTGGACGATCACGACCACGTGGACGACTACGATCACGTGGACGATCACGATCACGTAGACGATCACGATCACGTAGACGACTACGATTACGTAGACGACAACGATTACGTAGACGACTACGATCACGTAGACGACTACGATCACGTGGACGATCACGTAGACGACTACGATCACGTGGACGACTACGATTACGTAGACGACTACGATCACGTAGACGATCACGATCACGTGGACGATCACGATCACGTAGACGATCATGATCACGTAGACGACCACGACCACGACCACGACCACGATCACGTCAATAGATCGCGTTTACGACCCTACCATTCCTGCCCTACAATTCAGGGTATGCTAAGGTCCCTTCCGCGTTCACGTCCGTCGTTTGTCGTCAATCGTCCGTCGACTGATACCAAGATCCACAAGACTCGCTTTCCCAATGGTCTGACCCTGATTTTGAAAGAGATGCACGCAGCGCCTGTGACGGCATTCTGCGTGTGGTATCGGGTTGGCTCGCGCAATGAGCACCTGGGCATCACCGGTGCCTCGCACTGGGTGGAGCACATGATGTTCAAAGGCACCCCGCGTTACAACGAGAGCGATATGGATCGCATGGTCAGCCGCGAGGGTGGCGACCGCAATGCGTTTACCTCGTTCGACTTCACCACGTATTACGAAACAATGCCTTCCAATAAGATCGATCTGGCGATTGAGCTGGAAGCGGATCGAATGCTGAACAGCACCTTTAAGCCAAGTGAGGTCGCCAGCGAACGAACGGTGATTATTAACGAGCGCGAGGGGGGCGAGAATAGTCCAGGTTTCCGGTTGTTTGAAGAAGTGCAAGCCGCGGCATTCCGGGTACATCCGTATGGGCACGAGGTAATCGGGCATATGTCCGATCTGAAGTCGATGACCCGCGATGATTTGCACGGACATTACAAGCGCTTTTACGCACCAAATAATGCGATTATTAGCGTGGCAGGCGACTTTAAGACCGATGAGATGTTGCGCAAATTGAAGCAACACTATGGCAAGTTACAACCTACAAAATCGGTGCCAGCCGTCACGGCACATGAGCCAACCCAAGTAGGCGAGCGACGCGTGATTGTAAAAGGTGAAGGAGCGACAAATTATTTAATGCTGGCGTTTCGCGCCCCGAACGCTACCCATGAAGACTATATGCCACTGGTGGCGCTGGACTCAGTGTTGTGTGGTGCGAGTGGATTGTCGTTTTTTGGTGGCGGCACCAGCAACCGGAGCAGCCGTTTGAGCAAGACACTGGTCGATACCGGTTTGTGCGCCGACATCGGCGGTGGAGTGTCGCCCTCGATTGACCCATTCTTGTATTCGTTGGTGGGTACAGTGATGAGCGGACAAGATATTGCAAATGTCGAGCGCACGCTGTGGGCAGAGATTGAGCGTATTCGGAACGAGCCGGTTCAGAAAGCGGATTTGGACAAAGCCCTTAAGCAGACTCGCGCGCAAGTAGCCTTTAGCACAGAAACGGTGACGAACCAGGCGTTCTGGCTAGGCTTTAGCGAGGTGATTCAAGACTACAGCTGGTTTACAACGTTTTTGGATCGCTTGCGCAAAGTCACTGCAGCCGATGTGCAGCGTGTGGCGCAAAAGTATCTGACCCGCGATGGGGTGACGGTGGGGCAGTACTTGGCGAATGGTTTGACAAATTAAAACCCGAAGGTAAACGAATCGAGTCAAATCGAATCGAATAACACAATGAGAACACAACGATCGGTAAAGAAAGATACGCAGGCAGTAGGCGGCTCGGTGCCATGCGCGGCGAATATTGCGCAGTTTGAATTGCCAAATGGCGTGCGCATTCTTGCGTATGAGAATTTCAGCAGTCCAGCCGTAGTGATTACGGGCTATCTACTGAATGGCGCACTGGATGAAACCCGTGATCAAGCTGGGTTGGCTGGTTTTGTGACGGATTGCCTGACACGTGGGACGGAGCGCTTTAGCTATGAGCAAATCTTTGAGCAGACCGAGTCTATTGGCGCAGGGTTGAGTGTCTCTGGGGGTATGTATACGACGAGCTTCTTTGGCAAGAGTCTGGCCGAAGATATGTCGTTGATGTTGGTTCTGTTGGCTGATGTGTTGCGTCGCCCTACTTTCCCAAAAGCCGAAGTGGAGAAAGAGCGCGCTGAATGGCTGACCAGTCTGCAAGAGCGTGAGAACAACACTCGGGCGCAATGCAGTTTGGCTTTTCATGCACTGTGCTATCCCAAAACCCATCCTTTTAGCTGGAGCAGCGATGGCTATGTGGACACCGCCAAGGCGCTCACGTGCAACGATCTACGCGCATTTCAGCACACCCACTACTCACCCCAAGGTATGGTGATTACGGTTGTGGGTGCAGTCAAAGCCGAGCAAGTGCGCGATCAGGTTGCCGCTATGTTTGGCGATTGGGCGGCAACGCGTGTGTCGCAGCGCAGCATGCCCATAGCGCCGCCGCTCAAGAAAATCAGCCGTAAGCATGTCAAGATGCCGGGCAAGAGCCAATCCAATTTAATGTTGGGTTTTCCAGCGTTGCCGCAGACACATCCCGACTGGCTGGCTTGCCAATTGATGGATAGCATTCTGGGTCAATTTGGCATGTATGGCCGGTTGGGCGAAAGCGTGCGCAAAGAAGAAGGGCTGGTGTATTACATCGGCAGTCGCTTTGATGGCGGGCTGGCGCAAGGACCGTGGTATGTCTCTGCCGGAACAAACCCCAAGACGATTGACCGAGTAGTGCAGATTGCGTTGACCGAAGTGCAGCGCATGGTCGACAAAAAGGTGACACCCACCGAGTTACGCGAGAACAAATCCTATTTTATTGGCTCGATCCCATTACAAATGGAGACCAATGAAGGCATTGCCGGACAGATCGTAAGTATGCTGCGCTATGGGCGTGGCCTGGATTATTTGCTGGAATTTCCCGACCGTGTTAATGCCATCACCGCCGCCGATGTGCAGCGTGTGGCGCAGACTTGGCTCAATACAGAACGGTATGTGTTGGCGACTGCGGGAGTTTAAGAATTTACCATTTGCCATTGGACCAATCCCAACAGAAATGGTCAATCGCAAATGGTCAATGCAAAATAGCCCATGTTAACGACCGGCGCCGACATCCTCTTTATCCCGCGTGTCACCGAAGCCATTGAGCGCTTTGGTGAGCGCTATTTGCAGCGCATTTACACGCCAAGCGAATTGGCTTATTGTCGCGGACGGGTGCCTGAACTGGCGGTTCGGTTTGCGGCGAAAGAAGCCGTTTCCAAGGCGCTGGGTGTGGGCATGCGCATTCTCGCAAGTGAGGGCATCTATTGGCACGATGCCGAGATTGTGAACGACTCTCTCGGCAAACCCAATGTGCAT
>JANMVQ010000291.1:0-29072 GCA_031392845.1 Chloroflexota bacterium
CTTTTGTTTGGTTTTTTTTTTTTTTTTTTAATTTTATTGTTTTTTTGGGGGGGGGGTGGGTGGCGGGGGCGCCGCTACACCCCCCCCCCCCGTCTCTCGTCTCCCGTCATTGATCTGGGGTTGCAGTTCCAACAAGCCACGAATGCGTCCGATGCTGGCGCTGGCTTGTTGGAAGCCCTCCAATTCGCGGGTGATGTGATCGACTGGTTGCTGCAGCAGGGTAGCGTAGGAGAAAACCAGATAAACCGCACCTAGGGTCAGTGCGCCTTGTTGATAGAACAACGCGCTGAGCAGAAAGGCGATGGCGGTACCGATGGCAAAGATGATCCAGGTGAGGTTGAGGGTCATGTTGAAACCCAACACTGCCTTCATCGCGGCGCGAAAAGTGGTGCGCATCAATTGGTAATAGCGCAACAACACATAGGGCACTGAGCCACTGCTGCGAATATCTTCCGTCCCGCTCAGACGCTCTTCGATAAAGCCCCACAAGTCGGCAAAGGCTTGTCGCTCGGCTGCCCACCACGGAATAGTGATGCGGCGTAGGCCGATCAGCAGCGCCATAGCCAGGATCACAAAACCGGTTAGCATCAGCCCGATACGCCACTCCTCGCGTAGCAACAACACCAACACGCCCAGTAACAGCAATCCATTCCCGATAATTTGAATAATAAATTGGGAGAAGAAACTGGCCAGCGCGCGGACATCGCCGTCGATGCGCTCGATCATTTCGCCCGGCGTATGTGCATTATGAAACGGCATGTCGAGGCGCATGCAGTGTTCGGACAGGTCGGCACGCAGCTCGTTGGTGGCGGTCCAGGCCACACTCTCGCTGGTATAAGTCGCGGCGACACTGACCAATTGTTGGGCAACCGCAGTGCTGATAAAGATCAATGCCAAGGGCAGCAGTCCCATCGGCCATATCCCTACCAGTACAACATGACCAGTATTGTTGCCAAATGCGTCGATGAAGGTGCGCAGCAGTTGCGGCACCCATAGCTGCAAGCCGATGCCGATGAACAGCAGCACGGTCATTAATATCACCCGCCAGCGCTGCGGTTTTAGATAAGTTGAGAGTAAATTTAAATACGGGTTGGGCGAATTTGGCGAAGGATTGAATACACGAAAAGGTTGATTCAGCTGGCTCATGAGAACAAAAAGGGCGCGTGGGCATGCCAAAAAGCAATCCCTAAACCGGTCAGATCTTTTCTGGATTTAGCGATTGCTTCAAAGCGATTACGACTCGCGCTCTCTGTTTAAGAACTTATCCGTAAACCCGAGCGTAAGCATCTTGAGCGAAGTCGAAAGATGCGTCCGAGAATGATTTTCGGATAAGCTCTAAATAGGAATGAAGAAGAACCACTCGTTCGTCAACGTCTGGGTCAGCAAATGTATTGGGTCGCCGAGCTGTTTTGGGCAGGGCTTATACGATCATTTAATTTACTGGGGGTGGAAGAATATCCAGTTTTGGCAGACTGTCAAGGGATGAAATTTCGTGCGGGTGAGTGTCGATTTTGCACAGAAACGGCTCAACGAATAGGCGGATGTGACTCATCTGTTGATCCGTTGTCTATTCGTTGAGTTGTCTGTTCATCCTGCCACAAATGGCGCATCTCTTCGCTGGTGGCCAACACGGTGTCCAATGACCCTTGCGCATCGATTCGGCCATCCTTCAGTACGATAATGTGGTCTGCCCGTTGCAACACCGCCCGACGGTGAGAGACGGCAAGAATTGCGAATTGAGAATTACGAATGAAGAAAGACATATCCGATGTTTCCCTTTTCTTCATTCTGCCTTCTTCATTCTCAATTCCTCCCTCCCTCCCTTCCAAGCGCGCCCAAAGTATCTTTTCCGTCTCCACATCTAGCGCGCTGGAAAGGTCGTCGAAGACCAGCAAATCGGCAGGGCGGGCAAACATACGGGCAGCAGCGGTGCGCTGCAGTTGTCCGCCCGATAGCTTTACGCCACGTGGACCAACGAGGGTGTCGCTGCCGTGCTCCAGGGTGGGCACATCCTGTTCCATCACCGCTTGGTGCAATGCTTGCGTCAAGGCTGTCTCGTCATTGCCCGCCCGCACTGGGTCGGGCAAGCCCATCAGCACATTGTCGCGCAAGGTCTCGCTGAACAGGCGCGGGGTTTGCGGGGTATAGGCCACATGTGGCGGAGTGAGGAAGGCCCCGGGGTCGGGCAGCAATTCGCCATTCCAGCGCAGCGTGCCGGTGTCGGCCGGCAATAGACCCAACAACACCCGCAACAATGTCGTTTTGCCGCTCCCGATGCGGCCAGTAATCACCACGAACTGCCCACGGGCAATGTTTATGTCTATGTCGCTGATGCCCTTGTCGCTGCCGGGATAGTGAAAGCTTAATCCATGCGCTTCAAAGCGGTGTAAGCGCGTCTTTTCGTCGTATGTTGGAATCGGGAGGATGGGCAGTGGGCCACGCATGCGCGCATCTGTGTCCGGCTGCACCAACAGGGCCGGTGGGGCGCCCTGCAACAAAGCGATTGCTCGCCCCAAAGACACACCCATCTGCCGATAGCGCGTCACAAAGCCGCCAATCATGCCTGTGACAAACGCCAACCAACCCAAGTACGAGGCAAACAGCGCAAAATCACCGATGCTGAAGCGCCCACTTTGCAACCCGCGCGCGGCCACAATCAGCAGCACGCCTGTCGCAATGTTGCTGGCCCCAAATGAAAAAGCATGAATGACACGCTCGAGCACTTGGTCACGCAGCGCGGCGGCTCGGCGCACCTCATTGGCCTGTTGTAGGTGAGCGACTGCGTTCTCTTCGGCCCCAACCACTTTGAGCGCCTGGACTGCGCTAAACAGATCGCCTAGCAAGCCGGTCACTGCGCCGATGGATTCCTGGTTGGCTTTACGGTACATTTGAATTCGCCGGTTCATGACGTTGACGAACGTTAACATGAGCACCAGCGGCAAGAACGCCAACAAGGTAATGCTGACGTCAATCCGCAGCAAGGTGACGAGTGCGATGCTAATCGACAACGCTTGCCCGATGGGGTCGGCGGTCCAGGTGACAAACTCGGTGATGTGGGCAACATCGTCGCGCAGACGGCTGATGGCCTCACCGGGCGAAGAGCCAGCCGGTAGAGGGGTGGCCCCGGGCCGCTGCAAGATACGCCGCAGCAAGTTGTGCTGCATGAGTGTCCCGGCCATCAGCATGAAGCTTTTCTCGGCGGCCCAGGCCCAAATAAAGATGCTGCGGCTGAGAGAGATGCCGATCAAAGCCGCAGCGATGCTCCAGATTGCGGCGCGGGCATCGGCTAGTTGTGCAGCGGTGTTTAAGGTATCGCGGGTGGCCAGTAATTCGAACAAGTGGCGGATAAAGATGCCAGGGAACAACGGCCAGATGTAGAAGGACACGATGCCTAAGGAACTCAGTACATACACCCAAGGGCGAAAACGAATCAGGCGCACGATATACCACCAAGCACGTGCGGGTGTGCTTTGGCTTTGATTAGTACTTGTCATTACACCAACACCTCTTCGATCCCAACCGATAATAATTGTGAGAATCGCGATTGTGGATCGCGCACCAAAGCTTCGCGTGGGCCGTTTTCGCGCACGCGGCCCTCTTCTAAAATTAATATTTGCTGCACTCTTTGCAAAGTACTGAGGCGGTGGGCGATGATGATGCCGGTGCGACCGGCCAGCAAACGGCTGACAGCTTGATCAAGCTTGCGCTCGGTGACCGGGTCCAGACGCGAAGAAGCTTCATCGAGAATGACCAGACCCGGATCGCGCAAGAAGGCGCGGGCAAAGGCCAGTAACTGGGTCTCGCCCGCTGAGAGTGCGCTACCGCCAGCAGCCAACATCGTATCCAAACCCTTGGGCAAACTGAGCAGCCAATCGTCCAGCCCCACGGCTTCCAATGCGGCCTGAATACGAGTGTCGGGCAGAGTCTTGTCGAACATCGTCAGGTTGTCGCGCACGCTGGCACTAAAGAGATGGATGTCTTGGGTGACTACCGAGACTCGGGTGCGCAAATCGGTGTTGGAGATGTGCCGGACATTGACTCCGCCCAAACACACCTCGCCTTGCTCTGGGTCATAGAGGCGCAGCAAGAGTCGTCCGAGAGTGGTTTTGCCGCTACCGCTGCGACCCAACACACCCAGCGTGTGGCCGGCGGGCAGCGCTACCGAGAGCTGATGCAGCACTCGGTCATCGCCAGGATAAGCAAAGCTAACGTTGTTGAGCGATACCGAGAGCGGCCCAGCAGGCAAGGATTGGACTTCATTCGGCGCTGGGGTAGACAAGCTCGATCGCAAATTGAACAGCTCCTGCACCCGGCCAATGCTGGCGGTGGCTTGTTGCAAGTCGCCCAACTCGCGGGTGATTTTTTTAACGGGATCTTCCAGCATTTGGGTATAGGCGAAGATGACATAGACCGTACCGAGCGAGAGCGCGCCATCAAGACAAAGCCATGCCCCAATGATCAAGGCTGAGATGGTGCCGAGGTCGATGGCGGTGTGCATCGAGCGCCACGCCACTACACCAGTGAGGGCGGCTTTGAGTGCAGCCCAAAAGCGTGCCCGTGCCCGTTCGATGTGGCGGCGCAGCACATAGCCTGTGGCGCCATTCGCGCGAATGTCTTCGGTGCCGGAGAGGCGTTCTTCGAAAAAGCCAAACAGCTCGGCATTGCGTTGCTGCTCTTGCGCCGACAAACGGGCCAAGGGCGAGTTGAGCAGCCGCGCGCTGATGACAGCGACAATTACGCTGATGGCGACCGGCAGACCGACGCGCCAATCCAACGCGAATAGTAGGATCAAGATTCCAACGACAAGCAAGCTATTCAATGTCAGTTGCACGAGAAAGCTGGACAAGAAGTTGGACAGCTTGGAGACATCGCCATCCACCCGTTCGATCATTTCGCCGGGCGTGCGGGCATTGTGAAAGGACATATCGAGCGAGAGGCAGTGCCGGGTGAGATCGGAACGCAGGCGATTGGTGACGATCATGGCGATGTTTTGCGCGACATACGCCTCCAGCACGTTAAGGATTTGGGTGGCGATGGCGACCACGAGAAAGATCGCCCCCAGCCCCCACAGAACCTGCAACGGGTCGCCCTGCACGGCGCGGTCGATAAAGGACTGCATGATGCGTGGGTTGAGCAAACTGAGGCTGAGCCCAACCAGCAGCAGCCCGCCCAATAGCAGCACGCGTCCGCGTTGTGGGCGTAGATAGACCCAGACCAGATTTTGGGTGTTCATGTTTCGGATTTTTTATACCACGAAGGACACGAAGATCTCGAAGATCTCGCAGACTAATGGCTTTCCAAGATGCCCACGACTTGCAGGTAATGTAGCTCAGGGAAGGGATTACGTTCGAGGCGCATACCCAGCTTGCGCATGACCGTTTGCGAGGCCAGATTGTCGTATTCGGTGGTCACGACGATCCGCTGCAGGCGCTCTTCGGCAAACATATAGTCGATGACAGCGCGGGCCGCTTCGGTAGCATAACCTACGCCCTGATATTCTGGGTCGACAGCCCAGAACATACCGACTTCAGAAGTGCGTGATGCAGTGGGCTGGCTGCCATAGCTGGGTAACTGTCCAAATTCCATCAGGCAGGGGACAACGCCCACCGAGCCAATGAGCGCGTTGCTCTCGCGCAACACGATGGCGCGGTCGCCAAACGGGGGCTGATACAGCTTAGCCAGTGCGGTGTAATTCAACACACTCCATTGCAGCCACTCCTGGCGTTCGGCCAGTGCCACTTCGTCGTTGATTTTGCTGCCATCGCCAAAGCAGCGATCCAAAATAGCATGAATTGTTTGAATATCGTCCATGACGAATGGACGGATCGTGAGCCGTTCGGTTTGCAAGACGGGAAATGTTCGCATAGCTTTCTATTTTATTGATGTTTATCTCGAAATGAGATATACTGACAAATGAATGCACGTCATATCACGTAAAGCCCTAAAGTTATTTTGGGAGTCGTATCAAGATAGTGAGATTGCGTTGTTGCGATGGTTCAAAATTATGGGTAAGACCCAGTTTGATGATTTTGCTGCATTACGACGCACCTTTCCAAGCGCTGATAAGGTGGGTAGTACAGTAGTTTTCAATATTGGCGGGAATAAGTATCGGTTAATCACAATAATTCATTTCAATCGACGCAAGGTTTACATTCGACATGTTTTGACACATAAACAGTATGACAAGGGAGATTGGAAATGACACTGGTTTTACCTTCTAAACTACAGATATATTGGAACAAGATTAGCCCAATATTGATTATTCGGAATGAACGTGATTACAACGCTGCCATCAAACGATTGAATATGCTGTTGGACGAGGTTGGCGATGATGAACGTCACCCATTATTTAGTTTGGTTGATACGTTAGGAACGCTTATTCACGCCTATGAAGAGATCAAGCATCAATTTCCCATACCGGCCGGGCCAGAAGTGCTGCGCTTTCTGATGGACGAACATGGTCTCACCCAATCTGAATTGCCTGAAATTGGTTCGCAAGGTGTCGTATCCGAAGTGTTGAGTGGCAAACGCGATCTGAATATTCGACAGGTTCGCGCACTAGCGAAACGATTTGGGGTTTCACCTGCTGCACTTATTTGATTGTAATGATCGGCGCGTATTGCTGGTTAAACAGGAAGCATAACCTTATGATAACGCGAATTGGCGCGTAGAGCCAACCAGGAAAAATCAGTACTCAAGAGTTGTATTACTATTCAATGATGTTGCGGCGATTGATCTTGCGCTTGTGTATTCGCCTGGGAGTGATTGGGCTGGCCTTTGTTGCCGCACAGTTTATTTCTGGGCCAGCTTGGGTGATCAATTGTTTGGTTCCGGGGTTCATTTTTGTCGTCGTGGCGACGATTGGGGTCATGCTCATTAATCTGTTGATCGAGCTGGACTCTCCGGGACGCGCTCGCAGAAATTAAAAATTAAAAAGGCAGAATTAAAAAAAGCGCATGTAGTGAGCGAAGCTCCTTTTTGAATTTTGCCTTTTGAATTTTCAATTTATAATTCCGTATACTCGACTTTTGATGGAATCAATCACTTCCACTAATAGTTACGCCCTCATGCTCAAGGCGTGGGCGTTCTGTGAAGGAAGTGTGTTTGGCGGTGGGCTTTGAGAGCCTCGGCTCATTCAGCACATTGTTTGCCCACAAGGTGGGCCATCCACCCGGATTACGAAGAAGTGGTCAAACACTATCAGGCGTTATTTATGGATGGCTGTGGCAATTGGTTTAGCCTGGCGCAACACTAGAAAGAAAAAGAAACCGCGCAGGGGCGAAGCGGCGAAGAGAAATTTAAAATGCAGAATGCAAAATTAAAAAACTTCGCCGCTTCGCGGTTAACCAACTTTGGACGCGGACGAGTTTAGAACAACGCGTCACGCCCTATATCTTCGAGACTGCATAAAAAGCGTCATTCTGAGACCATGATCGCTAACGCGAAAGCGCGCATAATATCGACCGGAACGCTCAAAGCGTTCCGGTCGATGTGACAAGTTTACTTCCCGACGTTGTCTTTGTTGTAGATTGAGAACGGCCCCATCAACACGCGCAGACCGGCTTTGCGGGTGGGGTCTTTGGTGATGGTGTAATCACCCATCCGACCGGCTTTGAACACCACGCCATCTTTGGCTTCGATCTGGCCGGTGGCGAGCATGTAGCTGACATAATAGGTCAGGTAGCCAAGATCGACAAAGCTCCACAGCGCAAACTGCGGCGCGCAGCCGTTGAGGGTGTAACTCTTCATCTCGCTGGGCAGCCCCAGACCGGAGACCTTGATCTTGTCGCACAAACTCTCATCTTGCAGGGCCTTGGCGGCCGCGACGATTCCGACACTGGTCGGAGCCATGATCAACTTCATATCCGGATACTTATCGACCAACGCTAGCGCTTGCTTGTAACTCTTTTCGCTTTGGTCGTCGCCGTAAACGGTGTCGAGCAATTCAAGTTTGCTGTATTTGGGATCTTTGAGCGCTTCTTTCATGGCCGCGATCCACGAATTCTGGTTGGCGGCGTCGGGCGAAGCGGACAGAATCGCAAACTTGCCGCCATCCGCGCCCAGAATGCCGAGCGCCATGTCGGCCATGACCTTGCCGGTCTCATTAAAGTCGACTTGCGCGACGAATAGGCTCTCCCCTTCAGCACTTGGAATCTGCGAATCCCACGTCACGACCTTTCCGCCGGCATCGGTCAGCTTCTTCACTGCCGGCACGATCTGCTCACCGGCGTTATTCGAGAGCATCAGCACTTTGGTGCCTTTGGTCGCACTGGTTGTGACGATTTCGATCTGACCAGCAACGGAATTTTCCGCCGTCGGGCCAAGGAAATCAAGCTTGCCTTTATTTTCGAGCTCTTTATGGGCCTCTTGTGCGCCCTGATTAGCCTCGTCGAACACCGCGATGCCGAGGAACTTCGGCAACAGCACCATATCCGCGGTCTCGCCTTTCTTGGCTTCGACGGCTTTCCCACTTGCAGCCGGGGCTGCGGCGGCTGGGGCGGCACCGACCACCTTATCGATGTTGTCTTTGTTGTAGGTGCTGAAGGGCCCCATCAATACGCGCAGGCCACTCTTGCGGGTCGGGTCTTTGGTGATCTCGTACTGACCCATCCGACCGGCCTCGAACTTCTCACCTTCCACGCCTTTGAGTTGACCGGTGGCCAACATGTAGCTAATTTGATAAGTGAGGTAGCCTAAATCAACGAATGACCACAGCGCAAACTCCGGCGCGCAACCATTCTTGGTGTATGAAGCCATCTCGCTGGGCAGACCCAAACCAGAGACCTTAATCTTGTCGCACAGGTTCTCATCCTGCATGGCTTTGGCGGCGGCGGCGATACCAACCGTCGTGGGTGCCATGATCAGCTTCATGTCGGGATATTTGTCGACCAGCGCCAGCGCTTGTTTGTAGCTCTTTTCGCTTTGGTCGTCGCCATACACCACATCCAGCAACTCAAGCTTGCTATATTTGGCGTCTTTGAGCGCCTCTTTCAGCGCGGCGATCCAGGCGTTTTGATTGGCGGCATCGGGCGAGGCGGACAGCACGGCGAACTTGCCGCCAGCTGCGCCCAGAATTTTGAGCGCCATGTCGGCCATAACTTTGCCGGTCTCGTTAAAGTCAACTTGCGCCACGAAAAGCGCTTCGCCTTCAGCGGTGGGGATGGGCGAATCCCACGTCACGACCTTGCCACCGGCGTCGGTTAGCTTTTTCACGGCGGGCACAATCTGATCACCAGAGTTGTTTGATAGCATCAGCACCTTGGTGCCTTTGGTCGCGCTGGTGGTGACGATTTCGATCTGACCAGCGACGGAGTTTTCTGCTGTCGGGCCGAGAAAATCGAGCTTGCCTTTGTTCTCCAGTTCTTTGTGCGCCTCTTGTGCGCCCTGGTTGGCCTCATCAAACACGGCGATGCCGAGGAACTTGGGCAACAGCACCATATCGGCGGTCTCACCCTTCTTGGGCTTGATCACTTCGCCGGCGGCGGGTGCGGCGGCTTTGGGCGCTTCGGTCGGCTTGGGGGCCTCGGCTTTGGGCGCCTCGGTCGGCTTCGGCGCTTCGGTTGGAGCGGCGGGCGCTGCGGGAGCCGCGCAGGCGGATAGCAGCATTGCGGCGGCCAGCAGACTGCTTAGGACGTTGTTTCTCTGAAACATTTTTTCTCTCCTTCTTGGGGTTAGTTCGGTTTTACTTGCATCGAACTTAGTGAGTTTAGAAAACCTTGCGGAAATGTGCAATTCGGGTTGGGGAGCGGGGGCGGATACAGATATTTCCGTCGAAAAAGTTTTCGTTTCGGTCCGGAAATAATTATTTTCGACCCAGAAATGTTTACTTTCGTGAGAAGAAGTGATGGTTTTCAGCAGGGATATCTTGTTTCCCAGCCAGAAATCAAATAAGTCGCCCTTCAAATAAGGGTTATTGGGTGATAAACCAATACTTTCGAGTCGAAAATGCTTATTTCCATGACAAAAAACAATCGGACTTCACTCAGAAGTCCGATTTCTACGCCGAAAATATGGCTCTACAATATCGCATTGCAAGTTAAGGATCATGCATGAATGAAACCAAACAAACTCGGTTCCTTGCTATTGTTAACCCCAAGTCCGGCGCACAGTTGGGGCATGCGCTTTCAGATTGGCTTCAAAGTGAAGCGGCACAGCAACAAATTGAGTTGACCATTCGGGAAACTCCTGAAAGCGATTCGCTTGCTGAGCTGTTAAGCGATGTGCGCTCATTTGACCGAGTGATTGCCGCGGGCGGCGATGGCACCATCATGCAGGTGATCAATTGCATTGTGCATACGAGTATCCCCATGGCAATTGTGCCCAGCGGCACTGGAAATGCACTCGCAAAAGCGTTAAAAATCAATCTGGATGTAAGAGAAGCGTGTAAGAATGCATTGAGTGCTGACTGTGATCGCCTAGCGCTTGACTTAGGATTGTTGAATAGCAGCACTTACTTTGCGCTGCGGTTAAGTATTGGTTATGAAGCAAGAATAACTCAAGATACCACTCGTGATCTAAAAACACGATTTGGCATATTCGCCTACATCATGCAAGCTTTGCGGCAGATATTCTATCTAAACTCTATCCGCTTTAAGTTTGAAATAGACGGTAGACAAATAAAGCGGCATGCGGAGTCAGTTTGGGTGGCAAATTTCGGCACACTGGGTGTGCTGGGTTTGGATTTAGATCCGTCAATTGCCTGTAATGATGGCCAGCTTGATTTATGTGCCATTCATTTGAGCTTGAAAGTTGGTCTGCGAAGAGCGATCCAGCGCATGTTGGGGAAACAACGTTTACCGGCGGATGTACTCAGCCGCCTGCCGATCAAGCAATATATCAAGATTGCGGCGTCGCCGCGCCAACTCGTTCAAGTCGATGGCGAGCTTATCGGTGAAACACCTTGTACGGTTGATTGTGTGCCTGCAGGCGTCACAATCCTATTGAAGCGCACCATCCCCGATCCGACAGTTAAAAATGCTAAATAAACCCAACGAGTCAAAACGGCTTTCGATCAGCGCAAATGCTTCTTGTGCCAGTATTTAAGTATCGTCAAGAAAGTTTTGGCAAATAACACGCCTAATAACGATCCAGAGATTACGTCGCCTGGATAATGATCCCCTAAATAGACCCGCGAAAAGGCACCCAATGACGCAAAGGCATACAACAAGCCCCGCTGTTTGGGGAAGTAACGTTTCAGAAGCCAGGCCCCGGCAAATGCGGCGGCGGCATGCCCGGATGGAAATGACCACGAGTTTGGTTTGATGCCAACGGCGACGGCTTGAATGTCCTTAATGAACGGACGCCGGCGTCTGAAAAATCGCTTGAGCGGCACTTCAACCATGATTGTGGCCAAAATGAGTGGCAAACTCGTTTCACGCATTGCCCGCTGCCCCAACCCACGCTGACGCAATTTAGCGATTTGCAGCACGGCCAACCAAACCATTCCGCCAGTAAATATTCGAGTGATGAAATAAAAAAATTGATTCAGGAGACGGCTATGTGGAAGATGATTGATCTTTAGAAACAACATAGTGTCTAAAGCATCGATGGGTTTGAGGCGTTTGAGGATGGCCTTTCGTAGATATTCGCGCTGTTTAACCTCATCGGGAGTGGGTGTACCGTGCAGTTCGGGGTTTAACACATCCTGGGCGGCCTGGGCGATTGCCTCACTGTCACGCCCTTTTGTCTTGGCGATGATACGAGCGGTCTGGGCCAGAACGGATGCAGCTTTTTCAGAATCTGACACCGCTTGACCAGTCTTTTCCACGCTCTTTGCCGCGCTGTCGAGGCTGGCTGCGCTTTGGGTTTGTGCGATTTCAGATGTTCGCTGTCCGGCGGCATTCTCCTCTAGTTGGCGAACTGTTTCATCCGCTTTTTCGGGTGAATCCACTTTCAAAAGCGCATCATAAATGGCTTGTCGAACAGGTTCGGTCGCCATTTTTTCATCCGAAGAGGGCATAGTCGAGGGGGTTGTAGGCGTTGCGCCTGACTTTTTCGACGGTTTTTCGTTGGGCAGTTTCGACACTTTTTCGGATGATTGATCTGTCATAATCTTAGTCCCTGAAATAAACCAAAGTTGGATAGGTAATAGAGGAATTATGTTATGGGTATGGCTTTTGCAAATTCGCAGGTCGGCGTATGGCTACGTCATCGGCGTTGGTTGTTGATTGTTCTCTTTCTCGGTGTACTGATTCCACTCTATGTGTTTGGAAAGCTGGCAGAAAATGTTGCCTCCCAAGAAATTTTATCTTTTGACAAACCGCTTTTATTACTTGTTCATGGCCTAGCAACACCCACTCTCGACACCCTCATGTTATCGTTTTCGGCGCTGGGTTATTTATATGGGGTCGTGCCGCTCGATATCGGAATCCTTTTGTTTCTCCTGTGGCGACATCGCCGACAAGATGCACTTTTTTGGAGCATCGCCATTGGTGGCGCAGCGTTACTCAATTTGATTGCCAAATCCGCTTTCGGTCGCATTCGACCCGATCTTTGGTTATCGATTTCTCCCGAAACATCTTTCAGTTTTCCCAGTGGTCATGCCATGGGTTCTATGGCGCTTGTGACAGCATTGATCGTGCTGGTGTGGTCAACCCGATGGCGATACTTTACGATCATTGTGGGTGGGCTGTTTGTCTTTCTGGTTGGTCTATCCCGTAGTTACTTGGGCGTGCACTACCCTTCAGACATTTTAGCCGGTTGGACCGCCTCAGCCGCCTGGGTATTTGGCGTCGGCCTCTTTCGAATCAAAAGAAATTCACGAAGCCTGAGCGCAGGCGAAGCATCCCTTCGGTAGGCTCAGAGCAGACTCTGATTTTTTTCCGCGAATCACGCAAATATTCGCTAATCTTTTTTGCGTCAATTTGCGTCAATTTGCGTCAATTTGCGTGATTCGCGGATTTTAAATAGGCCTGAGCAGATATCTAATAGCAAAAAAGATTTCATTTCAATCCGCAAATCATTCATTTCGGCCCAGAAATGTTTACTTTCTTGAGAAGAAATAATGGTTTTCAGCGCGAATATCTTGTCCCCCAACCCGAAATCAAATAAGTCACCCTGGAAATAAGTGTTATCGGGCAACAAACAAATACTTTCGAGCCGAATACTTTTGCTTTCGTGACAAAAAGAATAGGACTTCACTCAGAAGTCCGATTGCTATGCCAAAATATATTGTTTAAACGCTGTATGGGTTGTGGGAGAAAGTCAGAAGACAAGCCCCAAACCCCCAAACTCTGCTGACAAATCAGTCCTGAGGCTAAAATCTCAGCATGCCAAAAAACTTGACCGCAGCGCGCCTGCGAAAGCTACTGACGGAGGCTCCAAAGGAACAATTGGTGGAGAATATACTTCAACTCTTTACCAAATTTGAGGTGGTTCGAAAACACTTTGAAATGCAGTTTCAGCCATAGGATGAAGCGCAAATTCTTGATGGCTATAAAACACGCGTCGAAAGAGCGATGTTGCCCAAGAGCGATTTTGGCCAGCCCAAAGTTCAGCAAGCGCGCAAACTCATTGCAGAATATCGCAAAATTGCTTTATCGAGCGCCAGTGTGGCCGATTTGATGTTGGTGTATGTTGAATCCGGGGTCGAATTTTTACTGGGTTTGGGCGACTACAAAATATCCTTCTATGACAGCCTAGAACGTATGTTTGAATCAGCGCTAAAGCACATTAAAAAACATCAGCTCGAATTGGAATTTGCAGACCGTTGCAGAGTGATCGTCAAACAAAGTCACAATTTGGGCTATGGCATTGGCGATACGATGGCTGGCACGCTTAGCGAATATATTGGGTATGACTCAATACCTTACGAATAAGCGCGTTTTCAATGACAAGAAGCATCCTGAGCGAAGTCGAAGAAGCATCCTGAGCGAAGTCGAAGAAGCATCCTGAGCGAAGTCGAAGGACGCGTTCTATGACGAAGTTTATGCTGCGGCCACAGGCATGCTTCGACTTCGCTCAGCATGCTTTTCGCCTCCGGAAGTGTCTTATTCAAAAAGTATTGGGGTATGACTGAAAATACGCGTATGCCCGCCAGTCAGAGCGAGAGAATTATGGCTCTCCCGGCTTTAGCGGGAATGTAAGGCCACTGCCCGCCTGGCGACTCCTGCGGGTCCGGCTACGCAAAGAGAAGCCACGCCCTTCGGGCGGGCTATATAGTGTCTAAAACTTTTCTTTTCGACCCGAAAATCATTATTTCCGGTCCAGAAATGTTTATTTCTGTGCGCAGAAATAATGGTTTTCAGCGCAGCTATTTTGTTTCCCAACCAGAAATTAAATATATCGCACTGGGAATTAGTATTTCTGGGCTGAGAACCAACGCTTTTGGACCAAAAATGCTTATTTCCACGACAAAAAGAAATCGGACTTCACTCGGAAGTCCGATTTCTACGTCGAAAATATTTAATTCGAAGCTGGAAATGCTCAGTTACTGGCCGGCTTTTCCGTATTCTTGGGCGGTCGGCCTTTGCTCTTCTTGCGCTCGCTGCTGCGAGTGCCGCCCAATTGGCCGAACTGCATCGAATTCGCGCCAAATTTGATCTTGGCCAAAGCACGCAGGCGGATCTCATTGTTATCGGTATCGGTTGTCAACGTGCTGACTTGGGCGCGGGTATTATCGATGGCCGTCTCCTGGGTCACCAGATGCATATACGCCTTTTCCAGATCGGTGACTGAATCGTCGTAGTTCTTCAACGTCAAATCATCCAGACCCAAATTGGGATCCACTTCGCGCCAAGCCTGGGCAAATGCTTTGGCCCGCGCTAGGCGGGTTTCGATCCCGGCAGATTGTTTTAAGCTCATGATTTCACCTATCCATATATTTAATAAACGCGCACAATTTATCCGTTCAGACAGGAGTGTCCGTCCGGCCTATATATGAGTGTTTGGATCTGGGTTGGATGGCGCGTTGGGTAGTGGGATTTGTGGAAAGTTCAGTCGAGGGATGTAGCGGTAGCGACTATTGGTGTAATGGGAGGATACATCGAGGGCCTGAGATAGTTGGGGCGAAAGATGGATGCGCTTTCCTACGACCTGCTCAGAAACATGATCTGTACGGAATGAACGAGGCCCTTCATGTAGCCTGCCCTGAGCGGGTCGAAGGGTTCAGGGTGACAGGTCTTGTTTTTGCTGCTTGCTTTCGCGTCAGCAATCATAGTCTCGGCATGACAAGTAATGGGCCTGAGCCTTTGCTCAAGTGTTATGAACGTCTCATCCGCGTCCGCGCTCTGCCCACCAGATTCGGAATCAGCACCGACAAAATCAACAATGCGCCAATAACCCCCGGCTGTACGTTGCCAGTAAGATTCACCAGCGACATGCCGTTGCGGATGTTTAGAATAATCAGGATCGACAGCGCCACCCCGGTCAGCGTGCCGGTGCCGCCGAAGATGCTGACGCCCCCCAACAACACCATGGTGATGATATTGAGCTCCGAGCCTTCGGCCGTGCTGCCACGCACTGCCCCCAGCCGGGCGGCCAGCAACACACCGGCCAATGCGGCGATGAAACCGGAGGCGATAAACAGCCACATTTTGTTGGCGCGTACACTAATCCCGGAATAACGGGCCACATTGGCGTTGTTGCCAATGACATAGGTGTAGCGCCCAAATGCGGAGCGTTGCAACACGATGATAGCGACGATCAATAGCACGAGAAAGAGCACCAGCGCGAAGGGAAACGGGCCCAGCCAGGGCTTTTGCCCCAACGCATTGAACCATTCTGGGAAGCTGCCGATCGATTTGTCTTCGAGCAGAATGCGCGCCACACCCCGATAGCCGATCAGCCCAGCCAGGGTGACCGCCAGCGAAGGCAAGCCGGCGAAGGCGATCCAGAAACCATTGAATGCGCCGCATGCAATGCCGGCCAGAAGCGCCGCAACGACACACAATTCCATCGGCACACCTTGCAAATGCAGTTTGGCCACCACACACGCCGCCAGCCCCATGACTGATGCGACGGATAAATCAATTTCGCCGCTGATGATGATAAAAGTCATGACCAGGGCGACGATGATCTCCTCGATATATAAGTTAAAAAGATTAATTAAATTATCAGGGCGCAGATAAAACGGCGACTGCACCGCATTAAATGCCAGCACCACCAGCAGGATCGCCAGCAGGAGCGTTTCCCAACGGAGAAATGATTTTGTGTTAATCATGAGTAGAGCGTTCTGAACGTTTGTAAGGTTCCGAAGGTTCGAAAGGTTCATAATGATTCAAAAATGCAAGTGACCTGATAATTTTCAGAACCTTCAGAACCTTCCGAACTTTATAAACCTTCTGAACTGTTTTTCAAGCCACTCTGCGACCAAGTCTTGCGCAGACGATTCATGATCGTGGCGTCGGCAGCGACGGCGACCAAGATCAGCAAACCTAGCAGCGCGTCACGCCAAAATTCGCTGATTTGCAACCAGCGGATCAAACTTTGTTCAAGCGTGCCGATAATCGTTGCGCCCAATAGCGCTCCCAGCATGCTACCGATGCCGCCATTCGTGCTCACGCCCCCGACAACGGCCGCCGCGACGCTTTGCAACTCCATCCCCTGGGCGGCGACGACCGTAATATTGCCAAACTGGGCCAGAAACATGAATCCGGCCAGCCCAGCCAACGCCCCGCACAACACATACGCCACCAACACAATCCGCTGCGCTGGCAAACCCGCCATGCGCGCGCCTTCCGGGTTGCTGCCAATCGCATATAAGCGTCGACCAAAGCGCAAATACACCAACATGAGCTGAAACACGATCACGGCTACAAGTGCAATCCCAACCGACAAGCGCAAATCAAATTCGCCCAGCTTGATCAGGCTTTGGCGCGGGAAATCTTTCACCCATTGCGGCATGGTGTCGATGACCACCGTCTTGGCGTTGGCTGAATAGACCAGAATGGCGCGAAAGATTGCCAAGGTGCCGAGGGTGGTAATGATGGCCGGCACCCGACCGTAGGCCACCAGCACCCCATTGATCACGCCGGCCAGCGCTCCCATCGTCATCGCCATCAAAATTGCGATTAATGGTGGGATGGCATCGTTTTTGGTCAAAATCGTGCCGACCATATACGCGGTAAACCCGACGATTGAGCCGACCGACAAGTCGATGTTGCGGGTCAGCGCAACTAAGGTCTGCCCCACCGCCACGACAGCAATAATCGACACGCCAGTCGAGATGCGCGTAAAGGTGCGCCAGTTAAAATAATTGGCGATCTGCGAGCCAAAGAACAACACAATCAACACGATCAACAAAAACAGGCTGAACTCGCGGAGTTGTTCGGGACGGATGAGTTTCTTAATCAAATTCAAGTCGATCCGGTGGTGGGTGGCTACTCGCTGGTGGCTGGTATCGATGACCTACTGCCAGCCACCAGCGACTAACCTCCAGCCACTAATGTACCTACCGCCGCACTCATGACCCGCTCCTGGGTGGCTTCAGCGCGGCTGAAGATGCCCATTTGCTTGCCTTCGCGCATGACCAAGATTCGGTCGCTCATCGCCAGCACTTCAGGCAAATCCGACGAGATCATGATGATGCCGATGCCCTGCTGGGCCAACTCATTGATAATGTGATGAACTTCGGCTTTTGCGCTCACATCGATCCCGCGGGTGGGTTCATCGAGGATCAGCAACTTGGGCTTGGCATTCAGCCATTTGCTCAACATCACTTTTTGCTGGTTGCCGCCACTGAGTTTGCCCACTTGATGCTGCACATTGGGTGCGCGAATATTGAGTTGTTTGCGAAAAGCCTCCGCGGTTTCGCGTTCGGCGTCAAATTTAATTAGACCCAGCTTTGATAAATACTGGCGCAAGGTTGGCAGCGTGATGTTGGTCGTGATCGATTGCGGCATGCTTAATCCCAGTTGTCGGCGATCCTCACTCACATACGCGATGCCCATTTGGATGGCCTGCTCGGCCGAGCGAATAGTCAAAGGCTTGCCTTCAAAAGTGATCTCGCCGCTGTCGGCAGGTTCCACTCCAAACAGTGCCAGCCCGACATCGGTGCGGCGTGCGCCGACTAGTCCGGCAAATCCGAATACTTCGCCCTGATAAACATCAAAGTTCACGTCACGAAAGACATTCTGCTTGTTCAGATTGCGCACCGAAAGCAGCAGATCGCCGCGCTTGGCTTCGCTCTTGATGAAGAACTCTTCAACCTTACGCCCCACCATGTCGCGGATAGCACGCTCAGGGGTGACATCGCCACGCGGCGTAGTTGAGATAAGCTTGCCATCGCGAAAAACGGTTACGCGATCGGCGATGCCAAAGACTTCGTCCATGCGGTGGCTGATAAACAGGATTGCCACGCCCTGTTCGCGCAATGTCTTTACCAAGCGAAAGAGCTGCTTGACCTCATGCGCACTCAATGATGCGGTGGGTTCGTCCATGATCAGCACGCGCACATTCAGCGAGATGGCTTTGGCGATTTCGACGGCTTGCTGCGCGGCCAAGGTCAATCCACGGGCGGGTTGGCGCACATCCAGCTTTACATCAATCTTGCTCAGGATGGCTTCGGCCTCACGAAACATCGCCCCCCACTGCATAAACGGGCTGCGCACGGCGTGGCCGATAAAAATATTCTCGGCCACCGTCAGATCGGGGAAAACCATCGGCTCTTGATAAATCGCGGCGATCCCGAGAGTCTGCGCCTGCATCGGGCCGGTAATATGCACCGGTTTGCCCTGTACTTGGACCTCGCCGCTGTCGGGTTGATGTACACCCGTCATGATTTTGATCAGCGTGCTTTTGCCAGCGCCATTCTCACCGAGCAGGGCATGCACTTCGCCGGGATACAGCGTCAGCGATACATCGTCGAGCGCCTGGGTGGCGTCAAAGCGCTTGGAGATGTGGTGCATTTCCAGCACGGGCATTTTGCTTTCTCGCGTCGTCATGGGAGCGGGGGGATTTTAGGGGAGGGTGAGCAAGTGGGCAAATCCATTCCAGAAAGTTAAACAAATGAGAGATAGTTATCTGGTGCAAATAGGTTGCGCTTTTTGAGCGGTTCTGGTGCAGTATCCAAACATCGCTGACGTTGATAAGGGATTTTTTCGAACTCGGGCACCAAAAACATCGGTTTTGTAAGCCCACCGATGTTCGACACCCACTTGGGTGATTTGTCGCCACGGCGCATTGCAAATAATTCAACTAGAGCCGCACAAAGCACAAGTGTGATATTCGAATCCGCAGTTGGCAATTCTATTAGTGAAAAATCGGGCGTATCGGCCCAGAGATCTTGTGTCAATTGGCGTGCATCAAGGACACGATTTTCTAGAATCGCTTGAGCAATATCAAGTATCTGGGTCTTGGTTTGAATCATCCCGTTCTCTTTGTTGCCAGAAATGATCTAGCAACTCCCTTGCTCGCAATTTTAAGCCCGGTTGAAATGGTACGAACGGTTCAATTTGCTGCCAAGCTTCGGTTTTCGATAATCGCGGTTGAACCAGAATGAGTTCCTCCAATAACGCCATCGCATCACGATCATCCTGCATGTCTCTCGATGCAGCCAACTTCATGGCCAAAAGTTGTTCAGTGGCAGCACGCTGCACAGTGATGCCGGGTGCATCAAGCAAAACAGGACCTTCGCTGATTTTTGTCACGAAAATTCGCACATCGTCGTTCAACCAGTTTGCTCGCAGGTTCATTTCCTGACCAACAATGGCGATCATTTCTTTTAACGCATCATGATCTTCCGGTGCAAGGATAAGTCCATCGATATCACGAGTCGATTCACGCAAATTGAAACCGAGTGTGAGCGCACTTCCACCGACTAAAAACAAGCGGATATGCATATTTTGTCGGTTTGCAAGCATGCCCAGGCGACGCAAGGCGCGCTCAATTTCTTGTCGCGTCATTGTGCACTACAAATCCTGCGCCTGCGGCAGCATCACCAAATCCCGCACGGTCACATTCATCGGCTGCGACAACATAAAGATCGCCGCATCCACTACATTTTCAGAGGTAACGCTGATGCGTTCGTCCACGTGACGTTGCACTTCGGCGGGGTCGTGAATGCCCCACAGTTCATTGGCCACCCGCCCCGGCGAGAGCGCCATCACCCGTAGCCCCTGCGACGCAACCTGGCGGCGCATGCTGTGTACAAAGCTCTGCACGGCGTGTTTGCTGGCGCTGTAGACCGGTTCCCAGTGAATGTCGATTACGCCGGAGATCGAGCTAGTCACCAGAATATCGCCTGATCCCTGCTTAATCATATGGGGCAATACGGCATGGATGCAGCGCAGCACGCCATCGACGTTGACCGAGAGCAACTGCGAATAGGCTTCCGGGTCGCCGTCGACAAACGGTCCGGGGATATAAATGCCAGCGTTAGCAAACATCACATCCACCCGCCCAAAGTGCTCGACCGTGCGCGCCACCAGATTTGTTACATCGGAACCCTTGGTTACGTCGGTGGGCACGGCCAGCGCATTCGGGCCAAGCTCGTTGGCAACGGCTTGCAGTTTGTCCGCTGAACGCGCGGCCAGCGTCACCTTGCTGCCCAGCTTGATCAGCGCGCGCGCCATTGCTGCACCGATTCCGGAACTTGCCCCGGTAATAATTACGACTTTGTCGTTGAGTGGATGTGCGTTTGTCATATAAGCATCTGTTGTCGCATGAATTCTTGAATTTGGCAACTGGGGGGCAGAAAGTAGAAAGTAGAAGAGAACTGCTTACTGTCCACTGTGTTTTCCTTTCTGAAGTACTATTTGCCTATGCAGACCGTTTTGATTACAGGTGCGTCGCGTGGCATTGGCGCAGCTACTGCTAAGGCCTTTGCCCAGGCTGGATATCGTGTCGCGATTAACTATCGGAATGATGAGGCGGGTGCGACTGATGTGCTTCACCAGATTCAGGCCCATGGTGACCACGCGGTGTTGGTGCAGGCGGATGTGGCCGATCCAGCCGCTTGTATGCGCATGTTAGCCGAAGTTGGGCCGGTGGATGTGTTGGTCAATAATGCCGCCCAATTTGATCGTGAGGCGTTTATCGACGCCAAACTTGACGATGTGCAACGGATTTTGAACGCCAACGTGCTCGGCCCATTCGCGCTGAGCCAACAGGTTGCACGTGCATTAATCACCCGTCAGCAAGCGGGGACGATCATTCATATTAGCTCGGTGCTGGCCCAGCATGCGTTCGAGAATCGCAGCGCCTATATCGCCAGCAAAGGGGCCATCGAATCTCTGACCCGCGCGATGGCTATCGAGCTTGCGCCGCATCGGATTCGGGTTAATTGCATCGCGCCGGGACTGATTGCGACCGAGGCGCTGCTGGTGGCGTTGCAGGATCCACAGGCGTTGTCGGCTACCACGGGCTTGATTCCATTTGGCCGACTGGGGCAACCCGATGAAGTCGCGGACGTGATATTGTTTCTGGCGTCGTCTGCCGCTCGCTATATCACTGGCGCTATTTTGCCTGTAGATGGAGGCGTGGCAGCCCGCGAAAGCAGCCCGCGTGGCTGACGACCGTTGGTATTAACCATGTCTGACAAAGCCAGCATTCGCGAACAAATTATTGCGTTACGAGATGCCGCGGTCCCGGAGCGACGTCGCGCATGGAGCCGTGTCATTTGTGAGTGCGCTACGCAATTGCCGCAATATATTGCGGCCAAATGCATACATTGTTTTTTGTCAATGCGCAGTGAAATCGACACACAATATTTAATACAACATGCGCTATTAAACGGCAAGCAAGTTGCGATACCTCACTTTGTTCGCAACAGAGAAGAGACGCCTAGCCTGCAAATAAGCACCTTGAATGAAGATGCCTTCGCGGTCAGTGGGTTTGGGTTGCGTGTGCCACGTATGAAGCAGCGCATCGAGCCAGAAGAAATAGACCTAGTCTTCGTGCCGTTACTCGCTTTTAAGCAAAACTCCATCCTAAGACGCATTGAAGATCAGGCTCGTACCTCAATAATCGATGAAGCAAATAAACACGCAAACGCAACAGCGGTCGAGCGAGCAAGCAAGATGATTTTTCATCGAGTGGGTTACGGGGCGGGCTATTACGATCGTTTTCTGACCCGCATCCGTCCGGGAGTAGGGCGAGTCGGGCTGGCGTTTGGGTTACAGCAAGTGCATGATTTTGCGGTGGAAGCGCACGACGTTCCACTTGACCTGGTAATCAGTGAAGTTTGCGTAAATGCAGGTCATCCATTTTAATTTGAGTATCGAGGCGAGCGACGCACTCATAGGTTGTGGCGAAGGTCAGTTTTTACTTTGTGCTACGTGGGATGCGGCTTTGGAGAGTGAATGATGAAATATTTGGGGTTGTCGCTCAAGCAGCTAGAGCATATCGTGACCGAAGAAATCCGCCGGGGCAAAAGCGCCGATGCTTTAATCCGCGATTTGAAGAAGCGGGGTTGGCCCGAAGCCGCTGCCCGTCGCTTTGTGAGCAATGCCCAGCGTATGGAAGCATTGGCTCAGCAGGAAATCACACGGCCTGTGCAGATTGAAGCGCAAACTCCACACACATCGTTGTGGCCGCTGGCCCTGCTTGCCGTCGGTCTGGCCCTGCTGGATTTTATACTGCGCTAAAGCGAATTTTGTCCAAATTGCTCACTTACGCTGCTGAAATAGGACGTGGATTGACCGGATAACAAGATTTTCAGGATAAGTGATCCAAAAAATCCTGCCATCCTGCGAATCCGCGTCCTGTTTCTTTATATTGATATTAGCCGCCTAACTCGCGTTGCCAGAGCATTTCGGTCACCCGCAAGATGCCAGATTGCAAATGACGCCGATAGGTGCTGAATGGCAGATCGAGAATCTCAGATGCTTGTTCCTGTGTCGCAGCGGGCTGCACATAGGTGTGATACAGCGCACGGTAGAGCTTGGCTTCGCGGGGTGAGGCTTGCAGCGATTCGACTGCTTGCATGATTTGGGTGCGCAGCGCCTGCGCCCGGGTCACATCGTTGGCGGTGGCCGCAACTTCGGCCAGCAGGCGCGACCGTAGCAATGGGCTGCTGCGTAGCGCTTCCGCGCGGGCCAGATCACGCAAAGCATTCCTGACTGCGCTGGCGAAATCTTCCTCACTCAGCGCCACCATGTGCATGACGGGTTTGGGGGCGGTTGGTTTGTCCAGCGACATCAGCGCGATTTCGCGTTCGGCCAACAAATCCAACCAAGCCGAGGTTGGAGTCACCCGCCAATCATGCGCATATACGCCATAGGTGCGCGCATCTATGATGAAATCTGCTTCTTCCACCCGCATCATATCGGCATAGGCCGCCACCATCTCCCAGAATTCTGCATCGGCAAAGGGCATAAAACTAAACGCCAAGCGTGGCGTGGTGAGTTCGTGGCGGGTCATGTTTACCCCGAGCAGGCTTTGAATTGACGATACGGCTTGGTAGGTATCGCGGGCCATCCAGAAGCGGAATATCGTGGCGCGTTCACCGCTACGCAAGGGCGCACTGTGTTGCAAAAACTTCCAGGCGCGCGCGGTGGCTGGGTCTGCCAGGATGTCCGCGTCGCTGGCCTCGTTGAGTTCTACGGTACACATGAATCCTAATGGCGTGTTGCTCTTGCCCGGCTCGCGCACCACCAGCACGCCCTGTGGCTGGCGGGCGAACCAATGCGCGGCACATTGGGCCGATGTCTCCCCTTCGTGTTGGCGCACCATATCCAATAGCGCCGGGATGTCGCTGGGCTGCATGGGTTGGGGCAGGGTGGTTCCGGACTCTTGCCAATCAAAGTAAGGCCGCACGATCATGTTGTCGCGGTGTAGATATAAATAGTCGAACAGCACCAGTTGCTGCTCCAGCCCGCTTGTTTGCAACAGGCGTGCTTTGTAAAAGCTGCGCACGCGTTTGTGCAGTTCGTTAAACCAGACCGGGTTGCGCCAGCGCAGATCGATAACCAATGCCTCGCGCAACAAATCGTGCGGAAAGAGACCCAGCCGATTGGATTCGATAAACGACAAGCCGCGCAGCCAATCAAACAGCTCGGACACATTCGGCATGTCTAGCGCGACCGACAATACCGCTTCGGTTATGACGCGGGCCAGAGCGCAGGCTTCCAAGGCGGCGCGATGGGCCGGTCCCGGCACTTTCTGCACAAACTGTTCCAGCAATGTTTTAATAACATC
This sequence comes from Chloroflexota bacterium, assembly GCA_031392845.1. Classification (GTDB taxonomy): domain Bacteria; phylum Chloroflexota; class Anaerolineae; order J036; family Brachytrichaceae; genus JANMVQ01. The sequence goes on from JANMVQ010000291.1 coordinate 24,076, forward strand.
CGGTGCATCTTCCGGGCGAAACGGCTCATTGAAGGTATTTAAGGATTGGCGCTGGGCAAAGGTATCGGCCACCATCGATAGCGCCAGCGGATGCCCGTGTGTAAAGTTCAACACAGCCTGGTGTTGTTCGTCGGGAATGTTGCGCTGGGCAAGATAGAGGCGGCTTTCTTCGGTGGTCAGGTTGCGTAGCGGCACCAGACGGAGTAACTCGCTCCAGACCGGATCGGTGCGCCACCCCGCTGAAAGCGATTGTCGACCCGCCATGACCACCAACATATTCTCTGGGGTAGCGGGCATAAAAACCTCGCGAAACCAGCCATCTAGCGGCATGAGAATCTCAAACGTGTCGATCAACAAAACATGCCGCTGGAGTTGCTGACCAATATGGCGCAGGCCATCTTCGGTAACTGGAATGCCTAGCGCGGTGGTCAACGCAGTGTTGATGGCTTCCGGCGAAGGCTCAATATTGCGTGCGTCGAGATAAATCGCAATAGTTTGATTTTGGGCGCAAATAGATTGTAGTTGCTTGAGCAAAGTGGTTTTGCCAACGCCGCCTGGCCCATAGATATACAAAATAACATAAGGTAACTCTGGCACGCTCAATGCCGCCTGGAAATGGGCGAGTTCGTTGGCGCGGCCCACAAAACGGCGCTGTCGGGCAGCGGCAATACGATTGCTAGTGCTTGATGCACTGTTAGTGTTTGAATTGTTAACCCCGCTTGTTGTGCTCATAAACGCCATTTGAACGTCATTTTTATAAATGCGCCCAAACCTTTAGCAAATCATGGTATATCTTGGGTATTGAACAATCATCCGGACTTCTACGTATTGTCAAACAGATAGTCAGTATAGATAGTTAGAATGAAATCATACTTTCAAGCCAATCCTAATCCCTTTTTCCCAGAACCGGACATCGAGACGGATGTCGAGACTGACACCCATCGTGATACCGAGACGATGGAATGGGTCGAGCCGCAGCATCGCGTATTGATTCACAACGACAATGTCACTACATTTGATTTTGTAATTCGTCTGATGCAGTCGCTGTTTAAACTATCGTACGAAATCGCCGAACATATCGCTACGGTGACTCATTTTGAAGGGCTGGCCTTGGTCTGCGTGCGGCCGCGCAGCGAAGCCGAAAAACTGGTTGGCCAAGGCATCTTCGCCGCCCGTATGGAAGGCTTTCCTCTGATGCTGTCGAGTGAGCCGGAGGAGTAAGCATTGACCATTTAACGTCAATGGTCAATGGTCAATGGTCAATGGTCAATATCTTCACCCGCTCTCGTGCCGCAGCGTCGATTACGTTTTTGCCCGACATCACCGCATGTTTGGATGCGCCAGCGCTTTCGTGGGGCAGGGTTTCGACAATGGGCAAAATATTGGCAATGGCTTGCTGTGCAATTGACAGATTGGCGTGCAAACGCTCAACGACTATCGCAACCGTGACGGGTTTTTCCTCTTCGTGCCATACGTCATAGTCCGTGACGTGCGCCATGATTGCAAAATCGATCTCGGCTTCACGCGCCAGAAAGGCTTCTGGGCAGGCCGTCATGCCGATAACGTCGCAGCCCCAGGCACGGAAGGCGCGGCTCTCGGCCTTGGTGCTAAAGCGTGGGCCTTCAATTGTGATAAGGGTGCCACTGCCATGCACAGTGCCCCCGGCTTGCTCTACTGCTTGTACTACTGCTGCGCTGAGTGAGCGCGAAAACGACTCGGCCACGCCTACATGCCCGACAATGCCATCGTCAAAAAATGAAGGTGCACGTTTGCCTTTAGTGAAATCAAACAATTGGTCAGGCACCACGATGTCGCGCGGCTTCATCTCCAAACGCAGGCTGCCACACGCGCTGATGCTCACGATATGCTTCACCCCCAACGACTTGAGCGCCCAGATATTGGCACGATACGGCACTTCGCTGGGATTGAGGCGGTGTCCGCGTCCGTGGCGCGGCAGAAAGGCAATTCGCTTGCCGTTTAACATGCCAGTGATGACGGCATCCGATGGATTGCCAAAGGGCGTGCTGATGTTTGTCTCAGTTACATCGATCAAACCGGGCATCGCATACAAACCGCTGCCGCCGATGATGGCAAGGGTAGGGGAGATAGGAGATTGGGTCATTTGAGTTTCTCGAATTGATTCAGCACGTCTGATTTGGTCAACACGCCGGTTTCGACTTGTTGCAGCACGCCGCTACTGTCGATAAAAAACGAGGTGGGCATTCCCAAGATATTGTATGCGTCGCCTGTTTTGCCGGTGCTGTCTTCGACAATCGTGTAGGGTAGCTTGTTGATTTCAACAAACGATTTGAGGTTTTCGGTCTTATCTTGATAACCGATCCCTACAAAGACAATATCACTATTGGTTTTTTGCAGCTCGGCATAGGCTGCCTTCAAAGCTGGGATCTCCTCGATACACGGCGCGCACCATGCGGCCCAGAAATTCACCAACACCCGTTTGCCGCGCAGATCGCTCAGCTTGACCGGTGTGCCAGCCAAGGTATTCAGCGTGAAATCGGGCGCGGGCTTCCCAATCCGTAGTCGACTGCTGCCGCTACTCGGCACAATTGCTGAAGGTGACGATAATGTGCTGGGGTTGTTGCTGATAATGAGCATACCCATTGCCAGCCCAAACATAAGCGCGACGGCCAGCAAAACCACGATATTGACAGGAAATCTGGATGATTTCATAAGTTATTATTCTCGCTATTTTCAAGCGTGGCATGAATAATTGGGAAGACTAACCATGCCACGCTAAATCCAAATAGGCTGCCTGTGAGCAACCGTAGAATTATATTGCTCTCGCGAAAAGGCACCGGCGAACCAGGGAACTGACTGAGCAATTGCGAGAAGCCATCCAGCCCGATTGGCACCACACCGATCATTACAAACAGCCACCACGGCATGCGATGCAATCGCCGACGCGTCAGACTAAAGATCACACCGCCGATAGCCATCGAAAAATAGAGCGCCACATCGCGCTCGCACAGGGCAACTTTATAGCCCATCTCTGGGTTGCCCTGAAAATCACGTGCGGCCAGCACATCGCCATTTAGCCCACGGTTGGCCAAAGTGTTCAGCCCAGTGCGCGCATCAAATTCATCGCGGGTATACACAAACTGTGGGCCAAACAAATACATCGAGCGGAATCCGTATGTGTGACACATCATCTTATAGGGCAGATAGATTAATTGAGCTGGGCCGTTCAGCCTGGCCTGTTTTAGTAGTGGTGCTGCAAACGGGAGCAGCGAATACACGAACAAGATACCGGTAAAAATAGCCAGCCAATGGTTTTGGAAGACATCTGCCAATCCATACAGCCACCGAGCAGCGCCGCTAGGGCGTGGCGTGGATGGACCCGACGCCGGAGCAGGAGATTCAGCACGAGACACGATAAGATTATAGATGTGCTTAATCTGCCGGTGCTGGCCAATACACCTACACTGCCCATATGGCCCATACTCATTACGTTTGGGTTGGCGTTGGGCATTGCCATGTTGCTCACTCGTCTTGCCATCAGTCTAGGAATCAAGTGGGGCATTGCCGATTTGCCCGGCGGCCGCCGCAAGCATGCACGAGTCACCTCGCGTTTGGGCGTGCTGCCACTATTTGGCGCGTTTGCTGTGGCTGCGCTGCTGAGTCAACACTTGGGCGTGGATACGAATGACCGCACTAATGAGCCTATTCGTTTTGCTGGTGTGTTAATCGGCGGTGTAATCATTGCCGTTATGGGCTTCTTGGATGACCGTTTCGATATCCCCTCAACTCCGCAATTTATCGTGCAGGGTCTGTGCGCGCTCATCGCCATCGGGTCATTGGTGTTTATCGAGCGCTTTACATTTCCGTTCACCGGCCAACAAATTGCGCTGACCGAGGTTTTTCAGCCAATGTTTGGTGCATCGTTAGGCTGGGTGTTGGGATGCATCTTGCTCGTATTGTTGACTGAGTTTTGGTTCATCGGCATGATCAACACAGTCAATTTTTTGGACGGCGTCGACGGCTTGGCAGGCAGCATTTCGTTTGTGGCAGCCGGCGTGACCGCCATCCACATGCTGCGCGAGGGCCAGTACAGCGTGGCGTTACTCCCGCTTGCGCTGATGGGAACGTTGGCGGGCTTTTTGATTTTCAATCTGCCACCAGCAAAAATATTTATCGGCGGTGGGGCGCTGTGGCTGGGGTTTGCTCTGGCCTGCATTGGCATCATCGGCGGGGCCAAAATTGCGCTGCTGTTATTGGTCATGGGTTTGCCAATTGCCGATGTGGTCTGGCAGATGTTCGACCGCTGGAGACATGGACGCAGCCTAGCCCAGGCTGACCGAGGTCATCTACATTTGCGGCTCATTGATCAAGGTTGGAGTGCCAAGCGAATTGTGCTGCTATATGCCTCGGTCAGCAGCGCCTTTGGGGCTGCGGCATTGGTGTCGCAACCTCCGTTGCTCAAGTTGCTCACTTTTCTGGGGTTGGCCGCTGTCGTAGTATTGGTGCTGGCGCGTCTGTCGCGGCGTAGCGGTGAGTAATTCCGATGATCAGAGATCCCCTTCGAATAGCGCGCTAATCGACTCGCCATTATGGGTGCGCCGGATGGCCTCGGATAGCAGCGACGCAATCGACAAAATCTTCATGTTTGGCAATTGCTTTTCGGGTGGCACCGGAACCGTGTTGGTCGTCACAATTTCCACGATGTCGTTGCGGGCAGCGAGCCGCTCAATGGCCTTACCCGTGAACAGACCGTGGGTGCACGCTACCGAAACTTTGCGAATGCCCCCATCGCGCAACCGCTCAATCGTCTCGATGATGGAGCTGCCGGTGGCAATTTCATCATCCAGAATGATGGCGTCTTTGCCCTCGACATCCCCCACGATGTCGATGACGACTTTGTCATCGGAGTAGCGGCGCTTATTGCCTGCGGCTACGGGCAACCCCAAGAATCGCGCAATCAGCGCGGCGTTTTTGGCATTGCCAAGATCGGGTGAGACCACAATTGAATTCTCCAGTTC